>JAGWOZ010000113.1 GCA_028870715.1 Betaproteobacteria bacterium | reverse complement strand
TTGTCTCACCGCTGGTGCCGCCAGGGCTGGCCTTCGGTCGCATCGGCAAGCTTTTGCAGGCCGGAATTGCATGGTGTGATGGTGGAGTGCGCATTGGCAATGCCAATCATCGGATGTGCGAAATCGGCCTTTTTGTAGCCCATCGCGTAAAACATCGAGCGATTGGGCGCACGGGCAACACCTTCGGTGATGTGGGCAGAACGGAGTTTGTCGGTCATGGAAATGGCAGAAATGGCAGTGCGAAAGCTCGCAGGCTGAAACGAAACGAAAATGGGGTGAACCGGTGCCGTCTGAAGCTGTCGTATCAGCTAACGCGGCGGCCCTTTTGGTGGGCAGTCAAACAACACCCGTACACTTCGCTTCCATGCTAATTCATCCCAATTTCAACCCCATTGCCCTCAAGCTCGGGCCCATTGAGGTCCACTGGTACGGCATCATGTACCTGCTGGGCTTCCTCAGCTTCTGGCTGCTCGCCAAACGGCGCCTCAAGGATCAGCCCTACGCCCGTTATGGCTGGACTTCGCGGGACATCGAGGATCTGCTGTTTGCCGGGGTGCTGGGCGTCATCCTTGGCGGACGCATCGGCTATGTGCTGTTCTACCAGCCCGACTATTACTTGGCTCACCCTGCCCAGATCGTCGCAGTCTGGGATGGCGGAATGTCCTTTCACGGCGGACTGCTGGGCGTCATGGCGGCTGCCGGATGGTTTGCGTGGACGCGAAAGGTTTCGTGGTTGGATCTCATGGACTTTGTCTCACCGCTGGTGCCGCCAGGGCTGGCCTTCGGTCGCATCGGCAACTTCATCAACGGTGAATTGTGGGGCCGGCAGGCGCCTGCGTGGTGGCCTGGTGCGATGATCTACCCCGAGTCCGGGAGCATGGTGCCACGGTTCCCATCGGAGCTCTATGAGATGTTCCTCGAGGGTATCCTGCTGTTCGCGGTGCTGTGGTGGCTGTCGCGCAAGGAGCGTCCTCGCGGCTATATCGCGGGCTGCTTTGCGCTGGGTTATGGGCTTGCGCGTTTCACCGCGGAGTTTTTCCGTCAGCCGGACGCCTTTCTCGGCTACCTCTGGTTCGGCCTCACCATGGGGCAGCTGCTATCGCTGCCGTTGATCGCGTTGGGTGTCGCCATGATCGTCTGGGCCGAGCGCCGCAGGGCACGCCTCAGCAAAGGCATGCCTGCCTGAGACCATTCGGGCCTGCCCCTGCAGCGCCCACGGCACATCCTGGGGCCTTGCGATGGACAGCCCTCGGATGCGCGCTGCAGCGGCAAGGGCAAGCAGCGCCCGGTCCCGCGTGAGCAGGAGCGTTGCCCGCTGCCCCAAAGCCAGATCGACGAATAGCTGGTCATCCTGGTCCGCGCATCGCAAGTTCGTGGCAACGGCCGGAGGCAGCATGCGGGCATGGTCACCATAGGCAGCGGCAATCCTCGCGCACATGTCGGCGGCCCGGCCGTGCCTGGCAAACACCGGTCGCGCAGCAACTTCCAGGGCTTCCTCACGCATCGCATCCGTGGCCAGCCAAAGCGCTCGGCCACTTCTCAGCCAGGCCGAGGCCTGCTGCATGGCAGGGTCATCAAACACCAGCCAGTCGAGCACGACATTGGTGTCCAGCACCCACATGGGCGCGTCGCCGTCCCATGCCGCAATGCTTGCGTTGTGTCTCACGCGTTGACACCCTCCATGCCCTTGGCTGTTGCCACCGCTTGCGCGGAAAGGGCAGAGATTCCTACGGCGCTCGCCCCTGCATCGAGCGGGATGAGTCGCTTCGGCGGGTTCCTGTTGCTGGCGGCCTTGCTGCACCACTCACTTGGCAGGCGATCCGGGCGTGCCCCGTCCTTCATTGCAGGATAAATGCACAGCACAAGCGAACACCCCGCAAGCCCGACAAGGATGCCTGTGGCATCCGCGCTATCCTTCCCCGCCCTGAAGGACCGTGCTTGTCGCGCACTGGGTCAATGGGCAATCCAGCTCAAGGCGTGCACGCCTTTCCACAGCATGTAGCTGGCCAAACCCAACAGCAAGACCGCAAACACGCGTCGCAGCGACCGCACGTGCAGTCGATGCGCAACGCTTGCCCCCACCGGTGCCATCAGCACGCTGGTGGCGGCGCAGGCAAAGAGCGCCGGCAGATAGACGAACCCTAGCGAGTAAGGCGGCAGCCCCGAGGCATGCTGGCCGGCCAGGACATACCCGACCAGGCCGCCAGCCGCAATGGGAAAACCCATCGCGGCACTGGTGGCAACGGCATTGCGCATGTGCACGCCGCGCCAGCTCAGAAACGGTACGGTGAGAAAGCCTCCGCCTGCGCCGACCAGCGAGGAGATGAAACCAATGAGACTGCCAGCTCCCATCAAGGCGGGCTTGGGCGGGAGCGACTCGGGGACTTCCGCAGCTGGGGTGTGGCCCGACAGCAGCATGCGCAGCGCTGAAAGACCGACGAACACGGCGAAGAACATTGCAAGCCAGCCCGATTTGAGCAGTCCGGCGACTTGGGCTCCGATGAAGGTGCCAAGCACCGCGCCTGCGCCCATCCACGCCGCAATACCCCAGCGCACGGCGCCGCGCCGGTGGTGCGCGCGCACGCTCGACGCCGAGGTGAACAGAATGGTGGTCAACGAGGTGGCGATCGCCATATGCACGATGAGATCCGCGCCGAAGTGCTCGCGCGTGAACATCAAGGTGAGAAACGGCACCAGGAGCATGCCGCCACCAATGCCAAGCAGGCCGGCCATGAACCCGGTAAAGGAACCGAGCACCATCAGTTCAAGCAGGAACGGCCAAGGCATATCGTTCGGGGGATTTGTATGAGGAGCTCAGGTGGCGTGCACCTGAGCGCGCAATGAGGTGTCTGCCCGAACCCTGCCGACCATTGATCCCTGAACCCTGTTGGGACAGGTGGGCAAGGTCACCACACTTCGGGAGCGTCTGCGCGAGACACTGCGCGCCCATGTGGGATCTTCCAAGCCCGAGGCAAAGCGCATCGGTTCAAGAAATGCCTGATCGGCGAGGCCAGGCAGACAGCGGCGATTGTAGGGGTGAGCGCGCAAGCGTGCTGGCAGCGCAGCCCGGACTCAGAGCAACTGCCCGTCGCTGTCGAGTGCGGCATCAAGCTTTTGCTGCACCTGCCGCAGCCGCGCGGGCAGGTCGGCGATCGTCGCGTCGCCCGACGCCGAGGCTGGAACGCCGGCCGCGGCAAGGCGCTTGGCGTGTGCGAGGTTGAGAGCCGCCAGGACAGCGATGCGTTCACGCGCGCGGATTTTCCCCAAATCACGGATGCTGCACATCTCCCGATCCACCTCGGTCACGGCTTCGCGTAGCGCGTCCTGCTCGCCCTCGGGGCAGGCCAGGACGTAGCTTTGGCCCATGATGGTCACTTCAAGCGTCGCGCTGCTCACGGTGGTGTCTCGCAAAGTAGGCCCAGGCCGGCAGTCCGGCTCAGGCGGGGTGATTGGGCGTGGCCTGCGCATCCGGCGGGTCAAGGCGCGCCAGCAGGTGGTCAACGCGGGTGCGCGCCTCGGTGAGGCGCATGCGCAGGCTGTCGCGCTCCGCCTCGAGCTGCCGTATGCGCTCCTGCAAAAGGGCATTGGTGCGCTTGAGCTCGGCATGGCGCAGGGCCAGACGATCGACCTTGTCGGCAAGATCGTCGAACTGGGCGGTGAAGTCGGTGGCGGGCGTTGCGGGATGCATGCGATCGATTCTAGCCATGGCGTGAGGGTTCGGCGGCGAAATTCAATACGATAGCGGGGTTGGTGCTTGCGCGGCGTGTCATGTCGCGCAGTTAAACGGGAAACAGGGTGGTGTGCACCTCGAGGTGTCATCGCAACCTGTGCTGCCCCCGCAACGGTACGTGGATGCAGGCGCGAGCCTGCCGCTCCCATGCATGGAGCCACTGGTTATCCGCAAGGATGCTGGGAAGGCGCATGGGGGAGATCCGCCAGCCCGGATACCGGCCAACAGGCGAAAACCGTAGCGCTGCCCGGGGTGAGGCAGGTGAGGTGCCCGAGTTGCTTGACGCAGCGCAGTTCGGGCTCGCGTGGCTTGCAGTCGGGGCGATGCGGTTTTCGGTTTCGGTCAACCGTGCGGGGGAGCGCGGAAGCCGCCATCGATCCAATGCAATCCCATGAAAACCGCCCGTTTTTCGTCCACGCCCGCATCGGCCCAGGCGCCAGCGCGCATTTCCCAACCACGCTGCGACGCAGCCCGCTTGGGCGCCTGGCGCGCAACCATGCCCGCACGGGCCAGGCAGGCCGTCCTGTTTCTGCCTGCAGCGCTGTCCTGCGCTGTGGCTCACGCACAGTTGGCGCCGGGCAGCGCCTCCTTGCTGCCTCCGGTGGTGGTGTCCGCCACCGGCTACCCCCAGCCCCTGTCCACGGCGTTGCCCAGCGTCAGCGTCATCACCCGTGAGCAGATCGAGGACTACGCAGCGCAGAACGTCACAACGCTTTTGCAGCAGGTTGCCGGTGTTCAGGTCACCTCCAATGGAGGGCCCGGGCAAAGTGCCAACGTGTACGTGCGCGGCTTCAGCGGGCCTGACGTGCTGGTGCTGCTTGACGGTGTGCCGCTGAATGCGCAGGACTCCACCGGCGTGGCCTATCTCAACAATCTCACCACCGACCAGATTCAGCGCATCGAGATCATCCACGGCAATGTCTCGGCCATCTACGGCTCAGGCGCCATTGGCGGCGTGGTGCTCATCACAACGCGCGAGGGCAGCCGCAAACCCCAAGGATCCGTGTCGGTCACGGTGGGTAGCCGTGATACGACGACGACCTCGGCCAACGCCAGTGGGCAGCTCGGCAAGACGGCGCTGCAGGCCGGAGTCAGCCGCTACACCACGCAGGGCATCCCTTCGCAAAATCCGAGCCAATCAGGCCTGCCCGATCAGGCTGACGGATACCGCAATACGACGGCGCATGGCAGCGTCGTGCAGGAATGGGCTGCGGGCCAGCGTATGGGGCTGCGCGCATTCAGCAGCGAAGGCCGCTATACCTATGACAACACCGAGAATGCGGGCCAGGTCCGACAGCAGCTTGGTCAGCTTTTCAGTGACAACCAGATCAACCCGAACTGGTTGTCCCATCTCGATCTCAGCCAGCAGACCACAACCAATGCCAACGCGGGCTCCTTCACCAGCGACTACCGGACCCGCGTCGATCAATTGTCGTGGCGCAACGTCGTGCAGCTGGGCAAAGGCTGGACGGCGACCGGCGGTCTGCAAGTCCAGCATCAAGGCATCACGGGTCGCTATGACTACGGATACGGCTACGCGGGCTCGCTGGATCGCACGCGCACCGCAAAGGCGCTGTTTGCCGGCTTGAATGGAGCGTTCGACGGCAATGCGCTGCAGTTCAACGTGCGCCACGACAGCATCGATGGCTATTCCGGCCAGAACACCGGCTACCTGGGATATGGGCGCCAGCTTGGGGGTGGGTTCAAAGCGATTGCCAGTTATTCCACAGCGTTCAACGCGCCGCCTTTGGGCTACCTGTATGACATTGGCAATGGAGGCAATCCGGACTTGCGCCCCGAGAAAGCGCACTCGGCAGAGGGCGGCCTGCAATGGTCTCGAGGTCCCAACGTCTGGCGCGCCACGCTGTTCCAGACCCAGGCAACCGACCAGTGGCAATATTTGGGTGGGACCTTTCAGAACGTTGCGCGCAGCCGCACGCGAGGGCTGGAGCTGACGGGGCGTGGGAGCTGGCACAACTGGGCGTATGAGGCGAATCTCACGTTGCAGCAGCCGGTTGACCTGACCAAGCCCGGTAACCCCACGCTGCAGCGCCGCGCCCGCAGTTTGGCGAATGTGGCAATCAATCACGCAATGGGCAGCGTGCTGCTTGGCGCTGCCGTGCATTACAGCGGGCCACGCATGGACGAGAACTACAGCGCGTACCCGGCCACCGATGCCGTCCTCGGCAGTTACACCACCGTCGATCTGACGGCCAGCGGCGCCATTACGGCGCAGTGGAGCTGGAACGCGCGGGTGCAGAATCTGTTCGACAAGAACTACCAGATGGTTTACGGCTATAACCGTGAACCCTTCGGGGTATTCGTGGGTCTGACTTGGCACCCGCTGGGTTTGTGACCGATCAACCGACTGTGCAATCGACTGTGGCCCTCACGCATGTCCGCTCCCGCCATTGACCAAGCCCCGCAACTGGTCGCGCGCCATATCGAGCCTCGCAACGGGTTGTTGCTGGCCGTGATGGCGGCGGCTCTCGGCGCCTCGATTGTCCTGGGGTTGAGCGTCGGGGCAGGGGGCTGGAACTGGAGCATCATCGAGCAGTTGCGCATTCCGCGCGTGCTGGCCGGCGCCGGCGCCGGCGCATTGCTTGCCGAGGCGGGCCTGGCCATGCAGCTTGTGTTGCGCAACCCTTTGGCTGATCCGTATGTGCTCGGCGCCTCCGCTGGAGCGGGTATGGGTGCCATTGCGATGCTGGTGTGGTTCGGCGGCCTGCTGTGGCTGGGTAGCGTGGGCGGAGCGCTGTTGGCGCTGGCTCTGTTGATGCTGTTGGGCCGCCGCGCCTTGGCCAGTCCCGACGATGAAGCCCCGGCGCAGCTCATCCTTATTGGCGCCATGCTCTCGGCGGTATTCGGTGCAGCCTCCACGCTGCTTCTGGCGCTTGTGCCGGACCAAAGCCTGCGGGGGGCGGTGTTCTGGCTGGTGGGGGATCTGGCGGGCGCCAGATTTGGTGCCTGGCTTTGCCCGCTCGCGCTTGTGCTGGCCGGTGCCTTGGGCCTGTGGACGCGGGCCCTGGATCGGCTGGCATTGGGGAGCGAGCATGCGTGGTTGCTCGGCGAGCCTGTGCATCGCCTGCGCCTGGGCCTGGTCCTTCTGGCGGCCTTGGCCACCGGTGCAGCCGTGGCTGAGGCCGGGGCCGTCGGCTTTGTGGGCCTCGTCGTGCCCCATGTCCTGCGGATGTTCGGCGTGGTGCGCATGCGCCAGCAAAGCTGGGCCGTGCCCATGCTTGGTGGTGCGCTGGTGCTCGCGGCTGATGCGCTGGCGCGCGGTGTCGCCATGCCTTACGAGCTTCCGGTGGGAGCCATCACGGCGCTCATCGGCGCTCCGGTGTTTATCGTGCTTCTGGTGCGGCAGCCGCGATGAGTGCGCCTGCCGCGGCCCTAGCGGTCGATCGCCTGGACCTGCGCATCGGCCGCCGTCTGCTTTTGCGTCAACTCAGCCTGAGCGTGAGAAGCGGCGAGCGCTGGGCTTTGTTGGGCCGCAACGGTGCGGGCAAGTCCACGCTGTTGAGGCACATGGCGGGTCTGGGTACAGGGCCCTTCCCGGTGACTCTGCACGGACGGGCGCTGGCCGCGTATTCGCCGCGCGAGTTGGCACGCGAGCGCGCCTTCCTGCCGAGCCAGCCACGCGATCGCTTTGGCATCGCCGTGCTGCATGCCGTGATGCTGGCGCAGGCCAGCGCCGACGAGCAGTCGGCGCTGGCCTGGCTGCAGCGGGTGGACGCCGGCCATCTGGCACACCGCCACGTGCTCGCGCTGTCAGCCGGGGAACGCCAGCGCGTGGCGCTGGCCCAAGTGCTGGCGCAGCAGGCCCCAGTCCTGCTGCTGGATGAGCCGGTGAGCTTCCAGGACCCTGCGCATCAAGGCGTGGTTGCCCGTTTGCTCGGTGAATTCGGCGCGCAAGCCATCGTGTTCGCTGCGCACGATGTGAACTGGGTGGCACACCTGGCCACGCATGTGCTGGGATTGGTACCGGGCGGGCACTGGGTCGCAGGGCCGGTTGCCGAAGTCCTCAACGCCGAAACACTCGAGCGGCTTTACCGCTGCAGCTGGACGCGCGTGGAGCGCGGCGACGGACCGCCATTGTGGCTACCGCTTTGACGCGGCGGGTGTCGACTGGCCGTCGACCTGCCGCGCGCGCTCGATGGCCACGCACAGCTGCGCCACGCCATCGAGCACGCGCGCGCCCATGCGCGGCAGCAGGTGCGGGTCGAGCAGCATCAGCTGGCGGTGGCGCACAGCACTGATTTGCCCGTACTGAATCCACGCGTCGAGCGCAGCCCGGTTGCGGCTGGCGGCAACGATGAGTTGCGGATCGGCTGCGATCACCGCTTCGCGGCTGACGCTCGGCGCGAGAACCGGCAGGCTGGCAAACGGATTGACGCCCCCGCACAGCGTGATGACCTGGTTGAGGAGTTGCGGGCCGCCCACCGTCATCAGCGGATCGGGCCACACCTGGTAGAACACGCGCACCGGTGGCTGATGCGCGTAGCGCGCGCGCTGGGCAGCCAGGCGCGCATCAAAGGCACGCGTCCAGCGCGCTGCCGTGGGCACGGTGCCCGCCAGTTCGCCGATGCGCTGCACTGTCGAGGCAATCCCCTGCAGACTGTCAGTCTGGCTCCAGTACACGGGAACGCCCAGGCGCTGCAGGGCATCGATCTGACGCGGCGGTGTTCCCGACCGCCAGGCAAGGATCAGATCAGGTTTGAGGGCAACGACGGCCTCCAGATTGATGGCGAACGCATCGCCCACGCGCGGCAGGGACTTGGCCGAATCCGGCCAGTCGGCTCCGCGAATGGACGCAATCAGCTGCCGGCCCGCACCGGCCGCGTCGGCCAGCTCCACCAATTGCGGAGATAGCGCAACGATGCGTCGCGCCGGATGGGCGAGCGTGACCCGTTGTCCGCGGTCGTCGCGCACCACGATCCCGGCCTGCGCAGCTTGTGCGAGCATGCAGACGGCCAACACCAGCAGTCGGGAGCACAGGCCAAATCGGTGCAGGGGCCACGATCGCTTGGCATCGGGTCGGGTCGGGGGCCGGAATGCCCTGTGCATGGCTTGGGAGCCTCGCATCACGCCTTCGGCGGGGGCGTCTTGGGCTTGTAGGGGCACAGGTCGGCAAGTGCGCAGCGCCAGCAGTCCGGTTTGCGGGCCTTGCAGACATAGCGACCGTGGAGGATCAGCCAGTGGTGGGCATCGTGGCGAAAGCGCTCCGGTACCACCTTCAGCAGCTTGGTCTCCACCTCAAGCGGCGTCTTGCCGCGCGCCAGGCCCAAGCGGTTGGCAACGCGGAAGATGTGCGTGTCCACCGCCAGGGTTGGCTGGCCGAAGGCAACATTGAGCACCACGTTGGCCGTTTTGCGCCCCACGCCAGGCAGAGCTTCAAGCGCTTCGCGCGAGGCCGGAACGTGTCCATCGTGTTGCTCGACCAGGATGCGACTGAGGCCGACAACGTTCCGGGCCTTGGTTCGGTACAGGCCTATGGTGCGGATCTTCTCGGCGACCCCGTCCTCCCCCAGCGCCACCATGAGCTGTGGTGTAGGGGCGGCGGCGAACAGTCCCTGGGTGGCCTTGTTGACGCTCACATCGGTGGCCTGCGCGGACAGGACCACGGCGACGAGCAGCTCAAACGCATTGCGGTAGTGCAACTCGCTGCGGGGATGGGGGTTCGCTGCCTGGAGCCGGGCGAACAGGGTCTCGATGTCGGCTTTGTTCATGATGCGCAATTGTCGCTGGGAATCCCGATTGGCGGCAGTCACACGGGCCGTGGCCTGTCAGCGTCGGCGACTTGCCTGGCGCTGGCGCGTGCGCTCGAGCGCTTCGGCAATCATGGATTGTTTGCGCTGCTGCTCCATGGCGCCCGCAGCGGGGTCAGTCTTGTCGTCGGGTGGGCCCGGGCGGCCCTGGGCCTTGTCGCGCAGGCGCTGTGCACGCTCGCTGGCGACTCGCTCCAGGCGGGCTGTGCGCGCTGCATAGCGGCGTCGTGCATCGTCGGCTTGTTGCGCGCTCCAGGCGGCCCAACCGGTCTTGTCGCCATGATCGGCCTCGGGCAGGGGCAGCAGACTGATGCAATCGGTTGGGCAGGGCGCAAGGCAGAGCTCGCACCCGGTGCACCAATCGGCAAGCACGGTGTGCATGCGCTTGGCTGCCCCGGCAATGGCATCCACGGGGCAGGCCTGGATGCAAAGCGTGCAACCGATGCACCAGGCCTCGTCAATCACCGCGACACGGCGCGCCGATTCGAGGCCGTTGGCCGGATTCAGAGGCTCGGCGGGGAGACCGGTGATGGCGGCCAGTCGCCCGACGCCCTCAGCCCCGCCAGGGGGGCATTGATTGATCTTCGCCTGGCCTGTGGCAATCGCTTCCGCATAAGCGCGGCAATCGGGGAAGCCGCAGCGGGTGCACTGGGTTTGCGGCAACGCGGCGTCGACGAGCTCAGCCAGGCGAGCTTGTGACCAGGAGAGGCTCGGGCTGGGCATGCGCAAAGCTCAGGCCTCGACCCTGCAGCCCCAATCGCCTCCGGTCACCGCATCAGGCCGTGCGGCGGCGTGGTGCGGCACTGCGCCCGGCACCTGCCCGATGCGTGGCGATGAAGTCCCGCACACGCGGATAGGTCAGCTCGCGCCATCGGCGGCCGGCAAAGATGCCATAGTGACCGGCGCCGGGGACCGTGTAATGCGTGCGATCCTCGGCCGGGATGCCCGTGCACAGATCGTGCGCGGCCTGCGTCTGGCCGGCGCCTGAAATGTCGTCAAGTTCGCCTTCGATCGTCATCAGCGCCGTGCTACGGATATCTTGCGGGCGCACGAGCTCGCCATTGACGGTCCAGGTACCCTTGACCAGCGCAAACTCC
>JAGWOZ010000112.1 GCA_028870715.1 Betaproteobacteria bacterium | reverse complement strand
TCCCGCAGCAGCGACGGGATGGGCTCTGCGTCCACATCGTGAAGTACGAAAGTTTCTTCGGGCTGGGTCAGCACCAGCAAGGAGTCGCTCTGGGCGGTGTGGGCACCGTGCGAACGGAATGTCAGGGCACGGCCATCGCTGGCCACAAGCCCGATGCGCACGGGAATGACCTGGGCCTGCTTTTCATTCTGCCCAGGTGTTGGCGGGGTCATCTGGCTCAGCGAGACCGTGTACGTTCGTGTGTCAGAGTCGTAGTGGCCGGTCGCCCGCACGTGCGGCGTACCCGCTTGCGCGTACCACAACCCGAATTGGGTTCGATGGCCACTCAAGGCCGTGGTCGGATTGGCGTCGGCCATGGCGGTCAGGAAATCGTCGCAGGTCACGGCTTGGCCATCGTGGCGCGCGAAATAGAGCTTCATGCCCGCGGCAAATCCCTCGCGACCCACCAGGGTGTGCATCATGCGCACGACTTCAGCGCCTTTTTCGTAGACGGTAGGCGTGTAGAAATTGTCGATTGCCACGTAGCTGTCGGGCCGCACCGGATGTGCCATCGGGCCAGCATCTTCGGGGAACTGCACGGCACGAAGGGCGCGCACATCCTCGATGCGTTTGACTGCACGGGCCGACTCGCCGCCGCTGGCCGCAGCGAGATCCTGGCTGAACTCCTGGTCGCGGAATACGGTGAGTCCTTCCTTCAGGCTGAGCTGGAACCAATCGCGGCAGGTGACGCGGTTGCCGGTCCAGTTGTGGAAGTATTCGTGGCCCACCACCGACTCAATGTTTTGAAAATCGGCATCTGTGGCCGTGGCGGGATTGGCCAGCACGTACTTGGTGTTGAAGACATTCAGTCCCTTGTTCTCCATCGCGCCCATGTTGAAATCACTGACGGCAACGATCATGAAGCGGTCAAGGTCCAGGCTGAGGCCGAATCGCTGCTCGTCCCAGGCTGCGGCGTGAACCAGCGAGCGCATGGCGTGTTCGGTCTTGTCCAGGTCTCCCTCACGCACATAGACCTGCAGGAGATGCTCGCGGCCGTCTCGGCTTGTCATGCGCTGTTCGCGGCAGACCAGCCGGCCGGCGACGAGCGCGAACAGGTAGCAGGGCTTCGGGAAGGGGTCTTCCCACACGGCTTCCAGTCGGCCGTCATCGAGCGGGCGCTGGCTCTTGAGGTTCCCATTTGACAGCAGCACCGGGTAGTGCGTCTTATCCGCGCGCAGCACCACGGTGAACCGACTCATCACGTCTGGCCGGTCGGGCCAGTAGGTGATGCGGCGAAAGCCCTCAGCCTCGCATTGCGTGAAAAACGCGTTCCCCGACAGATAAAGACCCGACAGGCGCGTGTTGGCGCGTGGGGCGCATGTGTTGACAATGTTGAGTTCGAAGGCGTCTGGAACTTTCTCCAGGCGGATACCGGTCTCCGTGGTTGCATAAACCCACGGCTTGCCATCGACCATGAGCGATTGCAGGTTGATGTCCTCGCCGTCGAGTAGCAGTGGCGCGTCCGGTGCTGCATCAGCGTTGCGGCGCACCTGCATGCGGCTCTTCACGCGGGTGCGGTCGGGGTCGAGATCGAATTCCAGGGTGACCTGGTCGATGGCATAGGCCGGCTTGGCGTATTGCAGCCGGGAGATCACGGGGGCTTGGTCTGTGCGCATGGTGGTCATCGGAGTGAAGCATCGTCTGGGAGGGCCAGATCCCGTGCAAGGCTCAGAGCCCTTGCTTCAGGCTGGCGGAGATGAATTCGTCGAGGTCGCCGTCAAGCACTTTTTGTGTGTTCGACATTTCCACCCCCGTGCGCAGATCCTTGATGCGGCTCTGATCCAGCACGTAGGAGCGGATCTGGTGGCCCCAGCCCACGTCGCTCTTGCTGTCCTCCAGCTTTTGCTGCTCGGCCTGGCGCTTTCGCAACTCATGCTCAAAAAGGCGCGAACGCAGCATCGACCAGGCTTCGGCACGGTTCTTGTGCTGCGAGCGGTCGTTCTGGCATTGCACGACGATCCCGGTGGGAACGTGGGTGATGCGCACGGCGGAGTCGGTCTTGTTGATGTGCTGGCCACCGGCTCCACTGGCGCGGAAGGTGTCGATGCGCACGTCGGCAGGGTTAATGTCGATCTCGATCGAATCATCGACCTCGGGATAGACGAACACGCTGGCAAAGCTGGTGTGGCGTCCACCCGAGGAGTCGAACGGACTCTTGCGCACGAGCCGGTGCACGCCCGTCTCGGTGCGCAGCTTGCCGTAGGCGTAGTCGCCTTCGACCTTGATCGACGCGCTCTTGACGCCGGCGACGTCACCCGACGACTCTTCCAGCACGTCGACCTTGAAGCCTTGGCGCTCACAGTACCGCAGGTATTGCCGCAGCAGCATGGATGCCCAATCGCAGGCTTCAGTGCCACCGGCGCCGGCCTGAATATCGATGAAGCAGTTGCCAGCGTCCATCGGATTGGAGAACATGCGACGAAACTCCATGTCCTCCACGCGTTTGGCGGTAGCCTGTGCATCAGCCTCGATCGACTGCAGGGTCGCGTCGTCGTTTTCCTCGCGTGACAGGTCAAACAGTTCGTGCTGATCGGCAAGCTCGCGCTCGATGCGGTCAATCTCCAGAACGACGGCCTCCAAGCCGCGGTTCTCCTTGCCCAGCTCCTGCGCCCGCTTGGGATCGTCCCAGACCTTGGGGTCCTCGAGCGCGGCGCTGACTTCCCTCAGACGTGCAGCCTTGGCATCGTAGTCAAAGATACCCCCGAAGCAGCCTGGTGCGCTCGGACAGGTCGCGCAGAAGGGAGGACAGGGCGTTGAGTTGTTCGGCTTCCATGGCTGATCGTGGTTCGGTGAAGAGAGGCGAAGCCGCAGATTGTCGCACCCGCGAGCACCGGCCTATTTAAAAAACGCGCGCACCTTGTCGGCCCAAGTCTTGCCGGCGGGTGAGTGGCGGTCGCCTCCGCGCTTGAAGGATTCGTCAAGTTGCTCCAGCAGGCGTCGCTGCTCCTCGCTCAGGCGCACAGGCGTCTCGACCTCAATGTGGCAGTACAGATCCCCGGGGTGACCCGAGTGAAGGCCCTTGACGCCCTTGCCCCGCAGGCGCAGAGTCTTGCCCGACTGCGTACCTTCAGGCAGATCGATCTCGGCAACGCCGGCCAGCGTCGGGACCTCAATGCGCGAACCAAGTGCGGCGGCCGTCATGCTCACCGGAATCTTGCAATGCAGGTCGTCACCGTCGCGCTCAAACAGGGCATGGGGCTTGATCTGGATCTCGACGTACAGATCGCCTGAAGGCCCGCCGTTTACGCCGGGCTCGCCATTGCCGCTGGACCGGATGCGCATGCCGGTATCGATCCCAGCCGGAATATTCACTTCCAGAGTTTTCTGCCGCTGAATGCGTCCTTGGCCGTGGCATGTCGGGCAGGGTTCGGGGATGATCTTGCCTGTGCCCCCGCAAGTGGAACAGGTGTGCTGCATCGCGAACGGACCCATGCGTTGGGTCGTGGCGCCGCTGCCGTGACAGGTCGGACAGGTCTTGGGTTTTGTGCCGGGCTTGGCGCCGCTGCCAGCGCAGGCATCGCACGTATCCCAGGACGGTATGCGCAGTGACTTGGCGCAGCCCAGGGCTGCTTCTTCCAGCGTCAAGGTCAGCGAGTAGCTCAGGTCGGAGCCACGGTAGACCTGCTGAGCACCGCCGCGCTGCCGTGCGCCACCCCCGAAAATCTCCTCAAAAATATTGCCGAAATCGGCGAACCCGCCAGCCGCGCCGCCGCCCATGCCTGCTGACGGATCAACCCCTGCGTGGCCATAGCGATCGTAGGCCGCACGCTTTTGCGGGTCGCACAGGGTTTCATAGGCCAGCTTGGCTTCCTTGAACTTCTCCTCTGCCGCCTTATCGCCCTGGGTTCGGTCCGGGTGGTATTTCATGGCCAGCTTGCGGTAGGCCTTCTTCAGTGTGTCTTCGTCAGCGTCGCGGGAGACGCCCAGAGTGTCGTAAAAGTCGCGCTTGGCCATGCTTGAAACTATCCAGTTCGAAAACGCAAAAAGGGAGGGTGATTAAACCCTCCCCGCAATCGGAGTGCAGGCCAATCAGGCCTTGCCGTCCTTGACCTCCTTGAACTCGGCGTCAACGACCGTGTCGTCGCCCGCACCGCCTGCCGAGGCCCCGCCCGCTGCACCGGCCGAGGCAGCAGCAGCCTGCTCTTGTGCGTACATTTTCTCGCCGAGCTTCTGGCTGACACGCATCAGAGCCTCGGTCTTGGCCTCCACAGCAGCCTTGTCCTCGCCCTTGATGGCTTCTTCCACATCCTTCAGCGCGGCCTCGATGGCTGCCTTTTCGCTTGCATCAACCTTGTCGCCATGCTCAGCCAGGGATTTACGCACGCTATGCGCGGCGGCATCGGCCTGGTTACGCGCATCCACGAGTTCACGCTTCTTGTGGTCTTCGGCGGCATTGGCCTCGGCGTCACGCACCATGCGCTGGACTTCTTCTTCCGACAGACCGGAGTTGGCTTTGATCGTGATCTTGTTTTCCTTGCCTGTCCCCTTGTCCTTTGCGCTGACGTGCAGGATGCCGTTTGCATCGACATCAAAGGTCACTTCGATCTGGGGCAGCCCACGGGGCGCGGGTGGAATGCCTTCGAGGTTGAACTCGCCAAGCAGCTTGTTACCCGACGCCAGTTCGCGTTCACCCTGATACACCTTGATGGTCACGGCAGGCTGATTGTCGTCCGCCGTGGAGTACACCTGGGTGTGCTTGGTCGGGATGGTCGTATTGCGCTTGATCATGGGGGTCATCACGCCGCCCAGGGTTTCGATACCCAAGGATAGCGGGGAGACGTCGAGCAGCAGGACGTCCTTGCGGTCGCCTGCCAGCACCGAACCCTGAATCGCAGCACCCACGGCCACGGCCTCGTCCGGGTTCACATCCTTGCGGGGTTCCTTGCCGAAAAAGTCCTTGACCTTGTCCTGCACCTTGGGCATGCGCGTCATGCCCCCCACGAGGATGACATCGGAGATCTCGTCAATCTTCACGCCGGCATCCTTGATGGCCTTGCGGCAGGGCTCGATGGTGCGTTCAATCAGTTCCTCCACCAAGGCTTCAAGCTTGGCTCGCGTGAGCTTCAGGCTCAGATGCTTGGGCCCGCTGGCGTCGGCCGTGATGTAAGGCAGGTTGATTTCGGTTTGTTGGCTGCTCGAAAGCTCGATCTTGGCCTTCTCGGCCGCATCCTTCAGACGCTGAAGCGCAAGCACGTCCTTGGACAGATCCACGCCCGATTCCTTCTTGAACTCGGCCACGATGTAGTCCATGATGCGCTGGTCGAAATCCTCGCCACCGAGGAACGTGTCCCCGTTGGTGGACAGGACTTCGAACTGCTTCTCGCCTTCAACGTCAGCGATTTCGATGATCGAGATATCGAAGGTGCCGCCACCGAGGTCATACACCGCGATCTTGCGGTCGCCTCTGCTGGCTTTGTCCAGGCCGAATGCCAATGCCGCGGCAGTCGGCTCGTTGATGATGCGCTTGACATCCAGGCCTGCGATGCGTCCAGCGTCTTTTGTCGCTTGGCGCTGGCTGTCGTTGAAATACGCCGGGACCGTGATCACGGCCTCGGTGACCGGTTCACCGAGGTAGTCCTCCGCCGTTTTTTTCATCTTCCGCAGCACTTCCGCGGAAATCTGCGGGGGGGCAAGCTTCTTGCCACGCACATCCACCCAAGCATCGCCGTTGTCGGCCTTGACGATGTTGTATGGCATCAGGCCGATGTCCTTCTGCACTTCCGCCTCTTCGAACTTGCGCCCGATGAGACGCTTGACTGCGTACAGCGTGTTCTTCGGATTGGTGACGGCCTGGCGCTTGGCTGGAGCGCCCACCAGGATTTCGCCGTCTTCCATGTAGGCGACGATGGACGGCGTGGTGCGCGCGCCCTCGCTATTTTCAATGACCTTCGGCGTGCCACCTTCCATCACCGCGACGCAGGAGTTGGTGGTGCCGAGGTCGATGCCGATGATTTTTGCCATGTTGAACTCCGTTAGTTGTTGATGCCGTCTGAGGCTGGCCGGGTCACCGCACTTGCGCGGTCACGTGCCCGAATTTCTCTATAAATGCAGGTGGTTACGCCGGATTCAAGCCTCTGGCTTATCACCCGTTGCGGCGGCATCTGCCGCGGCGACGGTCACCAGTGCCGGGCGCAGCGTGCGCTCGGCGATCACATATCCTTTTTGCAGCACGCTGACGATGGTGTTCGCCGGCTGCTGCGCGGGTACGGATGCGATGGCTTGATGGCGCGTGGGATCGAAACGCTCGCCCACAGCGGGCGCGATTTCTTGGATCCGGCTGCGCTCGAACGCCCCGCGAAGCTGGCTGAGGGTAAGGTCGACGCCCTTCTTGATCGCCTCGATGCTGCCGCTTTCGTCCGCCATGGCCGCTTCAAGACTGTCTTTGACCGGCAGCAGCTCCTGCGCCATGCTTTCCACCGCAAACTTGCGCGCCTTGGCGGTTTCTTCCTCGGCTCGCCGGCGGGTGTTTTCGGCCTCGGCCTTCGCGCGGAGGAACTGGTCTTTCAACGCATCGAGCTCATCTTGCGCCACTTTGAGGGCTTGCTCGAGTGCATCCGGGGCCGAGGCCTGCTCGTTGGGCATGGGATCGACCTGACTCGGTTCGGGAATGGATTGTTGTTCGGCTTGACTCATGGGACGTGAATTGTCGGAGGGATTTTCAATGCGAAAACAGCACTGCCTGCTGCATTTTGGGTCGCGCGCGCCTAATTCAAGGCAGCGTTGGGGGATTTTTTGGCAGAGGCGCCTGTGACCCCCGCGCCCGTTGGCCGTAGAACACCACGCTGTCCTTGAACTCCATGGCCTGAAGCCCCTTGGCGAGGCCGGTTTCAAGAAAACCAGCCAGACGCTAGCGCGACACCCAGATGGCCACGGCGCGGCCTTCGGCGCGTGCCTGAACGAGCGCCAAGGGGCTTACGCACGGCGAGCCTTGCAAGGTATGGTGGCATCCGAACCACAGATCCGAGCTCGTGCTGTCGATGACAAGGAGCGGGCGAAAGCCGTAGAGCAGCAGGGAGGCATCGTGATCCTCGAACGTCTGCCAGGAGAACACCTCCGCTCCCCCGGGCATGGCGGCGCGGATGGCTGCCGCCACATTTTTCTGGGAGGTGTCCGATGTTTTTGCGATGGCAAGATCGGTGGCGAAATTCACCATGACGATCGCAGCGAGCCCGAAGACCAGCAGGCCCAACTCAAGGCGCCTGGCCGCCAGGATGCCAGCGCCCAGGAGGGCCAGCGCGGCAGTCCCGATGATGAGGTGGGGTACTGCAGCGAACTGCGCGGGCGGCAAACCAATGCGCAGGAGATGGCTGTGCAGTTCCGGCGTCCATGATCCGAGCCAAAGTGCAAACGCGCTCAGGCCGAACAGGGCGGCGCCCGCGCCCAGCCATGGCTGCAGGTCCGCCAAGGTGCCCTCGTCCGAGGCGCTCTGCAGCTTCGCTGCCAGCCACCACGCCACAAGCGGGACGACCGGCAACAGGTAATACGCCCCCTTGTTGCCCGCCATGGAAAAGAACACCGTCAGCACGGCTGCCGCATTACGCGCCCAGCGTGCCGAGGCCGTGAGCGCGTTGCCTGCACGCAGGGCAGGGCCACGCCAAGCCAGGAGTGCCAATACGGGGGTCCACTGCAAAAAGCCGATCAGCAACTTGGGACCGTAATACCACCAGGGCCCGGTGTGGAAGTCGTCCGGAATGCGCTTGCCCAAGAAGCGCATGACGGTCTCGTTGACGAAGTAGAACCAGGCGAAACCCGGTTGCGTGTGCACAGCCGCCAGATGCCATGGCGCGGTCACGAGCACAAATAGCGCGATCGCCCATGGGTCGAGGTAAAAGCGCAGCAGCGCCCCACGCTGCCAGGCGCCGGGGGCCAGGAGCAGTTGCAGCAAGGCGATAAGACCCAAAAGAAGAAGGGCCTCCGGGCCTTTGGTGAGCGTCGCCAGTGCCAGGGGAACGGCGGCCGCGCGCAGCCAGGCACGCCTGCGCTCGTGCACGGCCAGTACGACCAGTGCAAAGGCGCTGAGCCAGAACAGCAGCATGAGGGGGTCAAATAAGATCGTGCGCGCGATCAGCACGAAGCCGAGCGCGGTGCCCGTCACCAGCGCGGCGAAACGCCCAGCGATTGGTGCTCGAAGATGACGGCCGAGGGCGATGCAGCCGGCACTGGTGAGCCAGGCAGCGAGCGCGTCGGGTAGGCGGGCTTGCCACGCGCCCACGCCGAACAGCTTGAACACAGTCGCCATGAGCCAGTACAGCAACGGGGGCTTTTCGATATAGGGCACCCCGTCCAGATGCGGGATGATCCAGGAGCCACCTCGCGCCATGGCCCATGCAATGTCGGCATACAGGGCCTCGTTGTTGTCGCGAATGGGTGGCCCGCCCAGGCCCCAGAGCAGGCAGATGGCCGCAACCAGAAGCACCAGGGTGTCGAGCAGCCAGTCGGGAGCGTTGCGCAAGAATGGAGTAGGCACGGAATCGCAGGGCAGGCTGCCGCAATGGCCAGCATCATCCGGCGAACTTGCGCGCAAAACCCATGGGGAAACAAGGCGCGCATTGTAGGTGGACCCGCCGATGCGCCGTCTGAGGCCACGGCCGCGCCCTTTGCCCAAGGCTGTGATCTCCGAGACATCGATGATTGACGTCGTCGCCGCCCTCGGCTGGCGCCACCGCCTGCGCGGCAAGGGCAGAGAGTGCGACGGCACTCACTCCTGGATCAAGCCAGCGTGCGTCGCCTCGGTGGGTTCCTGCTGCTGGCGGCATGACGGCACCACGCACGCCACAGGCGATCCGGGCGCGCACCACTCTTCGGGGTGGTCAGGCACGAGCAACGAAGCGCCAATCGTTGATCGCGGCCCAAGCCGCGTCTGAGCGCCCGCTCTTGCGCTGGCAGGAGCGCGTGCGCAAGGCCGGAGTGCCGGCGCCGCGCCGCAAAACCAGCCTCAGACGTTGGCGGCACCCATGGCGCGGGCGCGCTCGCGGCTGGCGGCAAGCTGCGCCGCGTCGGGCACCTGGCGCGAGGGCCAGCCTTGCAGGTGGGACTCGAGCAGGGTGGTGAAAGCCTCGGCCCAATGCGCATCCGCGTTCAGGCAGGGGATGTAGTGGTATTCGTTGCCCCCGCTCGACAAGAACGCTTGCTTGCCCTCCATGGCGATCTCTTCCAGGGTTTCAAGGCAGTCCACTGCGAACCCCGGGCAAACCGTATCCACACGCTTGACACCGGCTTTGGCCAGTTCCCGCAGCGTGGGCTCGGTATAGGGCTGAAGCCAAGGCTGCTTGCCGAAGCGCGACTGGAAGGTCACCACATACTGCTGCGCATCGAGCTCCAGGGCTTGGGCCAACAGGCGCGCGGTTTTCTGACACTCGCAATGGTAGGGGTCGCCAAGCTTCAGGGTGCGCTGTGGCATGCCGTGAAAGCTCATGACGAGCCGCCCGGGTTGGCCGTGCGCGGCCCAGTGGGCACGGATGCTCGCGGCCAGCGCATCAATGTATCCCGGGTCATCGGCGAAATGACGCACGGTGCGCAATTCAGGTTGCCGCCGCACCCGGCTGAGCCAGCCCATCACGGCGTCCAGCGACGATGCGGTGGTGGCGGCGCTGTATTGCGGATACAACGGCACGGCAAGAAGTCGCGTCACGCCTTGCGCATGCAATTCGTCAAGAACCTTGGCGGTCGACGGGTTGCCATAGCGCATGGCGTGGCGTACCAGGACGTGGTGGCCGCGCGCGTCGAGGTTTGCTTGCACGCTTGCCGCAAGTGCGGCGGTGCCAATGGCCAGCGGCGAGCCTTGGTTTTGCCAGATACTTGCGTATTTCGCAGCGGATTTGGGAGCGCGCAGCGGAAGGATGACACCGTTGAGCAACGGCAACCAGATGGCGCGGGGGATTTCGACCACGCGCCGGTCGCTCAGAAATTCGCGCAGATAGCGGCGCAGCGCCGGCGCCGTGGGTGCATCGGGTGTGCCCAGATTGAGCAGCAACACGGCCACACGCGGTGCCGTGCCGTGGACGTATTGTTGGTCTGCGGGGGGTGCGGTCATCGACGCAAGCCGCGATTAGGAATCGTGAAGCTGAAACAGCACCGTGGGCGCCGTCGGGTCGTTGGGCTTGGCCCCAAGGCAGATCTCGCCTTGTCCGTGCAGCACGCACTCGTTGCGACGCAGAGCCAGCACATTGTCCTGGCCGTTGTAGCGCACCCACGTACCGTTACTGGACAAGTCGGTGAGCATGAAATAGCTCCCGCGCCATTCAATGCGTGCGTGTTGCCGCGACACGCGCACGTCGTTCACCGGGAATTCAGCAGCCGGAGTGCGGCCGATGTGGATGGGGCTTTGCTCCGGACTGAAGTCCTGCGAGGTATCGAGCCAGCATAGGTTGAGGCGCTGGGTGAGGGCCGTGATGACCGTGGGTTGGTGTGGCAGGGTCTGACTGTTCTGCCATGATGCATCCCATTCGATCTGATGGACCGGCACCGGCACGTCATAGCCTCGAAGAAAAATGGCGCCCAGGCTGCGAAGACGCGCAAGCAGCTCCAGTGGCAGCCCTTCCATCACCGCGTCGCTGACAAGAATCTGCCCACCCCCGGCGGAGTCC
>JAGWOZ010000111.1 GCA_028870715.1 Betaproteobacteria bacterium | reverse complement strand
TTCAGTTCGTGCCGTCCAACCCGTGGGTGGCCGTGGGCTGGCGCACACGCGAGGAGGTGGTTTTTCCGATTCGCCCCTATGTCGAGCGAAAGGGCATCGAGTTCATCGCGCAGGCCGCCACGGACATTGATGCCGCCAACAACACCATCACGCTGCAAAACGGCGACAAGGTCAACTATGACTTCCTCGTCATCACCACAGGCCCCAAGCTTGCGTTCGACGAGGTCGAGGGGGCGGGTCCGCACGGCGGATTTACGCAGTCCATCTGCACGATCGATCATGCGGAGAAATGCTACGAGGACTTCCAGAAGCTGTGCGAAAGCCCCGGTCCGGTCATCATCGGGGCCATGCCGGGAGCGAGTTGTTTCGGCCCAGCATACGAGTACACAATGATTCTCGATGCTGCACTGCGCAAGAAAAGGTTGCGCAGCAAGGTGCCGATTACATTCGTGACGGCGGAGCCTTACATTGGCCACTTGGGCCTTGACGGCGTCGGCGACTCCAAGGGGGTCATGGAGCACGAGTTTCGCGATCATGACATCCGTTGGGTCACGAATGCCAAAACGACCAAGGTGGAAGACGGCAAGATGTATGTCGACGAACTCGACATGCACGGTAACGTTCTGAAGAAGCATGAACTGCCCTTCAGGCACGCGATGATGCTGCCCGCTTTCAAAGGCGTCGATGCAGTCGCCAAGGTTGAGGGCTTGTGCAACCCGCGCGGTTTCGTGACCGTTGATGCGTTCCAGCGCAATCAGAAGTACAACAATATCTATTCGGCGGGTGTGTGCATCGCCATTCCGCCGGTCGGGCCAACCCCTGTGGCCTGTGGTGTGCCCAAGACCGGCTACATGATCGAGTCCATGATCACGGCCATTGTGCACAACATCGAGGAGGAACTCGCAGGGCAGAAACCCACGCACAAGGGAACTTGGCAGGCGATTTGCCTGGCCGACTTCGGAACGACGGGTGCCGCATTCGTCGCCATTCCGCAAATTCCCCCGCGTGATGTGAACTGGTTCGGTTCCGGCAAGTGGGTGCACTTGGCGAAGATTGCCTTCGAGAAATATTTCATTCGCAAGATGAAGAAGGGCAATTCGGAGCCAATCTACGAGAAATACGTCATGAAGCTCGTCGGTTTCAAGCGTCTCCAGGATAAGGTGATGCACCCCCATCACCACGGTTGACCCGCTGTACGACTGCCCTCGCCGTTCGGGGCGGGGAAGGACTGCGCGGATGCCCTAGGCATCCTTGTCGGGCTTGCGGGGTGTTCGCGTGTCCTGTATGTCTATGCTGTAAAAAGATGGGGGCGACACGCCCGGATCGCCGGTGAAGTGGGTGGTGCAGCCATGCCGCCACCAACAAGAACCCGCCGAAGCGATTCATCCCGGCTCGATGCAGGGGTGAGCTCCGTCGGAATCTGTGCCCCTTGCGCGCAAGCGGTGGTGAAAGACAAGGCCGATGAGGATGTCAACCGACTGGTTTGGCCGCCGTGGAAGGGGGTGCGGCGCACCCCTTCCACGGCCGAGCATTCAGACCCCCGACATCAGCCGAAGTGGCAGATGTAGTGGTACGGTTCTGCGCCCACCTGAATCTCGAATGCCGTGTTCGCGGGCACTGCGAATCGCTGGCCCTCAGCACTCGTTTGCCAAGCAGGGCTGCCTTGGAGCCGCCACTGACATGAACCGCCCACACATTCCATGATTTCGGGCGCTTGCGTCGTGAAGGTGAGTGTGCTTGCAGGCAGAATGACGCCCACGCTTTTGCGCGTGCCGTCGGCGAGTTGGAGGTTGTGGCTGACACAGCGGCCTTCAAAATAAACATTGGCCCGCGGTGTGACTTGCGCCTGCAGAGTCGTTGCGTTCGTCATGATGGTTGTCAATGTGGCTCGGAGGCGGCCTTGGCGCGCTTGCCCGGGCCGGGTTTGGTGGTGGAAGACGCCTTCTCGCCGCTGGCGGAGCTGCCGGCTGATTTGACTGCTGGCTTCGCGCTGCCTCGAGGCTTGGCGGCGCGCTTGGCCTTGGCGTTGGCCGCGATGCGCAGTCGAAGCGCGTTGAGTTTGATGAACCCTGCTGCGTCCGCCTGGTTGTAAGCGCCGCGGTCATCGTCAAAGGTCGAGATCTGAGGGTCAAACAGGCTGTCAGTTGCCGATTCGCGCCCCACGCACATGATCGTGCCCTTGTAGAGCTTGAGCCGCACCTTGCCATTCACGGTCGCCTGCGAGGCGTCGATCAGCCCTTGCAGCAGTACGCGCTCGGGCGCAAACCAGTAGCCGTTGTAAATCATGCGGGCATAACGCGGCATGAGGTCGTCCTTGAGTGCTTGCACCTCGCGGTCCAGGGTGATGCTCTCAATGGCGCGATGCCCGGCCAGCATGATGGTGCCGCCGGGCGTTTCGTAGCAACCGCGGCTTTTCATGCCGACATAACGATTTTCCACCTTGTCCAGTCGCCCGATTCCGTGGCGCCCGCCAATGCCATTGAGCGTCGTGAGCACTTGCGCTGGGGACAGTGGTTTGCCGTCGATGGCGACGATGTCGCCAGCCGCATAGGTCAATTCAACAATTTGCGGCTTGTTCGGCGCCTTCTCCGGCGACACGGTGAGGCGCCACATCTTGTCGTCAGGCGCATAGTTCGGATCTTCCAGAACGCCACCTTCGTAGCTGATGTGCAGCAAGTTGGCGTCCATCGAGTAGGGCGCACCGCCGCCTTTGCGCTTTTTGAAGTCCACGGGGATGCCATGCTTGTCAGCGTAGGCCAGCAGCTTCTCGCGAGACAGCAAATCCCACTCTCGCCATGGCGCGATGACCTTCACACCCGGCATGAGCGCGTAGGCTGTGAGTTCGAAGCGAACCTGATCATTGCCTTTGCCCGTAGCGCCGTGCGAGATGGCATCGGCTCGTGTCTTGCGTGCGATCTCAATCAAGCGCTTGCCGATCAGCGGGCGTGCGATGGACGTGCCGAGCAGGTATTCGCCCTCGTACAGCGCATTCGCACGGAACATCGGGAACACGAAGTCGCGCACAAACTCCTCGCGCAGGTCCTCGATGTAGATGTTCTCGGGTTTGATGCCCATTTTCAGTGCCTTGGCGCGCGCCGGTTCCACTTCCTCGCCTTGGCCGATGTCGGCCGTGAAGGTGACGACCTCGCATTGGTATTGGTCCTGAAGCCATTTGAGAATGACTGAGGTGTCCAGCCCGCCCGAGTAGGCGAGCACTACTTTTTTGATGGCTGACATGATGTTGGATGCCTTTTTGATGAAACCTGAACCAGCAGTCCATTCTAGGAGTCCCTCCGGACGGACCGTGAGTCCATGGCCCCCGGGGGGGCCGTCGCGTTGACGCATCGCGCGCTCGACGGTCGCAGCGCAGGCTCGGACCGCAAGTGTTCAAGAGGCGTCCAAACTTGATCCTGGTCAAGCGCCGGCATGCGCCCGGGCTTTATGTTACGAAAGACGACATCCGTTGATTTCCTTTCGAGAGTTTTACTCAGGAGAATGCCATGACATCCACAAAACCGCTGCTGACTGCGATCGCCGCAAGCTTGGTGCTGGCAACCGCTGGCTTGAGCACCACACCTGTCTGTGCCCAAACGCAAAGGCAAGAGACGATTTACGGGAGTCAATTGATGACCCGGCAGGAGCGCAACGAGTACAGGGCGAGGCTGCGCGAAGCAAAGACAGTGCGGGAGCGCGAACACTTGCGGGCCGAACATCACAAGCAGATGCAGGAGCGTGCGAGGGAGCGCGGTGTGACTCTGCCCGACAACCCGCCGGCTCAGCGCATGCACCAAGGTTTGAGTCCCGGCGCTGGCATGGGGCCGGGTGCCGGCAGGGGCCCGGGCGGTGGCAAGCCCTGAGACCATCTCAACCGCCCCGGTTTCTCCGCGTTTTCTGGTCCTAAGCCAGAAGGCCGCGATCCGGGGCTGGCGTCTTTGGGGGCGCAAAGCCCCCAAAGCCTAATCGGCCAAAGTTGGATAGTCGGTGTATCCGTGCTCGCCACCCCCATAAAACGTCGTGGCGTCCGGTTTGTTCAAGGCGGCGCCGCGGCGCAGGCGCTCCACAAGATCCGGATTGGCGATGAAGGGGCGGCCGAATGCTACGGCGTCAGCCAAACCCTCGCCGATGCGAGCTTCGGCACTCTCAGCCGTGTAGTTGCCACAGACGATGAGACGCCCCCGATAGCACTCGCGCAACTGTTTGCGGAAGTCCGCGGTCAGTGACGGGCCGCCCGCCCAGTCCGGTTCGGCGACGTGGATATAGGCCACACCGCGGCGTTCAAACTCCCGCGCCAGATAAAGGTGAATGGCCTCAGTCTCGGTATCGACAATGTCGTGGCGGGTGAAATGCGGTGAGATGCGCACGCCCATACGCTGGCTTCCGGCCACGGCGATGATGGCGTCCATGACCTCCAGGACGAGGCGGGCCCGATTCTCCAGGCTGCCGCCGTAGGCATCAGTGCGCAGGTTGGTGTTCGTGGCGAGAAATTGCTGCAGCAAGTAGCCGTTGGCGCTGTGGAGCTCCAGCATGTCGAAGCCGGACCGAAGGGCACGCTGCGCGGCGCGCGCATAGTCCTCGACGATGCCTGCGAGTTCTTCGGCCTCCAACGCACGCGGCATGTCGCAGGGCACGCGCTTGGGGCCTTCGGGCAGCACAACGAAGGACTCGCCGGATTCGCTGCGCAGGGCCGACGGTGCAACCGGGGGCTGGCCTCCTTCCTGCAAGAGGTGGTGAGAGATGCGCCCGACATGCCACAGTTGCAGCGCGATGCGTCCGCCAGCCGCATGCACAGCATCGGTCACGATATGCCAGCCACGCTCTTGTGCATCGGTGTAGATGCCAGGCGTGAATGCATAGCCTTGGCCCTGGCGGCTGATCTGCGTGGCTTCGCTGACGATCAGGCCAGCTGCAGCGCGCTGGGCGTAATAGCGAGCGTTCATTTCGTTCGGCACATCGCCGGGTTGACTCGCACGCGAGCGCGTGAGTGGCGCCATGACGACGCGGTTTGGCAGTTCGAGTGCGCCCATGCGGAGCGGGCTGAACAGGGTCTTGTGCATGATTGGAATTCCTGGGTGGCGCAGAGGCCCGATTCAATCACCGGCCTCCGCAAACGTTGCTCAACTGTGCAAGCCGGCATCGTAGGGACTCAGCGCGTGGCTTGCAGAGCCCGTGCCCTGGCAGGTTTGTGTGTCTCGTGCTAATGCCAGAGGGCGGTTCCATCGAAAAAGCTGCTGATTGTCAGCGAAACATTGCGTTGGAATTCATCGGCCGAGGGCCCTACGGTTTAGCCTCCGCTTCGAGCAATCCACAATATTTTCCATGGCCTGGATCACCGATCGCATCAGCCGAGTGTTCTCCAATGGCACACCGCTGCATGACCCCATCGCGAAGCCGCGCGGCGAGACCGCGGTCAGGCCCACCACGTGCTACATGTGTGCCTGCCGCTGCGGGATCCATGTGCATGTGCGCGACGGCGAAGTGCGCTTCATCGAGGGTAACCCGAACCACCCGCTCAACCACGGCGTGATCTGTGCCAAGGGATCGGCCGGCATCATGAAGCAGATCTCGCCGGCGCGCCTGACCCAGCCGCTGCGCCGGAAGCCGGGCAGCGAGCGCGGCACCGGGGATTTCGAGCCGATTTCGTGGGACGAGGCTTTTGCGATGTTGGAGGATCGGCTACGCCACATTCGTGCCACCGATCCCAAACAGTTTGCACTGTTCACCGGACGTGATCAGATGCAGGCGCTCACCGGTTTGTTCGCACGCGAGTTCGGCACGCCGAACTATGCGGCGCACGGCGGCTTTTGTTCGGTCAATATGGCTGCCGGAATGATTTACACGACGGGCGGCAGTTTCTGGGAATTTGGCGGTCCCGATCTCAAGCAGTCCAAGCTGTTCGTCATGATCGGCACCGCGGAGGACCATCACAGCAATCCGATGAAAATGGCGCTATCGGACTTCAAACGGGCGGGTGGGCGCTTCATTTCCATCAATCCCGTGCGCACAGGCTACTCGGCCATTGCTGACGAGTGGATCCCGATACACCCCGGCACGGATGGTGCGCTCTTTCTCGCCATCGTGCATGAGCTGCTCCGAGACGGGCGGTTCGATGCCGAGTTTGCCGCGCGCTACACGAACGCGGCGCAGCTCGTGCGGGTGCAGCCGGGTCATCCGGATGATGGATTGATGGTGCGCAATCCGGGCGCGCCGCAGGTCAACCCCGACGCGCCGCTCAATGCGTGGTGGTGGGACGAGGCCGCCGGTCAGCCTGTTGCCGCGTGGAGCGAAGGCGTCCAGCCAGCGCTGTTCGGTCGCTACACCATGCCGGACGGCACGCCTGTAGCCACGGCCTTGCAGCTGCTGCGCGAGCGCGTGACGGACTGCACGCCAGCGTGGGCTGAGGCAATTACCGGAATCGCTGCGCCTCGCATCGCGCAATTGGCTGTAGAGATGGCGGACGCTGCTCTTGACCAAGCCTTCGATATGCCTCAGCCATGGACTGACTGGTGGGGTAAGGAGCATGCCAGCGTTCGCGCGCGGCCCCTGGCCTTTCATGCCATGCGAGGCCTGGCCGCGCACTCCAATGGGTTTCACACGATTCGCGCCCTTGCGATCCTCATGAGCCTTCTGGGGACCATCGACGTGCCAGGCGGATTCCGGCACAAGCCGCCTTACCCGAAGCAGGTCCCACCCGGGGTGCGCACGGCGAAGAGCTGGGATGACGTCAAACCGAACACGCCGCTTGCTGGCTCACCGCTTGGCTGGCCGGCTGACCCGGCCGACCTGATGGTCGATGACGAAGGACGCCCGATGCGCATCGATAAGGCGTTTTCGTGGGAGTATCCCCTGGCGGCACACGGCTTGATGCACAACGTGATCACCAATGCCTGGCGCGGCGACCCTTATCCCATCGACACCTTGCTGATTTTCATGTCGAACATGGCCTGGAATTCGGCGATGAACACGCAGCGCGTTCGCCGCATGCTCACTGACAAGCGCGCGGACGGGGAGTACCGCATTCCGTTCCTCGTCGTGTGCGATGCATTCCATTCCGAGATGATCGCCTTTGCCGACCTCGTGTTGCCCGATACAAGCTACCTCGAGCGATTTGACGCGATGTCCATGCTGGACCGGCCGATTTCGGAGTTCGACGGCGCAATGGACTCGGTGCGGGTGCCTGTTGTGCCTCCCCTTGGTGCGTGCAAGCCGTTCCAGGAGGTGCTCATTGAACTTGCTTCGCGCCTGCAGTTTCCCGCCTTCACGCGGGAAGATGGTGGGCGCAAATTCAGGGACTATCCGGACTTCATCGTTAACTATGAGACGGTGCCGGGTTCGGGTATTGGCTTTCTGACTGGCTGGCGCGGCGCCGATGGCAGCAAGAGCCTTCGGGGCGAGCCCAATCCTGGGCAGTGGGAGCAATATGCGCAACACGATTGTGTGCATTTCACGCCGATGCCTGAGTCCTTGCGCTATATGCGCGGGGTCAACCGGGAATACCTGACCTACGCCAAGGCCAATGGATGGCGCAAGCGCGCCGATCCCGTGGTCATCGCCATCTACTCCGAAGTGCTGCAGAAATTCCGGCTGGCGGCCCAAGGCCAGCGGCCGGGGCGCCAGCCACCCGGCCCCTTGCGCGAGCGCGTCGCCCGACACGGCGATCCGTTGCCATTCTGGTCACCTCCCCTGGAGCACGGCGCCGTCGACTTGGCGCGATTTCCGCTGGCGGCTGTCACGCAGCGACCGATGGCCATGTACCACGCATGGGACTCGCAGAACGCTTGGCTGCGGCAGATCCATGGCCATAACCGTCTCCATGTGCATCCCAGGACCGCCCAGGCAAGCGGAATAGCTGACGGCGCGTGGATGTGGGTCGAGTCACCGTGGGGCCGTGTGCGCTGTGTCGCTCAATATTCCGAGGCCGTCGAGCCTGGCACTGTCTGGACCTGGAATGCAATTGGCAAGTCCAGCGGCCTTTGGGGCCTGCATCCACAGGCCGACGAATCTCGTCGCGGCTTCCTGCTCAATCATCTGATCGCCGACGAGCTCCCGGACAATGGGGGTACCGTGTCGAACAGTGATCCGATTACCGGCCAGGCTGGCTGGTACGACCTCCGCGTGCGACTAACGCCGGCGGATGCGCCGCATGGGGATGAGGCTGCCACGCACGACTACGCCGACGTGCATGGCGCGCCGCTTCCAGGCGACACGGACACGCTAACGCAACACCCGGAGACCACTTGGCCGCGCCATGTTGCGCCGCCGCCGGCGCCCGGGCAGCATCCCGGCATGGCGGCACGTGCCTTGGGCCAACTGCACGTGCTCCAGTATTTCGCCGGGAGCAGCGTCCGGCGCAAAGCCTTCAAACAGGGAGAGCCCACGTGACGCAGCTCGCCTTGGTCATCGACCTCGATGTTTGCGTTGGCTGCCAAGCCTGCGTTACCTCGTGCAAGCAATGGAATACGTCGGGTGCGGCCGGACCGCTGAGCGATTGCGATCCCTATGGCCCCGATACCTCCGGCGTGTTCTTCAACCGCGTGCAGACGTTTGAAGTCGGCCAGTATCCGGACACACAGGTGGTGCACTTTCCAAAAAGCTGCCTGCATTGTGAGGATCCGCCATGCGTGCCAGTGTGCCCTACAGGCGCGTCATACAAACGCAAGGAGGACGGCATCGTCCTGGTTGACGCCGATAAATGCATCGGGTGCAAGTATTGCGCCTGGGCCTGCCCTTACGGCGCTCGCGAGTTTGACGAAGAGCGCGGCATCATGGCGAAGTGCACCCTGTGTGTGGACCGAATCTACGACGAAAGCACGCCACCCGAGCGTCGCAACCCGGCCTGTGTGAACGCCTGTCCCACGCATGCCCGCCTGTTTGGCGACGTGCATGATCCCGACTCCGTGGTTTCCCGCGCCATACGCGAACGCGGTGGCTACGCGCTCATGCCCGAACTTGGAACGCGCCCGGCCAACCAATATCTGCCACGCCGGGCGATGGTCGCAGCTGGACTTCAGGATGGCCCGGCACGCGGCCTGATCAGTGCCATGCCCCAAGATGGGCATTCGCAAGCCGGCATCGAGTCCGTGACGTCTGACACGGGCGCTTGTGTCGCTGCCAACGAACTGGTGCGAGAGAGCGAAGGCCTGCTGTCGCGCATCTTTGGGCGGATGACGGGCGGCATGGCGAGCAGGCGCGCCTCGGCCACACGGGGCCAAGGCGGCGGATGCGGCACCGGACCGTGCGGCTGTGGGGGCGTAGGGGCCGCGAGCCGGGATCCCAGCTCGCCGCCCCGGCGGCGCGTTGCCACGGCTGCATTGGCCTCATCCAGTCGTTTCGTGGGACGCTGAGCATGCGTCCGGCTTGGTCTGTGCTGCTTCTTACCACGCTGATCGGTTGTGCCCAGGGTCTTGCCGTGGCCTTGGCGCTGGCTGTCCTGGGGCTCTTCGGAGGCCCTGTTGCAGCCTTGACCGTCGGGCGTGCCGGGCTCGCGTTGATTCTCGCACTCGGGGTGGTTGCGCTCATCGCATCGTTTCTGCACCTAGGCCGGCCAGAGCGTGCCTGGCGCGCGGTGGCGATGTGGCGCACCTCCTGGCTGTCACGCGAGGTTATCGCGTTGCCGGCTTTTCTCGGTGTCGCGGCTTTGACTTTGCTGTGGACCGGGCTGACGCATACGTGGCCGTCGTGGCTGGCGCTGGCGCTGCTACTGGCTTGCGGTGTCTTGTGGCTGAGCACGGCGATGATCTACGCCTGCCTGCGCTTTATCCGCGAATGGGCCACGCCGCTGACCGCGCTGAATTTCGTTCTGATGGGTTTGGCGTCCGGATTCGTCCTGGCGGCCGCGCTGTTTGCGTTCCTGGGCCTTGCTGTCGGAGAGATCGCCACCTGGGCTCTGGTATTAACACTGCTTGCCTTTTTCGGGCGCATGGCCGCGCTTTTGCGCACGGCGCGACTGGTGCCGGCTGGCAGCGCGCAGTCGGCGATCGGTGTGCGCAGCGGCCATATTGTGCAGATCTCCCGAGGCTTTACGGCTGGCAGCTTCAACCTGCGCGAGTTTTTCCATGGCCAGGGGGGCACGGTATTGCGCAGAGTTCAGGGGGTGTTCTTGCTCATGGGTTTCCTGCTCCCCCTGGGCCTGATCGGTGCAGGCATCGGCGCAAACGAGCCGCTGGCTTGGTTTGTCGTGGCTTGGTTGACTCAGATGAGCGGACTCATTGCCGAGCGCTGGCATTTTTTTGCCCAGGTCAGCCACGCCCAAAACCGCTATTACGCCGCGGCCCATTGATCAAGGTGCAGGGTTGCGACACATGCGCGTCGGGCAAGGATGCCTGGCCATTGCCAGCTTTCCATCGCGCTCCACCTTCGCACGTCACGGTCCAGACAAGACCGGGCACGCCTTCACCGGCCTTTCCGCCATGAACTCTCCCGCCGCTAAACGCATGGCGTTGTCGCGGGGGTTTCGCGGGTCACAGACTTGGACTTGCCCCGTTGCCGTGGCAGAGGTTTGGGTCTCGCCGCCACGCCCGTCCCAGGCGTGTGCGCATCGATGAGAACCACCGACGCACTGTTCTGGTCGCGTTGCATGACGTGACCGCAATGCGGACACGCATGCTCGCGCTGCGCCAACGTCTTGGGCACGATCTCCCAACACGCTGAGCAGCGCTGCGACGGTTTGCGTTGGCGCGTGTGGCTCAGGTGCAGTCGCGTACCAGCTTC
>JAGWOZ010000358.1 GCA_028870715.1 Betaproteobacteria bacterium | reverse complement strand
GATGATCGATCTCCCTCCCATGTCGATCCAGGATCGCCACGAACGGCAGACCATCTCCGCCGTACGCGGCAAGCAGCTGTTGCAGTTCTGGGTTGGGGCGTGTCAAGTCGACTTGCAGTGGGACGTCACGGCCGGCGCGCAGAACTTGCACAACGCGCGAGTCGCGGTAGACGGTTTTCTCCAGAAACCTGCAATTCAGGCACCACTGCGCGGTGAACTCGACCAGCGCAGGTCGATGCAGACTGGCAATCTCGGTGATCTGAGCTGCCTTGAGCGGCTGCCAGGGGATGCCCTGCGATGGGGCGGGCCAGATCCCCGCACTCAGGTAGACCAAAGCCAGTGAAGGAAGGCTCGATAGTGGCGCGGCCCAGCGGGAGGCGCGATCTGCGGCGCGAATGCTCGTTGCGAAGATCCACAGCATGATCCCGACAACCAAGCTGAACCATAGCGCTTTGTCGAGCATGGCTGGAACCAGGCTTTGCGCGAAAAAGACTGCGGCACCGGCAAGCAGCCAGCCGAAGCTTTGACGCACGACGTCGGTCCAAGCCCCCCCTCGCGGCAGTCGATCCAGCAGCCCGGGCTTCAGAAGCAGAACGGCGTAGGGCAGAGCCAGACCGAGGCCGATGGCCATGAAAATGACCACGATCTCGGTGGCTGGCCGGGTGAGGGCAAACACGAGGATCCCACCCAGCAAGGGGCCGGTGCAGGGAGAGGACAAAAGGGCACTGACCAGGCCGGAGATCAGTGGCTCGGCAAAACGACCGCCTCCCATTCTGGCGATGGCGGGAGGAATGGGCAATCCGCGCCCCGTGAAATTCATCACCGCCATCGCCAGAAGGACGATGACCAAGCCGATCAGCACGGCCTGTGATTGGAACAGCACACCCCATTGAAGATGCAGCAGCGCTGTGGCCAGCCCCAGGGGGGTGAAAAACAACAGGGAGCCCGCAGCGAACAGGCTGGCAGACAGGGCACGGGTTGCCGGTTTTTCTCCCGCTTCGCGCAGGATGGTGCGAACCTTGATTGGAATGACCGGCAGCACGCATGGCGTCAGGTTGAGCAGCATGCCTGCGCCGAGCGCGAGCATGACTTCGAGGAGGAGTGAGATGTCCATGGGGGTTCGGCCGTTTCAAGCGCTTGTGGCAAGCTCGTGCGGGGTCAGCCGACCGAGTGCTGAGAAGTCTGGCTCGACGAACATCGGCTTGACGATGTTCCTTGGGTTGTTGACCAGAAACGTGGCCGGCGTCAGGCGCACGTCGTGACGCAGCGGGTCGCGGCGTGTATCGGCCACGACTCGCGCAGACGCCGGACGCATGCCGGCCTTGAGGGGAGATCAGGCCCGGGGTGGGTGATACGGTGCGTCCGGCAGCGCACTTGCGACGAGGCGCGCGTGGAATTCCGGCGCATGCGCCGCGATATGCGCAACGTGCAAAGCGGCAGGAGTGGTAGACGGCGCCAGAACCACGCCGCACAGCACATGGCAAAGGCCCCGGCCATTGGATGGGCTGGCCCCATGGCCGCTTCGCGCAGGGCCGGGTGCCAGGCCAAAGCGATTGGGGCCGTGTGGCGTCGATTCCCGCATGCGCGCGGCCGCAAAGGTGCCTGCGCGCCACGCCTGCTGCATGGATGGGTCTGGTCCGGTTCTGCGGCAGGCAGCGGGGGCACCTGATGTCGTGTTGTCGAGGCGCACAGCGCTCCACGCGTGCAGTGGCAACAAGGCCAGTAGCACGGCAGCCCAGACAACACGCAGGACTTTCATGTGCTCAGACGACGTGGACGCCGATGCGGATGCGAGCATGCTCGGGGGAAGGACATGCAGCACTTGAGCATGAAAAGACCGCAAAAGTTCCCGAAACAGAACGCGCTCGCATCGTCGTCAAAGCGGGCTTACTCCACGACGACCTGACCAACCATGCCCGCT
>JAGWOZ010000357.1 GCA_028870715.1 Betaproteobacteria bacterium | reverse complement strand
ACGGCGCGCCCGCGTTCAGGCATCGAGCAGTGCGGCAAAGGGGCAGGTCCAGCCGCCGATTCCCCCCTGCGCCACAATCATCGCCATCGTGGCTTGCTTGAACTGGGGGAATAGCTGGCCGTGGCTTCCTCCACCAACAGGCACGCATAGCCACGGTCGTTCGCCTCGAGCACGCTCGATTGCACGCAAACGTCCGTGGTCATCCTGGCGGAAAGCAAGGGGGTGATGCCGCGTGCGCGAAGGCGGGCGTGCAGCGTGGTGCCGTGGAAAGCGCCATTGCCCGGCTTGTCGATCACGATCTCGCCGGACTCTGGTAGCGCCGGGCGCTGTTTCCGCACATTTCCTCAAACGTTGCAGCATCGGTTGAAAACCCATCGAGGCACGGGGCTGCTAACCTTCATGGACCCATCATGACAGCCCTGCACGAGCACCCAGTCCATGCCTGCACCAGCATTCGGTTGGTCATTGTGAGGGTGGCCTTTGGCGACGCCATTGTCGGGCCCGCAGCCAAGAGCGCCCAACACGCACAATGTGGTGGACAGTCGATGGGGTGCAGCCCTGTTAACCCTTACCAATCGCCGAAGCACTGGATCTGGATCTGCGCATGAGTGACACCTGCACTGCACTGGGGGGCATGGTTGTCGCCCCGCACCATTTGGCCGCTCAGGCAGGCCGCAACGTCTTGCGTGAGGGTGGCAACGCCATTGAGGCGATGGTGGCGGCGGCCGCCACCATCGCCGTCGTCTACCCGCATATGACGTCAATTGGCGGGGATGGCTTTTGGCTCATTCACACGCCCGGGCAAGCGCCGATGGCGATCGATGCCAGCGGTTTCGCTGCCGAGCGCGCCACGCCGCAGCGCTATCAGGGGTTCAGCGCGATCCCGTCGCGTGGGCCGGACGCGGCACTTACGGTAGCTGGCACGGTCGGCGGCTGGTCCAAGGCGTTGACGATTGCCCACCAGACCTGGGGCGGTCCCCGGCTTGCGCTGACGCGTCTCCTGCGTGATGCCATGCGCCATGCGCGCGACGGCATTGTCGTCACGTCCAGCCAGGCCGCGCTCACCCAAAGCAAGCTCGAGGAATTGAAGGGCGTGCACGGGTTTGCCGAGACCTTTCTGACCGATGCAAAGCCGCCTGCGTGTGGCCAGATCTTGCGTCAGCCCGTCCTGGGCGAGACCCTGCAGACATTGGCCGAGCGTGGCCTCGATGATTTTTATCGCGGTAGCCTTGCAGCGCGCATGGGCGCTGAGCTCGAGCGAATCGGCAGCCCGATATGCGCATCCGATCTTGCCGCCTATGAGGCGCAGAGCGTCGCACCGCTTGCGGTGCGCCTGGCCAATTGCACCGTGTACAACCTGCCACCGCCCACGCAGGGGCTGGCTTCGCTCATGATTCTCGGCATTTACGAGCGGCTTGGCATTGCCGAGGGGGAGGGTTTCGCGCACGTGCATGGCCTGGTGGAGGCCACCAAACGGGCCTTTCGCGTGCGCAACCGGATGGTGACGGACCCGCGCCGGGTGCCGGGCGACCCATCCGATTACCTCACGGCTGGTGCACTCGACGCGCTGGCCTCGGAGATCGACATGTGCCAAGCCTTGCCATGGCCTGAATCTGCGGCACCGGGCGACACCATCTGGATGGGCGCGATCGACCGCGAAGGCCGCGCCGTCAGCTTCATCCAGAGCCTCTACTGGGAATTTGGCTCTGGAGTTGTGCTGCGCGACACCGGCATCACCTGGCAGAACCGCGGCATCAGTTTCGCCCTCGATCCGGCTGACCTCAACGCCCTTGAACCCGGGCGCAAACCGTTCCACACGCTCAATCCGGCTCTCGCCATGTTCGACGATGGACGCATCATGCCGTACGGGACCATGGGCGGCGAAGGCCAGCCCCAAACGCAAGCTGCAGTGTTCACCCGCTACGCCCGCTACGGTC
>JAGWOZ010000356.1 GCA_028870715.1 Betaproteobacteria bacterium | reverse complement strand
GCGACGCGATACGACCTTGCTGGGGGTGGTGCTCAACGTGCTGCTGGCCTGGCCGGATTGCTGCTTCCGGTCGGAGACCGTGGTGCATCCGCGCACGCGCAACACCTTGGCGTTTGTCCCGGCTCAGTTCAATGAGTTCGAGATCAGCCCCAAGGAGCGTGAGCTGATCGATATCTGCAAAGCGGAGAAGGAACAGGGCCGCAACGTTCTGGCCTACACGGTCTATACCGGCACGCGCGACACCACGTCGCGCCTGAAGGGGCTGCTGGAGCAGGAAGGCTTCAAGGTGGCGGTACTGCGCGCAAGCGTGGATGCCAGCCGCCGAGAAGACTGGATCGCCGAGCAACTGGACCGTGGCATCGACGTGCTCGTCACCAATCCCGAGCTGGTCAAGACGGGACTGGATTTGTTGGAGTTCCCGACGATTGTGTTCATGCAAAGTGGCTACAACGTGTACTCGCTCCAACAGGCAGCACGCCGCTCCTGGCGCATCGGGCAGAAACAGCCCGTGCGCGTGATCTACCTCGGCTATGCCGGTTCCTCGCAGATGACCTGCCTGGAACTGATGGCCAAGAAGATCATGGTCTCGCAGTCCACCTCGGGCGACGTGCCCGAATCGGGGCTGGATGTTCTGAATCAGGACGGTGATTCCGTCGAGGTCGCACTGGCCCGGCAATTGGTCACCGCCTGATTTCCACGCCATCGCCGGCCTAGCGCCGCCGGCTTTCTATTGTTCACAACTTGCAGCCCCACTCGCGTTCTTCGTGGGCGGGGCTGCGTTTTTTCTTTGGCGTGCTACGGCAGCCACCCTGCAATTGATTCGCGAAGTACACCGTTTTTCGTCCCATATTGCGGCTTAACTGCAAATCCGCCTATTGATCCATGAGCTACTGGTTGTGCGCAACAACGGGTGCGTCTGTACCGCCTGGACGATAAGCAGTAGGCATCCGGGTCGCCCCTGAAACCGGGCACTACCCAGTTCGCATTCCTGGCTGACCGCACGGCACCGTGCCGCCAAGGTATCGGCATCGCAACAGAAGAGCCGATGCCATGCCCGCAACCCATGTATCCCGGCGTCTGGTCGGCGCTGGTCTCCTGGCCGCAGCGCTGGCCAGCGGCTGCGCCACCACGACCGCGCCGCTGGTGCCAGACGCCATAGAAGGCGTCTCCTCCGCTCCCGAACCCGAGGCCCCCGAGTTCATTCCCGTCGTGCGCTATGGCCGCTACACGCTGGTCGAGCTGACACCCACGGCGGCGCAGCGTGACTTGCTGTTGCAGACCATCGACGTGTTCATGCCCGAGGATGCCCGTGCCACGGTGGGCGATGGCCTGCGGCATGTGCTCAAACGCAGCGGCTACCAGCTTTGCGAGACGCCTCGCGCCGTGACCGAGTTGTATGTGCTCCCGCTGCCGGCGGCGCACCTGCATCTTGGCCCCATGACCTTGCGCGATGCGCTGCTCACCCTGGCTGGCCCGGCCTGGGAACTGCATGCGGATGAACGGGCACGGCAGATTTGCTTCGAGCGGCCTGGAGGCAGTGCGACCGCCGAGCACGCACACGAGCCGCCCGCTGCCGAGGCGGTGCAGACGTTTCCGCTGATGCCTTCGGGTTCGGGAGGCCAGCCATGAATGCCGCGCAGTCTCCCCGTCGCCCGATCACCGCCGTGGTGGTGCAGAGCCTGATGTGGCTCTGGCTGATCAGCCTCAGCGTCTTCGTCGCTCTCGGCTACCAGGCGGTGAACGACCAGACCGACCAGAATCAGCTTGATACCCGCCTGCAACGTCTCGAAGCGCAGGCGATGGGCCTGGCCGAGACCATTGATGCCATCCAGCAGCGTCCAGCCGTCGCAACGGCGGCAGACCTCAAAGACACCCGCGAACTCCTGGAAGCACGCGCTGCTCAGGTCGAAAAAGCGCTGAGCGGCTATGCCGCTGCCGAAGACCTTCAGGCGCT
>JAGWOZ010000110.1 GCA_028870715.1 Betaproteobacteria bacterium | reverse complement strand
AACCGTCCGCATCGGCTGCCGGACTTTAGCGCTGCGCAAAGGGCCAATGGAGCGGACCTGGGCCTCGCTGGCGAGTTCGATGCCATCAAGTTCGAAGCGCACGAGTGGGATGTACTCACCTTCGGTCAGGGAAAAATCCGTGGGCACCTCCACAAGGATGCGCATGCCGCTGCCGCTGATGTCGTGGCACTGTCCCTTGAGGGAGCGGGCGCCGCGCCGCTGGACCTCAACGTGGTTGACGTCGCCTGCATTGACCGTCACGCGGTAGTAGCTGCGGCGCTGGAGGTAATACGTTGTGTCGGGATAGGCAATGCACAGTGCGCCATACCCTTCCCAGTGGGTCGTCTTGAGCAGGCGGCTCTGGAATCCGACATAGACCCCGTCCGATCGGCCAAGGCAGAAGAAAGGCTGGCCTTCGGCGACTCGACGATTGCCATGCGCGGGGTTGAGATCATCAATGATCAACTGGTTTTCAGCGCGGTCGATGTGCAGCACAAGCGACGTGAATTCCTCCGCATGCTCGCTTGGGATGACTGCCAGGGCCTCGCGCTCGCGGGCGATGCGAGTGAGCACCCGCTCGGCTTTTTGCTGTGTGGTCAGTCGGAATTCATCTTTGAACAGACTGTGGGCAACCTCGCGCATGCGTATTTGAGCTCAGAAGGGTCAAAAAGTCTTAGATGCCAATACTTTCAGCCCAGGCCAGGGCTTCGAGGTGAGCAATGGCGACCTGCCTGCGCTGCATGCCCAGCAGGGCAATGTGCAAATCCACATCCTCCCAGGTATCTTGCTCACAGGCCTTGACGATTTGCAGATACGGCCCGAACGTCCCCTGATGGTGCTTGAGGGCCAGGGTGAGGGGTTCGGCAAGGGAGATTTCCTCCAGGGCCTTGTCCAGGGGCACGCCAAGCATGACGTCGAGCATGGAGAAAACACCGACGACGAAGGCGTTATCGATGTCGGCATCCGACACCGCGCCTGTGGTGAGTAGCTCCATCATGCGCCCGCGGGTGATGGCGTTGCGGGCCATCGCCGATGCGGCGCTGTTGCCGGGAGTAGTGGCCATCAGAAGGACGAGCCAGCGAAACAGCTTCTTGTAACCAAGCATCATCACCGCGTGTCGGAACGAGGTGACCTCCGACATCAGCCCGAAACCGGAGGAATTGATGTAGCTAAGCAGTTTGAACGACAGTGCCGGGTCGCGCTTGAGAACCTCTTCGATGCGGGGGATTTCGGCCTGTTTGTTCACCATGTCGACAAGCTGCAGCACGGTCGAAAATGCGGGGTTCAGCACCTTTGCGCTAACGGTCTGCGGGCGTGCGAAGTAGTAGCCCTGGAAAAAATGAAAGCCTGCGTCGTGAAACTCCCGAAAGGCTTCGAGCGTTTCCACCTTTTCGGCGATGAGTTTGAGGTTGGGCGACGATCCAAGCTTGCGCATGAGCGCGGGAAGCACCCCTGTGGGGAGCGCCTTGGCGTCCACCTCCAGGAATGCAAGCATCGGCAGCCACGCAGCGTAGGGGGCGGTGGCCGCGAACACGCCCGCCGCCAGGCGAAACCCGCGTTCGCGCAGAGCCTGCATCTGCGGTACGGCGTCAGCGATGATGGCCGCATCGTCGCCTGCGGCGCGGGGCAACTCGAGCACGATGCGCTCGGGGTAGACGATTTCAAAATGCTCGCCGTTCAGATCCTCCAGACGGACGTTGATGAAGGCAAGCTTGTCACCGAACAGGTTTTCCGTGGTGATGTTTGATAGTGCGTTGAACAAGAACGCTGTGTCGGACGCACGCGTATGGGTCGTCGGGGCCTCGGTGGCTGTGGCCGAAACGCGCGAGAGCAGTTCGTAGCCAATGATCTGTTGCTTGCGGTCAACGAGGGGCTGGCGTGCAATGTATGTATAGCCGTCGGTTTCGAGTGGAGCGACAGTGGACGGAGTATCTGGTGATTGCATCTCGGTCTGAGTTTGCATAAGCGGTTCGCGGCTTCGGTTGGGTTACGTCAACAGTGGTCTTGATGCTATCAAGTCCTGGACTGCAGGGCGGCACGAGCCGCGAGGCGCATCTTCGCGGTCGTCACTGAGTAGGTCAGGGCGTCCATGCGGCGAGCCACCGGTCAAGGTGATCTTCCATCATCCAGTGGGCGAGAACCTTGGCACGCAGGGCATCGCCTTGCGCACGCAGGGCATGCCGGTCCGAAATGGCATCACGCAGCGCACGGGTCCAGTCGCGGTAGCGGTTGGCCACGCGGATGACCGGGAAATCGCCTTGGTACGGGGTGAGGTCTGAGCAGATGACCGGGTAGCCCAGGATGCCGTACTCCAACAGGCGCAGGTGGCTCTTGGCCTCGTTGAAGGCGTTGTCCTCCAGGGGGGCGACGGCGAGGTCGAGGTCGAGAGCAGCGAGCTGGACCGGGTACTGGTCAAGCGGGATACCGGGGTGAAATTCTTTCACGAGGGGCTTCAGCGCATCCGGACAAAGACCAAAGAACACCCAGTCCACCTCAAGTGCCGTATCGCGCACCATGTCCACGATGAGTTCGAGGTCGCCGGTATGGCCGATGCCGCCTGCCCAGCCGACGCGAGGCTTGCTGCGCTCGGCGCGTGCGGGTTGCAGATGTCCCCAGCGCGCAGCCTCAAGATAGTTGGGCTGCACAATGACTTCGTCGGTGAAATGGGCGTAGGCCTTGGCCAGCGGCTCGGTCGCCACCACGAGCCGGTTGCACAGGCCCGCCGCCTTGCGGAAGCGCTTGGCGATGTCCTTGTAAATGCTGCTCTTGTGCACGCTTTTATGCGGCAGATTGGTGATGAGGTCATCGATCTCAAACACGCGGAAGGCTTTGCTGGTGCGGGCATGGCGCTCGAGCGCCTCAATTTGCGGCCACTCCATCTGACGCTGCACCACCAGGCTGTCGGGCTGCATGCGCTCCATTTCCGCGGGCTCATAAAGGCGCATCGTCTCCCAGCCCTGTGTGAGCCCGGCGCGGTTGAGCGCGCGCATCGGCGCGATGATGCGGTATTCGCCGCAACCTTCGCGGTCGGCCGGGTGCACCAGGATGCGCCGACGCGGTCGCCATGCCGGATCCCACGAAAGCGGTGGTTGGTCTTCGAGCAGGAACTCGGTGCTCGCCAGGCTCAGGTGCCGGTTGTACGCGGGGTCGAAAGCAAGCTTGGGTAGCCACTTGGCGTACATCGCGTCTTTTTCGGCGGCGAAGCGCCTGAGCTTGGTTTCGTCCGGCTTGCCTTCAACCTCGCCCTTCTGGCTTGCCGAGCCTTCATGCATCAACAGGGCGTAAGGCGTCCACACAATGCGCAGGCCCGCCTCGCGCACCTTCAGGCACAAGTCGATGTCGTTATACGACACCTTGAAGTCACCTTCGTCCAGTCTCCCAACCTGTTCAAACACGTTCTTGCGTACGAGCAGGCAGGCGCCGGTGACGGCGGAATAGTTCTGCGTCAACTGGGCGCGGCCGAAATAGCCGCGATCTTCAGGCGGGCGGCTGATGAAGGGGTGCTCGGCAGGGCCTCGCATGCCGAGAATCACGCCCGCATGCTGGATCTTGCCGTCCGGATAGAGCAACTTGGCACCGACGATTCCCACGTCAGGCCGCACCGCGTGGCCCATCATCTCGTCGAGCCAGTCGTCGTGCAAGGCCGCCGTGTCGTTGTTGAGAAGCAGCAGATATTCCCCGCGCGCGGCACCCGCGGCGGCGTTATTCATTGCCGAGAAATTGAACGGCCCCGGATGGCGAATGATGCGCAGGCGCTCGCCAAGCTCAGCCTCCTTGGCCTCGATGGCTGCCAGGTAGTTGCGTGCCTCCGGTGTCTGGCTGCCGTTGTCGACGATCAGGATTTCGTAAGCTGGGTATTTGGTTTTTTCGATCAGCGATTCGATGCATCGTTGCAACAGCGGCAGCTGGTCGCGCGTCGGAATGATGACGGAGACCAGCGGACGCACCTCGGGCAGCGGCCAGCGCACGCGGAACGCTGGCGGAAACGGTCCGGGCTGCACCTGCGCTGCAACGCCCATGCGCAAAAGGTGCGCCTCCAGCGCTGCCTGTCCCGCGGCGAGAATTTCGGGCACCGATTTTTGCGTGTGCCCCGAGCCTTGCAGTCGGTGGTAGAGCACTTCAGGAACGTGGCCGATCGCCGTGTCGCCATCGCCTGTGGCCTGTAAGTGTTCCCATGCGCGCAGCAGCAGGTCGTAGTCTTCGGCTCCTTCGCGCGCCGGATCAAATCCACCGAGCGCCTCGAACAGGTCCCGCCGGATCAGCAGGAGTCCCCCGATGTAGGGCAGGCTGCGCAGGTAGTCGAGATTGAAATCAGGCTTCAAATGTGGGTTGATGTGCTGGCCGCTGGCGGTAAGGTTGTCCTCGTCGCTGTAGACGATCTGCCACTCCGGGTGATGGCGTAGGGCGTGGGCGATGCGAAACAGCGCGTCGGGGGCGAGTTGATCGCCGGCATCGATGAGGCCGAACCAGTCGGTCTGGCTAGACAGAAGGGCGGTATTGGCAATGGCGAGCATGGATTGCGCGTCGCCGGGCGTTTCCAACTCAATTGGCAAGGCTTGCAGCCACTGCTCGCGCAAACTCGCCATGGTCGGGGCCCGACCGATGGCGCCGTGGCTTGCTACGGCCAGCGCGGTGGTTGGTGCGGCGAATCGAACGTCCGCGAGAAAGTCCGAGGCCCATTGTCTCTCCGCCGGCAGCCAGCGTCCCTGAGGCATCCAGGGCAAAGTCAGGGGCACGGCCGGTGCGGCCGGTGTGGCCGATGGAGTTGCGGAGCCTGGCTCGATCGACGCGCGCAAGCGTTGGAGCTCCTGATTGAGAGCGTCGACCATCGTGGACAGGCGCGCGATCTCGTCGTTAGCTGCGCCTGAAGGTGGCTGGCTCCATGGAGAGCCCTGCTGGTCTGGCGCGCGCTGCCGCGAGCCGCCAAGATTGGCCACCTGAGGCATGACCGCGCTTTGCGTCCCTGCGATGATGCGTGGGCCGAGCTCGTTGAATTGTGTCTTTTTCTTGCGGATGACGCACATCGAATTGACGAATTCGATCGAGTGAATTTGTGCCAGATCCTCGTCGCTCACGCGCAACCCGTCATCGGCGAAAAAAGCGTTGAGGACCGAGCTGCGCTCGCGCGCAAGCCCCCAGTGCTCGAAGTGAATGACATCGGCAAGGGCCTTGAAAAAGGCCATCGCAGAATTGGGCGCGAAAAGTCCACCTTGGTATTGATGCCAGTAGCTGCAGTGGAGGTCCTCGGCGACATAGGTGCCGCCATCCTTGAGAAGAGGAAAGTAACGGGCAAAGCCGCGCACGATGTCGGAGGAGACATGCGACCCGTCGTCAACGATCACTTCCAGGCTGGGGCTGATCTCACGGATGCGCGCTGCGGTTGCATCGTTGCCCGCGTCACCGACGACGATCTGAACGGCCTTGCTGGTGTAGCGCAACCCCGCGCAGTTCGGGTTGATGTCGCAACCGATCAAAACCTTGGCGCGGCTGAAATACTGCGACCAAATTTCAAGTGAGCCACCGTTTTGAATGCCGATTTCAAGCAGGGCAATCGGCTTGTCACGATACGGCTGGAGGACGCGATCGTAGACGTCGAGGTAAAGCGACCACTTGTCTGAAACCTTGCCGCCATGACGTTGGTACAGCGTACGCAAATCGGGTTTTGGGGGCTTGCTTTGCACGTCGCTAGGGGTTTCGCGTTTGGGAGACCGAGATCGGCGCCATCACAAATACTGGAACAAGCTCAGCCCCTGCACCTGCGTGAACGCCTTCTGTGCGGCCTGGAGGGCAGTGAGGCTGGACTGGTAGTCGGTGATGACTTGTGGGTAGTTGATGCTGGTGAGCTGGCTCTGCTGGGTTTGCAGTTGCAGGGTCAGACTGGCGTTTTGCGTCTGCACGGCTTGAACCTGTTGCAGGCGGCTGCCAATGTTGGCTTGCGTGCTGAGCAGATTGGTCTGGCTCTGGTCGAGGCTGGCCAAGGCGTTGCTGATGGACTGGGCGCGCTGGGCGTTCGAGCCTGAGGTTTGCGCCGAAGTCGAGAAGGCCTGCGCCAGAGACTGGAACGTCTCGAACAGGCTTTGCGGCTTGGCGGCGCCCACAGTAAACGCATCGCCATTTGATGGCGTGCCGACGATGGGCACGGTGATGGCGGGGCTGCCGCTTGTGGGCAAGCCGATGCTCATGCCGGCGGTGAAGGGGCCGCTGCTGACAACACCCGAAGAAAACACACCGCCGCTGCCGCTGGTCACGGCGTAGCTCATGGTGTTGCCGTTGCCACTGAACGAGATCTGATACTGCGTGCCGTTCACTTGCAGAAGCTGCTGAGCCATCGCGGCGTTGTTGACCGTGCCGGGGCCAGCGGTCGCGCCGCCGGTGTTGCCTGTGGATGCTCCGACACTGAAGGTGCCATTGCCTGCGCGCGCGTTCATGAACAGCGCGCTACCGGAGTCACTGATCGCAGTCTGCAGGCTGGGGCCCAGTGCCAGCTGGTTTTGCCCGCCATCGCCTTGGTATTGCACCGAACCGTTGCTCTGGATATTGAATGGCTGCGTGCCGCTCTTGCTGCCGGCGAAAATGTAGTTCCCTTGTCCGTCTTGCGTGTTGGCGTATTGGGCGAGCTGCTGCGCATAGCCCTGCATGGTGGCTGCGGCGTTTTGCAGGTCTTGCGAACTCACCGTACCGTTGTTCATCTGCACCGCGAGTTGCCGCACCTGATCGACCAGAGTGGCCACGCTCTGCACAGTGGAGCTTTCGAGCTGCAACGCATTTTGGGCGTTCTGGCCGTTCTGTGTGTAGGTCGCCAACCGGTTGATCTGCCCGGTAAGTGTCACGTTTTGCGCGGCGGCCACGGGCTGGTCGGATGGGTTGACCAACGCGCTACCCGTGGAGAGCTGCGCACTCAAGGTGCTGAGCGTGCTCTGCTGGTTGAGAATGCCCGTCAGACTGGCGGCATAAAACTGCGAGGTGCTGATGCGCATGGCGGCGGCTCCTTACTGCACGGCTTGCAGCAGCGAGGTGAACAGGCTGTTGCCGACCTGGATGGCCTTGGCGGCGGCTTGGTAGGCCTGCTGATACTGAATAAGATTCGTCGCCTCTTGGTCCAGATTGACGCCGGAGAGGGACTGTTGCGACGCGACGGCCTGCGCGCTGACGGCAGTGGCGGCGCTGAGCGCAGTTTGTGCCTGGTTGCCCTGTGATGCCACCTGGCTGACAAGCTGTGAATACGCGCCCTCGAGGGACGTGCTGCTGCCCCCCAGCGTCTTCGCCGTTTGCAGCGTCGCCATGGCTTGGGCGTTGCCGCCGTTGCCGCCGCTGGCCGGGCTGAGCGTGAAGGCGTCGCCGGAGACGGCGGTGCTGCCGCTGAGATTCACCGTCCAGAAGCCGCCGGGTGGGGTGTTGTTGGCGTACGGAATGGCAACCGTGGTTCCGCTGCTGCCCAGCGTGACGCTTCCCGTTGCCAGCACCGTGGCCGACCCGGGTTGCGTCACCTGAAAGCCGACAGCGCCACTGGTGCCGCCACTGGTCAACGTGACTTGCAGGGCTGTCGGTGCACTGACGCCGCCGCTGACCACCACGCTTGCACTGCCGCTGGTGGCGCTGTATTGGCCGGCGGACAGGGCGAGATTGCCCAGATTGGCATTCACCAAACCGCCAGATTGCATCTGCCCGGTGCTGCTGACGTAGGGCGACGCCGCGGCGACGCCCGCCGCGTTGGTGAGGATGGACTGGAAGTTCAGCGCGCCATAGCGCGTGGGCAGCACTTCGAAGGTGTTGCCCGCCTGCGCACCGTTGACGTTGACCTGCACGCCGTCGAAGGTCAGCGTGGTGGCGCTGCCAGAGGTTCCAGATGTGATTGTGCTGGCCTGGCCGGTGGACCGGTTGGTGGCCGTCCAGTTACTGCCGTTGTAGCTCAGTTGATAGTCGGCGGTGGTCAGCGCATTACTGTCGACCACGCTGCCGCTGATGACCGCGCTACCGGCGTTGGCTGTATTGGCCAGCACCTGCACCGTGCCGGACTGGAACATGGCGGCGCCGAATTGTCCATTCAGGTCAAGGCCCTGCGCCTGCTGTGTGTTCATCGCTTGCGCCAATCCGTCGGCAATGCGTCCCAACGCGTTTTGCGCAGGCTGAAGAACCTGGCTGCGGAACTGCAGCACGCCGCCCAGAGTGCCGCCCTGCAGCCCTTGCGAGATGACCGCCCCGTTGGCGGCGTATGCAACCTCGGTTTGTGACGGATCGTAGGCATTGGGCGCCGCTTTGAGGGCAAAGGAGAGACTGCCCGCCACCAATACCTGACCGTTACCGGTGAACACGCTGACCTGATTGCCGCTCTGCGGAAGCACGCTCACGCCAACCTGCGCAGACAGTTGGGTGATGAGTTGGTCGCGCTGATCCAGCAGGGAATTCGGAGTGCCCTGCGCGCCTGACAGGTTGTTGATCTGCACGTTGATCTGGGCAATCTGCTGCGTCAGGCTGTTGATTGTGGTGATGCTCTGGCCGATTTGCTGGTTGACGCCGGTGGCTGCGTCCTGCAGCTGCTGTGCTGCGCCCTGGAAGGTCTGCGCCAGACTTTGGGCCTCGCTGATCAAGTTTTGCCGCGAGGGCATGCCGGACGGGTTGGCCGCGACCTGAGCGACGCCGCTTGCAAAGAATTGCTGGATGGACGTGCTCAGACCAGCGTCTGTTCCAGCAAGAAGATTGACGATGGGCTGCAACTGGGTGTTGAAGGTGTTCGCCCCGCTGGCTGTCGCTGTCGTGCTCCAAACCTGCGACTGCAGGTAGCTGCTGTAGCTGCGAGTGACGGTATCAATCTGCGTGCCATTGCCCAGGTACAGCCCACCGAGCAGTGACGGCGGTTGCGTCGACTGAATCACCTGCTCGCGGCTATAGCCGGGCGTGTTGACGTTGGCAATGTTGTTGCCCGTGACCTGCAGTGCCTGTTGCGCCGCCTGCAGGCCCGTAAGGGCGTTGGTAACCAGTCCTGAGATGCCTGACATTTCAGCCTCGGCCCAGGGTCTGACGCTGCGGCGATGACATGCTCGAAGCCGGGCCGTATACCGGCGGTGGCTGCTGCCGGGCGGCCTTGGCCATGGCAAGCTGGATCGCGGCGATCCACACGGTCAGGGTGTGCTGCAGGCCGTCATACTCGTGTCGCAGCGCCAGAACCTGGGCTGTGAGCTCGGCAGATGGCGGCTCACAGCCGCCTTGCTGCCGGTGTGCCGCGTACGGTTGCAGGCGATCAAGCAGCGGTTGCCAGATTGGGTTGAGCCAATCTGGCGCTGGGGTTGAGCCATCAGGCACAGCAGTCGCGGGCAGCGCCGAATCGCTGTCCAACAAGTTCTGGCGCTTGCGACGCAGCACGTCAGTGAGCGCAGCCACCAAGCGGCATTCGTCCATTAGGGCGGTGGTGGTCATGGGGCCTGCGTCTTTGGGCGGTCGGTTTAAAGGGTTTAACGGCACGGTGGGGCAGAACTTTAGTTCGCTTGGAGTCCCAGCGCCGATAGAGCGTCGCGCATCAGAGGGCTTCGCGCCATTGCCACAAGCTTGCTCGCGTACTGCGGATCAGTCGCGTACCCGGTGCGCTGCAAGGCCGCGGCGAATCCGGCGATATCGCTGCCATGTCCGCGCACGCTGTGGTAGCGCGGCGAACCCAGCAGCATCTGCGTGTAGCCCTGAACGCTGTCTGCTGCGCTCTGGTACGCGCGGAACGCAGCGCTTCCGAGATGCGTTACGCCGTGGGCTACTTCGCTGGTCAGCCTCGACAGTGACGCCCCGGACCAATCTCCCGACGCCTTGATGCCAAACAGATTATGGCCTGGCGCGTGACTGCCCCACCCGGTTTCCAGCGCGGCCTGCGCAAGAATGGCGACCGGGCTGACCTGCAATGCCGTTGCTGCCTGCTGCACGCTCGGCAGGATGGATTGAATGAAGGCCTGTGCCTTGTTGGCCAGCGCCGAGCGCTCGCCACCCGCCGTGGCGTGTGATGGTGTTGCTGGCGCTGGAGCCGCTCCACGGTGCGCGAGGTAGCCTGCGATGCTTGGAGTTGCAGCGCTCGTCTGGCCGCTCAAGCTCTTGGGGAGCACGGGGCCTTGCGGCGGGACAGTTGCTGCGGCCGAGGGGTCGTTCGGCTTGCCGCCATAGCGCGTGGCCAGTTCCTTCGCGATGAAACTGGCCAATCCGATGCCCTGACCTTGGCTGATGGTGGTGGCGATCTGCTGGTTGAACAGCGACTTGAACATGGGGCCGGCAGTGCCACCGAGCATATCGGGCCCGAGGCTCGTGGCGCTCATCGCCGTAAGCATCTGCTGCACCAAAAGCGCCTCGAACTGTTGCGCCACGGCCTTGATCGCCGCCGGACTGCGCGGATTCGCCTTGGCTGCTGCCGACAACTGGTTCAGACCTTGAAAGGACAGGCTGTTGTCTACAGTCGCCGGCAGCGCCGGGGCAATGGGCAGGGTCGGGGCTTTCATTGTGGGTGGCCGGCGGTCAGATCACGTCGAGTTGCGCGTGCAGCGCGCCAGCAGCCTTCATCGCCTGCAGGATCGCGATCAGATCGTTGGGCGTGGCGCCCACGGCGTTGAGTGCACGCACCACGGCCTCCAGGGTTACGCCCGGGTTGAACATCAGCAGGTCGGCTTTTTCCTGTTTGGCTTCCACACTCGTCTTTGGCACCACCGCGGTCTGCCCTGCACCAAGCGGGTTGGGCTGACTCACCTCGTACTGGGTGTTGATCGTCACTGAGAGATTGCCATGTGCTACGGCACAGGCGCCGAGGGTCACGTTCTGACCCAGCACGACGGTTCCGCTGCGGGCATCAATCACCACTTTGGCTGGTGGGGTTTCCGGGGAAACGTCGAGCGCCTCCAGACTGCCCAGAAATCCTGTACGTGCACCCGGATCGGAGGGCGCGCTGACCTGAACCACGCCCGCATTCAATGCCACGGCGGTATTCGCACCATAGTGCTGGTTGATACGGTCGGCAATGCGACTTGCTGTACCGAAGCTC
>JAGWOZ010000355.1 GCA_028870715.1 Betaproteobacteria bacterium | reverse complement strand
CCGCGTCTGGACTACGCGGTGCGGGTGCAGGGCTTGGTGGCCCAACAGGCGCTCTGGAGCATGCGTCGACTCTGGCTGCGTACGGTGGCAACGGGCAGTGTGCAGCGCCAGCTGCGAAGGGCTCCCGGACCTGATGTGCTGGGTTCACGCAGCGCGCGTAAGCGCTATCTGGACGAACTCCTTGCCTGGGGTGGTGAGGCGCCACCGCGCGAGGAGGTCCAGGCGCCGCAAAAGCGATTGCTTTCGGGTGAGGGCCGGCAGCATCGCGTCTGTTCCGATGGTCGATCTGGCATGCGTGCAGCTCTTGTGGTGAGGGACAACCTCCTGCAGCGCCGCGCGATCGAGCGAGCGTACATCCACGCGATCGACCATGCGCGTGCGCAAGTGCTTCTCATGTCACCATACTTCTATCCCGGTCAGGCGTTCCGCGAAAGTCTCAAGCGGGCTGCGGGGCGAGGGGTGCGCGTGACGCTGTTGCTGCAGGGGCGTATTGATTACCGCGCCGCAGGCTGGGCTGCGCATGCGCTCTACCGCGAACTGCTTCAAGCGGGCGTGCGCATCTGCGAATACCAGCGGGCCTACCTGCACGGCAAAGTGGCAGTAGTGGATGAAGCTTGGGCAACCGTGGGCAGCTCCAACATTGATCCGCTATCACTTCTGGTCAACCGCGAGGCCAACGTCATGGTTCGCGATGCGCGTTTCGCGCGTTCGCTGGCGGCGCATGTGCAGGGTGAATTGGCCCATGCCGTGCCCATCGATGACCTGCACCTGCGTCGTCGCGTTGCGTGGTGGACACGCCCGCTCGTCGCGCTGGCTGCCCGGCTGTTTATCGCATTGGCGGGTGGAACGAGGCGGTATTAAGCCGCAGGGGCGACAAATCTCACACCTGCGGACGTCAAGGCCCGCACAGATGCGACGGGCGCTCCTTTGGGGCTCAATACGGGCGGCCAAGACGGTGAAGAAGCCATCCCGCCACGAATCCACCGTTGCGGTTGCCGTCGGGGTTTCCTGGTTCCGCGTCAGCAGCGCGGTGCTGTTTCCAGCCCTGCACCTTGCGAGCGACGCCCCGTGCGTGACTATGGAGCGTTTCGCTCCCACGCGTTTGGATCGCAGGCTCATAGTGCGCTTGCTCGGCTTGTCGTTGTGCCTGTTGGACGGGCCCCGATCCATGCCGCGCTTGGCCATGAAGCGCCCGGCGTTCGCGTCGGGGTTATGGATGTGCCGGAAGCGTTGGCAGACAAACCGATTCTGCGATCGGCGGTTGTCGGGGTGAAACTGCCGTATGCGGCACATTTCTAGGCGGTGCTGTCCGCTGGGACGGCGCCCACAGCTTTGCAGCGCGCAGCGCCCTTGACGTCTCGCGCGGGCAGCGGGCACGGCTCGGCAACGAGGGCATGCCTGCGCCGGTACGCGAAGTCCCAGTGCTCGCTCTTCTCGTCCTGGCGCCTCGATGCGGCGCGTGGGCTTGCGTTGGTTGGTTACGCCCCTGGCGCGGGAGCTTGCGCTCCCTGCGCCTGCCGTAGCCTGCTCATGCTTCACGCTTGGCTGGTTGTCGCTTGTAAGGGGCGGTATGGGCGTTGCCGGGTCCCTTATATCTGACAGTTCTATGCGTATGGCGAAACTGTATTTCCGATGGGATCGGGTATTGCTCACAATGGCGGCCATGAACCCCATAGCATCCAAAATCCGCAAGAAGCACGGCGCCCCATTGCGCTCCGCCGTTCGTCCAGCCCTAGCGCTTGGCGGTCTGTCGCAACGTCTCAAAAGTGGCATCGTGCTTTTCTGGCTGCTGGCTGCCTGGGGCTTAAGTCAAGGCGCGAGCGCCATGACTTCACCAAGCGTGAGTCTGGAAACGATTCCGGCGGCCCGCGCCACGTTTGGCCCATTACTCACGCCCGCTCAACTGCACGCGATCCTGCCCCAGGTGCATGTGGTGGACATACGCGAGGATGATGGTGGCCCATCGACCTATGCCGCCGGCCACAT
>JAGWOZ010000109.1 GCA_028870715.1 Betaproteobacteria bacterium | reverse complement strand
AGCGGATTCCAGGAAATTCAAATACCCCACCGCGTCCACGCCAAGGCAGTCCAGCTCTTGCGCCGCGTACAGCCGGATGGAGTTTTCACTGGGCGTGCCGACCGTGTAGCTTCCCGCCACCGATTGCTCCAAGCCACGCAGCCAATCGAGGGCGTCACTGATCTCCTCGGTTTCAAAGCCAGCCGCACTCAACTTGCGCGAGAGCTGGCCAAGCTCCGGGCAGGCCTCCGGATGCCAATAGGTTTCGTACACGTACATGAGGATATCGAACATGGTTTCATTTTATGCACAACACTGTGCCCGGCGCGCCAACAGGACCAATTGGGGCAAATGCGCAGCCTATCCACAACGCATCGACCGTGATGCAAGCAGGCCAAATCGTGCGCGCGTCCGGGGCACGAGCGCGTGCCCATTGATAGACCCGGCAGGCCGCGCGTTTCCAGTGCGCCCGGATGGTCATGCCAGCCGGGCGCGACGCACATTGCACGGAAATGGGGAAGAGATTGGCGGCCCTGTCGGGCTTCCCCGCGGGCAAAAACGTGGTCCAGTGTGCATTCAGGCACCCTTGCGAAGCAGGATCCCACCCCAGCGGCATGTGCCTGGGTCACGCATGCGCGGCGCCGCAGGAATCCCCGTGCTTCCCGCGCAAGGCGTGGCCGCAATGGCCGTGCAAGCGGGCGGTGCGGGCGCTGCCCCACTGCTGCCATCTGCCGCGCCGGCAACCAGTACGCGAGCGCAGCACCGCCAATTGCCAGATGGCTCGTCGGTCAGGGTGACGTGACGTGGTCGGCTACCGCCACGGGCTCATTCGACGCCAGCACCAAGCCATATGCCACGTGATGGAAGGTGCGAAAAACCATTAAAAGGCCAATGCGCCGCGCGGGAATTTCGATCATCGGCTTACCTTCGACCGTGGTGTCCCGCACTTCGCGCGGCGCTTGCAGAATGGCAAGCACGTCGCCCCGCTCCAATCCATCCTCGGCACCGCGGTTGAGCGCCACCACACTGTTTTTGCCGGCCAGCTGCAAATCGCCGTAGATGGAAACAATCTGCGCGTCCATGGGCTTGGCGGGCGCGTGCGGCGTGAAATTGAGGTATTGACGCGGGGGCGTGGCGATGAGCCGGTCGCCGACGCCCATTTCGCGAATGGTCGAGAGCACGCGTACCGTGGCCACACCATCCTTGCCCTGCGGCGGATGAATCAACTCGACCGAGCCCAGATAATCGGACTCGTAGGCGATGATTTTCTTGGTGGCGGGGTCATGCAGCGGCCGCCCCGGGCGGTAGACGTCAAAGCGTTCGGTCGCGCCCAGAGGGCCGCGCACGTAGGCACGATCCCCGGGTGAGAGCATGACGTGGCCCGGCGCCACCGCCACGATCCGCGGCGACTGCTCGAGCTCATCGGGTTCGACGATCAGGGGGCGCGTGAGGAAAGGACCGATCAGCGCAGGGTCGAGGGCTGGGATGCCCGAGGGTGGCAGCTTCTCGCTGATCACGCCGGGCTCAAGCTTGACGGTCGGCATGCCGCCTTCGCCTTGCGCGTTGTCCAAACCAAGCCGCGCACGGCCATTCTCGACGGTCAGCACCAGCACCTGGCCCGGAAAGATCCAGTGCGGGTTGCGGATCTGGGCCATGTTCATGCCCCAGAGTTGCGGCCAATTCCATGGCCTTTTCAAATACATCCCGGAGATTCCCCACAGCGTGTCGCCACGCTTGATCGTGTAGCGCTGCGGCGCACCGGCCGCCAGTTCGGACGCTGGCACGCCCTGCTGCGCGGCCAATTCGGCCTGTGCGCGCTGCTGCGACGCCACCGGATAGTTCGGCAACCCCTTGATGGAGGGTGCAGAAGCCGCCGCCTGCACGACCCCGGTCTGCGCCAGCGCCGCCCCCGCCCACAGCAGAAGACCTGCTGCGGCAAGGTGGTTGATGAGCTTGCATTGCATGAATCCGCCCCCAAGAAGAAAATATTGGTAATCGCAAACGACGTGGCTGGCAAACTGCGGCTTCATCGCCGGAGCTTTTGAATCGCGATGAAGGATCTTGGCACTGCGCACGACTTCAAAGCCTTGTTACATTGTCTCCACAAGGCTGTGTTGCCGCAATGAAAAATGCTGTTTGCCCGCCGATGCAGTTGCATGAATGCTGCGCATGGCCCCTCAAGCACCCATAACGGGGCCTGGCGCTGCACGGAGTCCTCAATGCCCCAACTAGCCATTCTTCAATATCCCGACCCGCGCCTTTACAAGGTGGCCAAACCCGTTTCCCAGGTGGATGATCGCGTGCGCGCGCTGTTGGCGGATCTGTTCGAAACCATGTATGCAGCCAAGGGCGTCGGCCTCGCGGCCACACAGGCCGATATTCACGAGCGCATCATCGTGGCCGACGTCTCGGAAGAGCGCAATCAGCCTCTTGTGCTGATCAACCCGGAGCTCATCGAGCGCAGTCCCGACCTGAAGGAATGGGAGGAGGGCTGCTTGTCTTTGCCCGGCATCTACGACAAGGTCACGCGTCCCGACCGCATCCGCGTGCGCGCGCTCAACGCCCAAGGCGAGGTGTTTGAGCTTGAAGCTGATGGATTGCTCGCGGTGTGCATCCAGCATGAGATGGATCATCTTGCCGGGAAGGTCTTCGTCGACTACCTCTCGCCACTCAAGCGCAACCGCATCAAATCCCGCATGCTCAAGCGCCAACGCGAAGCCGCCTGAGCAGGACAGCCCCTTTGCAAAGCTCCAGCTTGCACCCCGCCCCTTCACGCTCGACGCCGCCGCTGTCCATCCGGGTCGCGTTCGCGGGGACCCCCGACTTCGCAGCAGTCGCGCTGCGTGCGCTGCTCGCCGCAGGGGTGAACGTGCCCCTCGTCCTGACCCAGCCTGACCGGCCCGCAGGCCGGGGCCTGCATCTTCAGCCCAGCAGCGTCAAACAGGTTGCCCTGCATCATGGGTTGCCCGTTGCACAGCCGCGCGGACTGCGCCTGGACGGGCGCTGGCCCGAGGATGCGGCGCTGGCCCGCGCGGCCCTGGAGCAAGCGGCACCCGATGTGCTGGTGGTGGCTGCCTACGGGCTCATCCTTCCGCAGTGGGTCTTGGACCTGCCGCGCCTTGGCTGCGTCAACATCCACGCCTCGCTGCTACCGCGCTGGCGCGGTGCGGCGCCCATCCACCGCGCGATTGAAGCGGGCGACACCACCTCGGGCATCAGCATCATGCGCATGGATGCGGGACTGGATACGGGGCCGATTTACCGCATGCAGGAGTTGCCAATCGCCGCAACGGAAACCACCGCCAGCCTGCATGACAAGCTGGCTGCGCTGGGCAGCGAGCTGTTGCTGCAAACCCTGGCGGATCTGCAGGCAGACATCGCCGAGCCCACCTCGCAGGCCGTGGAGGACATTACTTACGCCGCGAAGATCGACAAAGCCGAATCCTGGATTGACTGGGCACGTCCGGCCACCGAGCTGGAACGGCGCATCCGGGCGTTTCAGCCCACGCCAGGCACACAGTCCCGGCTGGGTACGTCGACGCTGAAAATTCATGCAGCACGCCTGGGCAGCGCTGCGCGGGCGAGGCAGCCGGCGGGAACCATCCTGGCTGTCGGCCCCGCAGGGGTCGAGGTGGCTTGCGTTGAGGGAACCCTGCTGTTGACCCGCCTGCAAAGGCCGGGGGGAAAGCCGCTGGACATCGGGCCCTTTGTTCTCAGCCACCCCCTGTCGCCAGGCCAGCGCTTTGAGTCCGGCCCCCCAGCGAAGGGAATTGCCTGACGCTTCCGCAAAGCGGCGCGTTTGAACTTTTGACAACTGGCACAATCTACTGATTGTTTCAAGACGTAAACAGGAGGCCGGTGTGTTCAATCTGCTCAAGACCGCTGTGTTGATGGCGGCGATTACTGCGCTGTTCATGGTGATCGGCTCGTTCATTGGTGGCAAGCAAGGCATGATGCTGGCCCTGTTGTTCGCGCTGGCGATGAATTTCTTCAGCTACTGGTTCTCGGACAAGCTCGTGCTGCGCATGTACAACGCGCAGGAGGTGGACGAGCACAGTGCACCGCAGTTCTATCGCATGGTGCAGGAACTGGCCCAGCGCGCTGAACTGCCGATGCCACGCGTGTACGTCATCCAAGAAGACGCCCCCAATGCCTTCGCGACCGGGCGCAACCCTGAACACGCTGCCGTGGCAGCCACCACCGGCATCATGCGCGTTCTGTCCGAGCGCGAATTGCGTGGCGTCATGGCCCATGAACTCACGCACGTCAAGCACCGCGACATCCTCATCTCGACCATCAGCGCCACAATGGCTGGCGCGATTTCAGCGCTCGCCAATTTCGCCATGTTCTTTGGCGGGCGTGATGAAAACGGGCGCCCGGTAAGCCCGCTCGCAGGCATTGCGCTGGCGCTCCTGGCGCCGCTGGCAGCCAGCCTGATTCAGATGGCCATCTCGCGTGCCCGCGAATTTGAGGCAGACCGCGGCGGCGCCGAAATCTCCGGCGACCCCGAAGCTCTGGCCTCGGCGCTTCGCAAGATCGAGGCGGTGGCTCGCGGCGTCACGTTCCAGACTGCCGAGGAACACCCGGCCACGGCACAGATGATGATCCTCAACCCGCTGCACGCTGGCGGCATCGGGAAACTGTTCTCCACGCATCCGCCGACCGAGGAACGCGTGCTGCAGCTTGAGCACATTGCGCAGAGCATGCGGAGCGGGCAATACCCAAAACCGGGTCTTTGAGGCCTCGCCCAGGCGCTGCGGCGGCCGCTGCCGCCTGTGGCCATGCGCTTGATGAGCCGTTCAGCGACGCCGGGGAAAGGCGCCCTCAAGGGCGCTGTCGATGATCAGCCCCGCGGCGCTATACAGCAGCGAGCCGATGATGGCCGCGCCGAAATTACGCACGTGAAAGCCATCGCTCAGGCCCGACGCGGCATAGAACATCAGGGCGTTGATGATGAAAAAGAAGAAGCCGAGCGTAAGCACCGTGATCGGCAAGGTGAGAATGAACAGCACCGGACGCACCAAGGCATTGAGCAAGCCAATGATGAGCGCCGCCCACATTGCCGCCGCAAACCCAGCCACCTGCACGCCGCTGTAGAGATAGGTCAGCGCCATCAAGGCTGTGGCTGACAGGAGCCATTTTGCAAGAAGCTTCAGCATGGCGCGCCAGGTCTCAGATCCGTCGCGCCAACTCGGCCGCCTTGCCCGTGTAGCTGCCGGGCGTGAGCTCCAAAAGCCGCGCCTTGTCAGCTTCGGGAAGGGGCAAGCTCGCGATAAATTCGCGCAGCACTTCGCGCGTGATCGGCTTGCCCCGGGTCAGATCCTTCAACTGTTCGTAGGGGTTAGGCAGTCCGTAGCGGCGCATCACGGTTTGCACAGGCTCGGCCAGCACTTCCCACGCCCCCTCCAGATCCTCGGCCAGGCGCTGCGGATTCGGCTCAAGCTTGTCCAGTCCGCGTTGCAGGCTGTCATAGGCCAGCACGCCGTAGCCCAGCGCGACCCCCATATTGCGCAGCACGGTGGAGTCGGTGAGATCACGCTGGAAGCGTGACAGGGGAAGTTTGTCGCTCAGATGGCGCAGCAGGGCATTGGCCAAGCCAAGGTTGCCTTCGGAATTCTCGAAGTCGATGGGGTTGACCTTGTGCGGCATGGTCGAAGAGCCAATCTCACCCGCCTTGGTGCGCTGTTTGAAATAGCCCCAGGAAATGTAGCCCCAGATGTCGCGGTTCAGGTCCAGCAGCACGGTATTGGCGCGCGCCACGGCATCGAAGAACTCAGCCATCGCGTCGTGCGGCTCGATCTGAATGGTGTAGGGATTGAAACGCAGGCGCAGCTGCTGCTCCACGACACGCCGCGCAATCGCCTCCCAGTCCACGTCCGGATACGCCGCCAGGTGTGCGTTGTAGTTGCCCACCGCACCGTTCATCTTTGCCGTCAGCTCCACTGTCGCAATTTGCGCGATGGCGCGTTCCAGCCTTGCGGCCACGTTGGCCATTTCCTTGCCCAGCGTGGTTGGGCTGGCATTCTGCCCATGAGTGCGCGACAGCATGGACGCATCGGCCAGTTCATGCGCCAGCGATTTCAGGCGCGCGAGGATCGCGCGCAGCGTCGGCAGCACGACCTGTTCGCGCGCGCCGCTGAGCATCAGTCCGTGTGCGGTGTTGTTGATGTCTTCCGAGGTGCACGCAAAATGCACAAATTCACTCGAACGCGCCAGCTCGGGCCAAGCGTTCAGTCGCTCCTTGATCCAATACTCCACGGCCTTGACGTCGTGGTTGGTCACGCGTTCGATCGCTTTGATGGCCTGCGCATCGACCTCGGTAAAACCGCTGGCCACCGCGCGCAGTTCGCCCTGGATGGCTGGTGCGATCGGCGCCAGCTCGGGCAACCCGGCCTGCGACAACGCGATCAGCCATTCGATTTCCACCGCGACACGGCAACGCATCAGCGCGGCTTCGGACAGATGCTGGCGCAAGGCGTCCACCTTGGGGGCGTAACGCCCGTCAAGCGGCGACAGCGCTGAAAGCATGGAGGGGCTGGGCGGCGTGGAAGACATGGATTCGGTTTGCATGGCTACATTGTAGGAAGCCCGTGCACGGCCCCGGCCTTGGCGCATCGCCCGCGGCACTGCCTCGACTTATACTCATTCGGCAAATTGCCTACTCCCATGGTCATGAAACTCATCGGTTCGCAAACCAGCCCTTATGTGCGCAAGGTCCGCGTCGTCCTGGCTGAAAAGAAGATCGAATACAAATTCGTCGAGGACAACGTCTGGGGCGCCGGCACGCAAATCCAGAACTTCAATCCGCTCGGCAAGGTTCCCTGCCTGGTCATGGAGGATGGCAGCGTGATTTACGACTCGCGCGTCATCGTGGAATACCTCGACACATTAACCCCTGTGGGCAAGCTGATTCCCGGCACCGGGCGTGAGCGTGCCGAGGTGCGAACCTGGGAAGCGCTGGCTGACGGCATGATGGATGCAACGGCAACTGCGCGCTTGGAGCAGACGTGGCCTGGGCGCACGGAGGCCCAGCGCAGCAAGGCATGGATCGACCGCCAGCTCGGCAAGGTCCACGCAGCCCTCAAGGCGGCGTCGGTCGGTTTGGGCGATGCGCCCTGGTTGTGCGGCACCCACCTGACGCTTGCCGACATCGCCGTGGCTTCCGCCCTTGGCTATGTGGAGTTTCGTTACCCGGATATTGCCTGGAAGCAGGATTACCCGAACCTGGCCAAGCTGTACGACAAGCTCATGCAACGCGCCTCCTTCAAGGACACCGTGCCGCCGGCGGCATGAACCAGGCTTCCGGGCATGGCCGCCCCGAGCCACGGTGCCATCCCCCACATCGCTCCGAGGATCGCCGCAGCGCTGCTCGCTGAGGCCAAAGGGGGCTTGCGCGTCCCGCCGCCTGGGCAGTGATGGGCAAAGCGCGTTCCTGGGACCGTCTTCCGACAGACCTATGGTTTGAGCGCGGCCAGCCTCAACTGCAGCCCTGCCACGGCATGATGGGCCGCGGCCATGCGCACGGCCTGCCGGTCCCCGGGCCAGACCACGGATTCGGCTTCGCCGTGCACGGCCTGCCCCTGGCGCCAGGCCCAGCCAAACCAGACAAGGCCAACCGGCTTATCGGGCGAGCCGCCGCCCGGGCCGGCAATGCCCGTCACGGCCAGCGCCGCTTGCACGGGCGCACGGGCAAGCACGCCCTGGGCCATGGCCAGCGCCACTTCGCGGCTGACGGCCCCATGCGCGACAAGCAGGACCTCCGGCACCCCAAGCAACTCCGTCTTCGATTGGTTGCTGTAGGTCACGAAACCGCGCTCAAACCACTCGCTCGAGCCCGCGATACTGGTCACTGCGGCCGCGACCAGGCCGCCGGTACACGACTCGGCGCAGCCGAGCATCCACCCGCGGCCAAGAAGGCTGCCTCGCAGCGCCACGGCGCTGCCGACCAGATCTTGCCACGCAGGCCCAGCAGAGACGTCTGCCCCTCTCATGGCAACAACCGCAAGGCACCCAGCACGACGCCCAGAGTCAGCAGCGCAGCGACCAGATCATCAACCATGATGCCCAAGCCCCCTTTGACATGCCGGTCAGCCCAACCCACGGGTCCACGCTTGACGGCATCGAAGACGCGGAACAGGGCAAAGCCCAGGGCCTGCATCCACCACGGGGCAGGCGTGTAGGGCGCAGGCTGCAGCATCCAAAGCACCAGCCAGATCGCGACAATCTCATCCCACACCACGGGCGAGGGGTCATCGGTCTGCAAGGCGCGCGCCGTACGCCCGCACACCCAAATACCCAAAAGGAAACTGGCCAACAGCCCCAACCCCCAGGCTTGCGGCGGCAACAGTCGCGCCAGGACCAGGTAGCTCACCCACCCCAAAGCGCTTCCTGCCGTGCCTGGCGCAACGGGGGAGAGTCCCGAGCCAAAACCCAGGGCCATGAGATGCACGGGATCGCGCAGCGCAAAGCGCCAGTCGCAGCGGTGCGCGGTCGGTGGAGGCGTCGTGGTGTTCATGGCGATCGGAAATGGTCAAATGCAGCGTAATGCGCGGCGACCACCCGACCCTGCGCATCGCGCAGGTCGAGGCCACGCGCGGCGGTGATCTGGCCAATGCATGCCACAGGGGTGTGCGCCGCTGCGGCTGCGGCCAGCACGGCTTCGTGCTGCTGCGCTGGCGCGGTAAACAGCAACTCGTAATCGTCCCCGCCCGCGAGTTGGCACATGCGGCGACGCTCGACGGGCTGCGCACGCATCGCCGGGCTTGCGGGAACGTCATCCACGGCGATGCAGGCACCCACGCCGCTTGCATGAAGCACATGCCCAAGATCGCCAAGCAATCCGTCCGAGATATCGATCGCGGCACGCGCAATCCCCCGCAGCGCAAGCCCCAGGACCACGCGTGGTGAGGGTCGGTCCAAACGCGTGCGCATCCTGTCGAAGTCCTCCCCGGTCAGGTGCCACTCGCTCCGGATGCTTCCCAGGGCCAGCCGCGCGTCACCGGGAGTCCCCGAAACCCAGATCGAATCGCCCTCGCGCGCCGCATCGCGCCGCAGTGCGCTGAGCGGCGGCACCAAACCCATCACCGTGAGGCACAGATTCAGCGGGCCCTTGGTGGTATCGCCCCCAACGAGCTCGATGCCGTGCGTGTCGGCCAGCGCCAGCAATCCCGCGCTGAACGCCCCAAGCCAGGCTGCGTCGGCCTTGGGCAGCGCCAGGGCCAGGGTGAACGCCAGGGGCTCGGCGCCCATGGCGGCCAGGTCCGAAAGGTTCACGGCCAACGCCTTATGGCCCAGATCCCGGGGGTCTGCACCAGGCAAGAAATGGCGGCCTTCGACCAGCATGTCGGTGGACACGGCAAGCTGCTGGCCCGCCGGGACGTCAAGCAGGGCGCAGTCGTCCCCCACCCCAAGGGCCGCGCGCACCGCAGGACGCGTGAAGTAACGCGCAATGAGATCGAATTCGCCGAGGCTTGTGCTCATGCATCTATTGTCGCTGGGGTGCAGCACACAGGCTCTGCACGTGCAATGCACATGGCAGTTCGACCCCGTGAGAAGGCGATTGGCGGACGATCACGGCCTAGAATCGTTTGCCATCTGTCAAAAAATCTTCCGGTTTTTGGAGCCCCCCATGTCCACCCCTGATGCCAAGGCCGAACTTCGCCGAGCGGCTTTGGAGTATCACGAATTCCCGCATCCTGGGAAAATCAGCGTCACCCCGACCAAACAGCTATCAAACCAGCGCGACCTGGCGCTGGCGTACTCGCCCGGAGTGGCAGCCGCCTGCGAGGACATTGTCACCGACCCCAGTTGCGCCGCGCGCTTTACCGCGCGCAGCAATCTGGTTGGCGTGATCACCAATGGCACGGCGGTTTTGGGCCTCGGCGACATCGGCCCGCTTGCAGCCAAGCCGGTCATGGAAGGCAAGGCCGTGCTGTTCAAGAAGTTCGCCAACATCGACGTGTTCGATATTGAGGTCAACGAGAAGGATCCGGCCAAGCTCGTCGACATCATCGCGGCCCTCGAGCCGACGTTCGGCGGCATCAATCTGGAAGACATCAAGGCCCCGGAATGCTTCCAGGTCGAGCGGGAGCTGCGCAAGCGCATGCGCATTCCCGTGTTTCACGACGACCAGCACGGCACCGCCATCATCGTGGGCGCGGCGGTGCTGAATGGACTGCAGGTTCTGGGCAAGCGCATCGAACAAGTGAAATTCGTGTGCTCGGGCGCGGGCGCGGCGGCATTGGCCTGCCTGCGTTTGCTCGAGCACCTGGGCTTGCCGCGCGAGCATATCTGGGTGAGCGACCTCGGGGGCGTGGTGTGGGCCGGCCGCACCGAGCTGATGGACCCGGACAAGGCCCGCTACGCGCAGGACACCTCGGCGCGCAGCCTGAGCGACATCATCGACGATGCCGACATCTTCCTTGGGCTGTCCGCAGGCGGCGTCCTCAAGCCGGAGATGGTGGCGCGCATGGCGCCCAAGCCGCTGATCCTGGCCCTGGCCAACCCGACGCCGGAAATCCTGCCCGAGGAGGTGAGAGCTGTGCGCAACGATGCGGTCATTGCCACGGGCCGCTCGGATTACCCGAACCAGGTCAACAACGTACTTTGCTTTCCGTACATCTTCCGTGGGGCACTCGATTGCGGGGCCACCACCATCACCACGGACATGGAAGTGGCCGCCGTACGCGCCATCGCCGAGCTGGCCCAGATGGAGCAAAGCGATGTGGTCGCCGCCGCCTATGGCGGCCAGGAAATCAGCTTCGGGGCGAACTACCTGATCCCCAAGCCTTTTGACCCGCGCCTGATCCTTCACATCGCCCCCGCCGTGGCCCAGGCTGCGGCTGACAGCGGCGTGGCAGCACGGCCCATCGGCGACTTGGAGGCGTACAGGGAGCAACTGCAGCAGTTCGTCTACCAGTCCGGGGTAGTTATGCGCCCCATCTTTTCCATCGCCCGGCATGCCCAGAAAAAGCGCATCGTTTATGCCGAAGGGGAGGAAGAGCGCGTGCTGCGCGCCGTGCGTACGGTCGTGGACGAGCAGCTCGCGCGTCCAATCCTCGTGGGTCGCCCGGCAGTCATCGCGCAGCGCA
>JAGWOZ010000354.1 GCA_028870715.1 Betaproteobacteria bacterium | reverse complement strand
GCCAAGCGCGACGAATACCCAACAGTGCGTCCCTCTGCCCAATGAGCGCCCTCAAACGGAACATGCTTTCCCTGTTCACGTTGCAAGGCGCCGCGTATCTGCTGCCGCTGATAGCGGTACCCTACCTTGTACGCGTACTGGGTCCGACCACCTACGGCCGCATAGCGTTCGCCCAGGCATTCGTGCAGTACTTCGTACTGCTCACCGACTACGGATTCAACCTCAGCGCTACGCGCTCCATCGCCTTGTCCAAGGGCGACCCGCAGGCGCTGTCACGCATCTTTTCCAGCGTTCTTGCTGCCAAGCTCTGCCTGGCAGCGGCTGGATGGGGCGTGCTGCAACTGGCCTGCCTGGCGTCTCCGAATCTCGCGCGCGACTACCCGCTGTTCGTTGTCTGTTACCTTGCCGTGCTCGGGAATGCATTGTTCCCTGTGTGGCTGTTCCAGGGCATCGAACGCATGGGGTACATCACGGCCTTCTCCATCTCCGCCAGAGCCGTGACAGTATTGGGGTTGTTCGTGCTGATCCGGAGCCCTGATGACATGATGCGGGCTACGGCGTTGCTCTCGGCGCCCGCGCTGCTGTCGGCCGTTCTGGCACTGCCCCTCGTCCCTCGCATCGCAGGCATCCGCCTCGTCTGGCCCAGTCTGGCGCACATGCGAGAGGCCTTCGTACAAGGCTGGCATATCTTCACGGCCACGTTCGGCGGAGCTCTCTACAACAACAGCAATACCTTCTTTCTCGGGCTGGTGGCGCCCCCAGCCGCGGTCGGCTACTTTGCTGCGGCGGACAAGTTGATCCGGGCGGTGCAAGGCCTCATCTCCCCTATTTCGGAGGCGGCCTACCCGCATGTCGCGGTGCTGGCCACAACGTCCCGCGAAGCTGCATTCGGCTTCGTGGGCAAGCTGCTGGGCGTGCTGTGCGCAGGTGCAATCCTGGCCGGCATGATCCTGTATCTCGCGGCTGGCCCTGTGGTTGGAATCGCCCTCGGCTCGGCATTTGCGCCTGCGGCGCAGATCCTTCAAACGCTCGCGCCATGGCCGTTGCTCATCGCGCTGAACGTCGTGTTCGGCGCGCTGTTCGTAGTGCAACTCGGGCTGGGACGCTTGCTGACCGTGAGCATCGTCTTGCCAGGGCTGGTGCATATTGCTCTGCTATACCCGATTGCAAAGCATCTGGGCCCAGTCGGCGTTGCCTGGTTCATGTTGTTCACGGAAGCATCGGTGCTGCTGATTCGGATGCTCGGAACATCACGCAGTCATCCCGTGGAGTTGCGCGCCATGCGTCGCGGCTTGCTCAGCCTGGTTGCCAACATCCGCCATGCGTGAGGCCGACAGCCACGTCGTGGTCGTGGTCGTGGCCTACGGCGCGCGCCGCCAATCCCTGCTGGACGTTCTTGACGCACTGCGCCGTGAGGCTCCGGCGCGCGTGGTCGTGGTCGACAACGGCTGCGCCTGGCCGATTGCACGCGAACTCGTGCAAACCCACGGTGACTGGATCGACGTGCTGCCCATGGGGACGAACACGGGCTCGGCGCCAGCTTATGCCGCGGGCATGCTGCGCGCGGTCGAACTCGGTGCGCAGTGGATCTGGCTGCTCGACGACGACAACCAACCCGCGGTAGGGTCGCTGGCCCTGCTGCGCGATGCCCACGCACGGCTATTCGATCCCGCTCGCCCCCTGCTCGCAGTGGCCGCAATACGCCCGCAAGGACATCAGGGCCTGGCACCGCAACACTGGTCACCGCCCCACTCCGCATTTTGCGGCTTTCATTTTCTGGATATCCCCCGCAAACTGGGCAAGCGCTTGGGCCTTGTCCGGCCGCACGCCCTGCCGACAGCCCCGATCCCCGTCGGGGTCTGCGCCTATGGCGGCCTGTTCTTCGCTGCCGGCCTGCTGGAGGCGATCGGCGCACCGAAGGGCGATCTGGTGCTGTATTGCGATGACTACGAGTGGACGTCGCGGATCACCGCGGCGGGTGGCCGGATC
>JAGWOZ010000353.1 GCA_028870715.1 Betaproteobacteria bacterium | reverse complement strand
GGCTGCTCCTTGAGTTGCGCGGCAAGCTCGGACCGGATCTTGGCCGCCCTGCTGGGACGATCACGGCGCCCGGTCATGCCGACGTGCTGCAGGCGCTGCTGGCGCTGGGCTATTCCGAACGCGAGGCAACAGCCGTCGTGGGCAAACTGGCCGCCGATTGTGGCGTGGACGATGGCATCCGCCAGGCCCTGAAGTTGCTGGCCAAGGGTTAAGTGAGGCGCCTGCGTATGGGCCTGTGCCCAGGCCAGGCTCAGGGAACCCGGCACGACGCGCGTGTTTCCCTTTCCGCGAAACTGGATAAAATGACAGCATCATGCGGCACCATCAGGCTCGGGCGTGTCCTGGCGGTCGCAAGGCTGCGCCGATGGCGCGTCATGATCGCCAAGCCTGTGCGTGCCCAACGGGGATGCCTGGCAGCTGGCCGCAGCACGTTGTTCATCCCCACCGAACCCGAGGCACCTTTCGAACCATGAGCATCCAGGCCGACAGCTTCGAAGCCACCCGCGTGATCAGCCCTGCGCCGGCGTCGCCGCAGGAGGAGGCCGTGGAACGCGCCCTGCGGCCGCAGATTCTTTCGGAGTACATCGGGCAGGTCAAGGTACGCGAGCAACTGGACATTTTCATGGGCGCGGCCAAAAAGCGTGGCGAGGCACTGGACCACGTGTTGCTGTTCGGCCCCCCAGGGCTTGGCAAGACCACGCTGGCGCACATCATCGCGCGTGAAATGGGCGTGAACCTGCGCTCCACCTCGGGGCCGGTGCTGGAGCGCGCGGGTGACCTGGCTGCGCTGCTCACCAACCTCGAGCGCAACGACGTGCTGTTCATCGACGAGATCCACCGGCTGTCGCCCGTTGTCGAGGAAATCCTCTATCCCGCGCTGGAGGACTACCAGATCGACATCATGATCGGTGAGGGTCCTGGCGCGCGCAGCGTGAAGATCGATCTGCAGCCCTTTACCCTGGTGGGTGCCACCACGCGCGCGGGCATGCTCACCAACCCGCTGCGCGACCGCTTCGGCATCGTCTCGCGTCTGGAGTTCTACACGACCGAAGAGCTCACGACCATCGTGCAGCGTTCATCGCAACTGCTGCAGGCCCACATCGAGCAGGACGGCGCCCTGGAGATTGCGCGGCGTTCACGCGGCACCCCGCGCATCGCCAACCGGCTGCTGCGTCGCGTGCGCGACTACGCCGAGGTGCGTGCGGACGGACGCATCAGCCGCGATGTGGCCGACCGCGCGCTCAAGATGCTGGACGTCGACCCCCTGGGCTTTGATCTGATGGACCGCAAGCTGCTGGAGGCGATCGTCCATCGCTTCGCAGGCGGCCCCGTGGGGCTGGACAACCTGGCCGCAGCCATCGGCGAGGAGCGCGACACCATCGAGGACGTGATCGAACCGTTCCTCATCCAGCACGGCTACATTCAGCGCACCCCGCGCGGGCGCATTGCCAGTGCAGCCACCTATGCCCACCTCGGACTGGCTGCACCGCGCGCCCCTGGCGACCTCTTCGGCGGCTAGAGCAGCGGCCAGGCCACGTGCGCCCTCAGAACGCCACGAAACCGTTTGGGAATTGCGTGTCCTGAAGACCGGTGGCCGTGGTCCGCCCGTAGAAGAAGGGCAAACCCAGATCAATCTGGCCGGCGACTGCGGCAGTGCCACCCAGCGCAGGCAGCGCGGCGTTCGCCGTCTGAAACATCGCATCGGCGCTGGCAATGGTGATGCCCGTCGTCGCGATGATCGCGCCCGAGGAAAGCTCCAGGGCCTCGTTGGCGGGCGGGAGCGGGCAATAAAAGCCGGTTGACTGCGTGCACGGGGGCAAATTCAGGGCCAGGTAGTAGCCATTGGAGCCGCTGTCGATGAAACCCGTACCCGCGTTGCCGTTGACGGCGACCGACAGATTGCCAACATTGTCCAGCGGGAAGACCTGCGCGCCGGATGGCAGCTGGTTGTTGCTGGCGGTGTTGATCCCGAAGACGAGCACCCCGGTC
>JAGWOZ010000108.1 GCA_028870715.1 Betaproteobacteria bacterium | reverse complement strand
ATCGTCTATCGCGTTTGGATCCAGAGAGAGAGAGAGAGAGGCTTTGCCCAGCGCCTCGGAGCTGCTATGTTGTCTTGGGCGGCCAAGTTGGGGCATGAACGCAAGAGAGCGCGATGAGCACCGACACCACTGTTCTGCCATATTTCAATCAGCCGGCACCGGAAATCGTTCCAATGGTGCACCTCGAGGCTGAGCACAAGCGTGCTCTGATGCAGCATTTCTTGACGCTGCCCTCGCGTGACCGGTACCTGCGGTTTGGGTACGCCATCAGCGATGAGCAGATTCAGAACTACATCAATCAGATCGACTTCGATCAAGATGAGATTTTTGGCATCTTCAATCACAAGCTTGAGCTCATCGCAGTTGCCCATATCGGTATTTCCCGAATGTCCAAGGAAACACGTGAAGCCGAGTTCGGGGTATCCGTCATTCCCAAGGCTCAAGGCAAGGGTTTCGGTTATCGCTTGTTCCAGCGTGCAGTGCTATTCGCGCGCAATCATGGCATCCACACGCTGACTTTGCAGTGTTTGAGCGAGAACGGCCCCATGATGCACATCGTGAGCAAAGCTGGCATGACCGTTCAGAGTAGCCACGGCGAAACCATGGCAAGCCTGAAGATCCCTCCCGCGAATTTGCCGAGCGTGCTGGATGAGTGGATGCAATCAGCGACGGCAAGTGCTGACTTGGCGATCAAGAAAATGACTTACCGGCAGGCGGCGCCAAGCTAGATTGCATCGCGTCGGTAAGCCTTGTTGATGGTCGGCTTAAAGTTGGTATACATATGCGCTTTATTTGACGTTGAAAAAACGAATGACTCGCCGCGACCATGAAAACGATCCCCGCTGCGACTGTCCGACAAGTCGACAAAGCGCACCCATGTGATCGGTGCTATCAAAGCCGGTTCTGCTTGCCGATTGCGTTGCCTCCAGAGCAGACGGGTCGGATGCGAGAGATCGTGCACCGCACTATGCGAGTGGGAAAGGGCGAGTGTCTATTCAGATCGGGCGCCGCCGCAATGGACAAGGTGTATGCGGTGCACGTGGGTTCGTTCAAGTCTGTGGTGCATAGCACCGACGGGCGGCAGCAGATCCTTGGTTTTCACGTTCCGGGCGAGTTGATGGGTCTGGAGAATCTCGTTGCGCGGAGGCACGCCATCGACGTTGTCGCTCTGGAGGAAAGCGAAGCATGCGAAGTCAACGTGCGCGACCTGGAACTCGCTGCGCGGGACGTGTCCACATTGCAGCATCAGCTGCATTGTCTTATGGGCGACCGCTTGGCGCGCGCCCAACAAGACCAGTTCAACCTGGGCAGCGCACATGCCGAGGAACGCCTGGCACGATTCCTACTTGATTTTTCCCAGCGCTTAAAGGCCAGAGGCTTGTCATCATGGCAATTGACGTTGCACATGACTCGGGAAGAGATGGCAAGCTACCTTGGCCTGACGATGGAGACGGTGAGTCGACTTTTATCCCGATTCCATCGCGACGGGCTTATCAGATTGAGCGTTCGAGAATTGCAGATCACCGATCGAGAGGGTTTGGCTGCCTTAATCGCTCCGCTTGAGTCCTAACGAGGCGTTGCGTTCGCGCGTATCAGGGGCGTGGGCGACTCGACGGTCAATCAATGCGAAAGCTGGTGGGTGGGCCAGCATGCGAAAAAGACCGGCTTATGGCCCTTGCATGCCTCATCGGGTTGGTTGCGTGCCCGCTGCCATATGAGCGGGCCTTTCCGCAATTGGGGTTGCGATGCGTGTAGATTGGGAGCAAGAATGCACAGCGCGCGTTTTGGCTCATTCGCCATGAGTGCGCGGCGATATCGTCCGTTGATCAGATGTGGGGCAGCTACGTCCTTGATGGTGTGGATGGATCGCGCCGATGCCACAAGCGCCTTGGGGGTTCCGGTCGGTTCGCTTGATGCTCTCGATCGATCCGGCAATGAAGGGTAGAGCACGCCCGGATCGCCCGTGAAGTGCGTGGTGCAGTCGTGCCGCCAGCAGCCGAAACCCACCCAAGTGGATCATCCCGGCGCGATATATTGGTGAGCGCCGTGCAAATCTCGGTCCTTTGCGCGCAAGCAGTGGCGAAAACCAAGGTTGGTGTGACCAATGGAGTCTTTCACGAAGCGCAAAGCGGACGAATTGGGCAAGTCGCATCCTCAATGCGCGCCTGCAGCCTCAGCACTTGGCGCGGAGCGCGGGGAGGGCTTGACGAGCCATACGAGGATGATCATCGCGAGAAACAGCCAAGCGCTCAGGCGGAACATCTCGTCCACGGAGGTCGTGTAGGCCTGCTGGTCGATGAGGCGGTTGATCACCCCCAGTGCCTGTTCATGGCTGAAGCCACCCTGCTGCAGGCCTTGGATGACGGAGTCCGACGTCGGATTGCCGGCGTAGATGTGGCTGGCAAGCTGTTCATGATGCAGGCTGGCGCGGTCGTTCCATACTGTGGTGTAGATCGAAGTACCGAATGAGCCCGCGGTGATGCGCACGAAGTTCGACAAACCCGCCGCTGACGCGATGCGCTGCGGCGGTAGGCCGCCGAGGATGATGCCCAGCAGCGGGATGAAGAACGTGGCCGTGGCAATGCCTTGAATCACCGTGGGAATCGAGTATTCCCAGTAGGTGTCGCCCGTTGTGAAGTGTGAGCGCATCCAGAACACGTATGCAAAGACAAGGAAGGAAAATGACGTCAGCCAGCGTGTGTCGACGAGACTTGCATAACGCCCGACGAAGGGCATGAAGACCAGAGCAAAGACGCCAACCCAGGCCAGTACGCCTCCGGCGTCAGTTGCCGTGTAACCGATGTACTCCTGAAGCCACAGGGGCAGCAGCACCAGGCTGCCGAAGTACATGCCGTAGGCCAGCGCCAGCATGGTGGTGCCGAGGGTGAAGTTGGGCAGCTTGAACAGGGTCAGGTCCACCACCGGATGCTCATCGTAGATTTCCCAAATGAGAAAGAGCACAAAGCCGATGAAGGCGCTCACCGCCAGTGCCACGATGACGTTGGAGCCGAACCAGTCGAGTTCCTGGCCCTTGTCCAGCATGATCTGCAGCGAGCCCACCCAGATGACAAGAAGGCTCAGGCCCGTCCAGTCGATCGGCAGCTTGCGGATCGGCGTCTCGCGATCCTTGTAGATGGCCAGCGTGACGAGCGCACAGATGATGCCCACCGGCACATTGATATAGAAAATCCACGGCCAGGAAATGTTGTCGGTGATCCAGCCGCCAAGAAGGGGGCCCGCGATTGGCGCGATCAGCGTGGTCATGGACCACATGGCCAGTGCCATGCCCGCGCGCTGCGGCCTGTAGCTCGACAGCAGGAGCGTTTGCGACAGGGGGATCATCGGGCCGGCGCTGGCGCCCTGCAGCACGCGGAAAAGGATCAGGACTTCCAGGCTCGGCGCCTGGCCGCACAGGAAGGAAAACAGCGTGAAGAGCAGGATGCTGGAGAGAAAGACCTTGACCGCTCCGAAGCGCTGGGTGAGAAAGCCGGTGAGCGGCACGGCGATGGCATTGGCCACGCCGAAGGATGTGATGACCCAGGTGCCCTGCGAGGAGCTCACGCCCAGGTCGCCCGCGATGGAGGGGATCGACACGTTGGCGATCGAGGTGTCGAGCACGTTCATGAAGGTCGCCAGGCTCAGCGCAATCGTGCCCAGCACCAGGGCACCGCCGGCAAGCGGCTTCAGGTGTGCCGGATGCGATGGCGGCTCCGGCGTGGCACCGGCTGCGGCTTCCTCGACCGTGGTGATGTCGGCCATCGTCAGCCTCAGCGCTTGGCGGGAGCAGGCGCTGAGGCACCACGCCCGGCTGAGGTCTTCGCATCCGGCAGGCCGACTTGCCCGTCAGGCATGCCACCGGCATTCGCCGCGATGATGCTGTTGACCAACGCGTCGGCCTTGTCCCAGTTGGCCGCGTACACCCCGGTCTGCGCCGCCGGCTTGCTCGGTGGCTCGTCCACGACGAGCGGTCCGCCATGGTGGCTGATGTCGACGGTGACCTCGGTGGACAGGCCCACACGCAGCGGGTACTTGGCGACCTGCGCGGCATCGAGGGCAATGCGCACGGGCACGCGCTGCACCACCTTGATCCAGTTGCCCGTGGCGTTCTGTGCCGGCAGCAGGGCAAACGCAGCGCCACTGCCGGCGGAGATCCCGACGACCTTGCCGTCATACGTCACGTTGCTGCCATAGAGATCGGCCGTGACCTTTGCGGGCTGGCCGATGCGCAGCTCACGCAACTGGGTTTCCTTGAAGTTGGCATCCACCCATACGTCCGACAGCGGCACCACGCTCATCAGCGGCAGGCCAGGGGCCACGCGCTGGCCGAGCTGCACCGTGCGGCGCGCCACCACGCCCGTGACCGGAGCCAGAATCGTGGTGCGCTCATACGCCAGATAGGCCTCGCGCACACGCGCTGCCGCGAGTCGCACAGTGGGGTTGCGCGCCAGCACGCTGCCGGCCGTCTGGGCCTCATTCGCCGTCACCTGCGCCAATGCGGCTTTCACACCAGCCTGTGCAGTCTGCAGGGCGCTCTTGGCCGCCTGCACGGCGATCTGCGCCTGGCGGATTTCCTCGCCGCCCACAGCTCCCGTGCCCGCGAGCGCCTGGCGGCGGCGCAGTGCGTCCTCGGCCTTGGCGAGATTGGCCTGGGCGGTGGCCACGTCGGTCTGGCGCACGCCAACCAGCGACTGCAGGGCAGCGGTCTGGGCATAGGTCACCCGCAGGGCGCGCACCGCCTGGCCGAGCTGTGCCTCGGCCTGTTGCAAGGCCACGCGCGTGTCGGCGCCGTCTAGCTTGAGCAGGGTCTGCCCCGCCTGCACGAGTTGGGTGTCATCGGCGTTGATGGCCGTGACCGTTCCGCCCACCTGGGGCGTGATCTGCACCAGGTTGCCGCTGACATAGGCGTCGTCCGTGTTGACCTCCGACAGCGACAACCAATAGTGGTAGCCGCTGTAGAGGACGCCAGCGATGATGAACACGGTGATGGCCCCAAGCATCAGCTTGCGGCGCTTGGCCGCCTTGCCGTTGCCCGAGTCCGGTGCGCTGTCGGGCGTGTTTGCGTTGGGCGATTGCGGATTGGCGCTCATGGAAAGCTCCGAGTCGGTGTCATGTGTTGTTGTGATGGATGCAAAAAGGAGAGGTAGCGCAGCCCCTCAGCGCCGAGCGGTTGTGGCGTTCACGCCACCCTGCAGCGCTTGGGCACTGGGCGCAGGCGCCGCAGTGGATGCAGACTCGGCGGCTTGCGGCAGCGCAGGCGCGGCGTAGCCTCCGCCCAGGGCACGGATCAGGGCCACGTCATCCACCAGAGCCTGGGCTTTGAGATCGGCCCCGGCCTGTTCCAGTTGCAGCACGGCGTTTTCGGTGGTCAGCACATTGAGGTAGTTGCCCAGGCCTGCGCTGTAGCGCTTTTGCGCCAGTGAGAAGGCATCCTGTGCCAGGCTCAGGGCCTTGTGCTGCTGCACGATCTGCGCCTGCAGCGACCGGCGATCACTCACGGCGTCGGCCACTTCGCGCACGGCGTTCACGAGCGTGGCGTTGTATTGGTCAATGGCCGCATCAGCTGCCGCGGCCTGGCCCCGTAGATTCGCGCGCAACTTGCCGCCTTCAAAAATCGGCAGCGTCAGCGCCGGACCCACACCGTACGCGCGGCTGCCCGCGGTGAGGAACTGGCTGAACCCCAAAGCCGTGAAGCCGGCAAAGGCCGTGAGGCTGATGTTCGGATAGAAGGCCGCGCGCGCCGCTTTCACGCCAGCCAACGCGCTTTGCACCTGCCAGCGTGCAGCCACCACGTCGGCACGGCGGCCAATGAGCGCAGCCGGTAGCGTCTGTGGCAGCGCGGGCATGGGCATGGTCCCCAGGCTTGGGCTGAGGTGCTGGGTTTCGCCTGGCCCCTGTCCAAGCAAGGCCGCCAGCGCGTGCCGGGCCTGCTCCATGGCCTGCGCGTTTTGCTCGAGCTGCAAGCGGATCTGCGGAATCTCGGCCTGGGCCTGGCGCTGCTGCAAGGTGGTTTCCAGTCCTGTGCGCACGCGATCGCTCACCAGGCGCTCGATGTCCTGTCGCTGTCGCAGCGTCTTGTGCAGAACGGCGCGCTGCGCGGTCAGCCTTGCAAGATTGATGTAGGCGCCAGCGACGTTGGCGGCCAGCAGCACGCGAGCGGCTTGCGCTTGCGCCTGTGCGGCGCGCGCCTGGCCCACTGCAGCTTGCAGTTGCGCGCGGTTGCGACCGAAGAAGTCGAAGGTGTAGCTGCCTTGCAGAAGGGCCTGGTTTTCCGTATAGACGCCACCGCCGAGGGGCGGAGGATAGATGTCGTTTTCGCTGAAGCGCTGGCGCGTGGAATTCACCGTTGCACCGAGTTGGGGCTCCAGGCTGCTTTGCGCCACGCCCACAGCGGCTTGCGCCTGGCGCATGCGCGCCTGGGCTTCCTGCAAGCTCGGATTGTCGGCCAGGGCCTGGGTGATCAGGCGGTCAAGCTCGGGGCTGTGAAAGCCCGTCCACCAATTGTCGCTGGGGAAGTCTGCCGCACTGCTGCCCAGACCCAGCTGGGCGGGCTCGACGACTTGGGCCGTGGGCTGAACCCCTCCCGTCGATGCGCAACCGGCGAGCATCAGGGCGGCGAAGAGCGGCGCTAGGCCCAGCAGGCGGCCTGCGTGTTGCGCCGCGCGAGCGGATGGGAACAGCGATTTGAGCGACATGGTGGTCATGGAGAGGGTGAGGGGCACGCGTCGGGCTTGCCTTGGGGGTGTTGCGCTGCAGTGATGCGCCTGAGCCGTTCAGTCCTCGCGCACGGTGATCCGCGGTCCCGGCCCCGCGTTGCTGGCGGCGGCCAGCGCTTCGCCGTTGCCTGCGAAGCGCCGCAACAACTCCATCAGCGTGGCGAATTCCTCGCCGCTGAAACCGCGCAGATGTTCGTTGAGGACGGCGGCGAGCACGGCGGGAACCTGCTGCGCGACCTCACGCCCTTTGGGCGTGAGCGCCAGATGGACCACGCGGCGGTCCACCGTGCTTCGGCTTCGCGCCAGAAGCCCCTTGGCTTCAAGACGGTCGAGCATGCGGGTCATGCCACCGGCGTCCGTCTGCATTTCGCGCGCACAGGCAGCCACCGTGTCACAGCCTTCCAGCACGTGAATCAACGGGTGCCACTGCGTGCCCGTGAGATCCAGCAACTGCATGCGATGGTCGAGATTGCGCACCAGCACGCCCAGGCAGCGCTTCATCAAGAAGCCGACCGAGGTGTCCTTGCTGTAACTCTGCGCGTCGTAGAAACACGGCGGATCGGCCGCAGGAGGACTGGGGGACTTCGTATTCATGCCCTGCATGATACTGCCTAGGCAAATACCGCGACGTCATTATTTGATACACCTGCTCGGTTTGCGGGATTTCCGGCGCATACAGCGCTCGGGCCGCATCACCAGTCTTGCACGGAAAACAGTTTGCGGTGTTCCTTGATCGCGTAGCGGTCGGTCATGCCGGCGATGTAATCGGCAATCGCGCGCAATTGCCCGCCTCCCTCTGGGCGCTGGTGGTCCGCTGGGAGCAGGCGCGGCTCGGCGGCGTAGGCCTCGAACAGCTCGCGCAGCACGCGCGCCGCCTTCGTCGTGGAGCGCAGCACCTGCGGATGGCGATACAACGCCTGGCGCAGGAACTGCTGCAGCCGGGTGAGCTGATCGCGCACCGGCGGGCTGAAGCCGACGAGCGCAGGACGCAGGCGCACATCAGCCGGACTGCGCACATCGGCCTGCGCGATGCGCGCGAGACTCTGCGTCACCAGATCAGCAATGAGCGCGGAGATCATGCGTCGCACGGTTTCGGCGACCAAGCGCTTGGGTGCAAGCCCTGGGTAAGCCGTGCGCACATCATGGCAATGGCCTCCGAAAAAGTCGATGGCCTCGAGCTGTTCGATCTGCAACAGGCCTGAGCGCAAGCCGTCATCGATATCGTGGTTGTTGTAGGCAATCTCATCGGCCAGATTGGCCACCTGCGCTTCCAGGCTGGGCTGGCCTCCATGAAGGAAGCGCGCCGCGACATCCCCCAAACGCTCGGCGTTGCGCCGCGAACAATGCTTGAGAATGCCTTCGCGCGTCTCGAACGTGAGATTCAGCCCGTCAAACGCGGCGTAGCGCTCCTCCAGCTTGTCCACCACCCGCAGCGACTGCAGATTGTGTTCGAAGCCACCGCCCTCGGCGTGGTGCTCCCGCATGCAAGCCGCAAGGGCGTCTTGCCCCGCGTGACCGAAGGGCGTGTGTCCAAGGTCATGCGCCAGGGCAAGCGCCTCCGTCAGGTCTTCGTTGAGGCCAAGCGCTCGCGCAATGGAGCGTGCGATCTGGGCCACTTCCAGGCTGTGGGTGAGCCGGGTGCGAAACAAATCCCCTTCGTGGTTGAGAAAGACCTGGGTCTTGTATTCCAGGCGCCGAAACGCGCCGCAATGGATGATGCGGTCGCGGTCGCGTTGGTAGTCGCTGCGATCGCTTGGCGGAGGCTCGGCATGGCGGCGGCCGCGCGAGGTCGCGGCGCTGCAGGCGTACGGTGCAAGCGCATGCGGCGCCGCTTCTGCGGCACGGAGCGTGATGGCGTCGTGCATGCTCTGCGCGGAGGAATCGCGTTCAGGTGCGCGTGACCGCGTCCATCGATGCACTCGCCGCAGCAGCCGACGCGTCGTCGAGTGCTCCATGCGCGGTGAGCGCGGCACGCACGGCATCGTCGGGCGCCGTGCGCAGCACGCCATGACCCAGACCATCGAGCAAGACAAAGCGCACAGCGCCGGCCTCGTTCTTCTTGTCCACCTGCATCAGCGCCAGGTAGCGGGAAAGCGCCAGTTTGGGCGCTTGCACCGGCAGACCCGCGCGGCGCACGAGCTCGCGCAATCGGGCTGCGGCCTCGGGCGCCAACAGCCCCAGCCGCACGGACACATCAGCCGCAATGACCATCCCTGCACCCACGGCCTCGCCATGCAACCAATGGCCATAGCCCATCCCGGCTTCAATGGCATGGCCAAAGGTGTGGCCGAAGTTGAGAATGGCACGCAGGCCCCCTTCGGTCTCATCCTGCGCCACCACCGCGGCCTTGATCTGGCACGATCGCTGCACCGCATGCGCCACGGCCTCGGGGTCCAGCGCACGCAATGCGTCCATCTGGTGCTCGAGCCACTCGAAAAACGCAGCATCGGCAATGGCGCCATGCTTGATGATCTCGGCAAGGCCCGCTGCGACTTCGCGCGCGGGCAGCGTGTGTAGCGTCTCGGTGTCGGCCACAACCAGACGTGGCTGGTAGAACGCGCCAATCATGTTCTTCCCCAGCGGATGGTTGATCGCCGTCTTGCCGCCGACCGAAGAATCCACCTGGGCAAGCAGGGTGGTGGGGATCTGCACGAAGGGCACGCCGCGCATGTAGCAGGCCGCGGCAAACCCCGTCATGTCGCCGATCACCCCGCCACCGAGCGCGCACAGCACCGTCTTGCGGTCGCATTGATGTTCCAGCAGGGTGTCGAACACGCGGTTGAGCGTTGCCCAATCCTTGTACTGCTCGCCATCCGGGAGCACGCACAGGAGCACCTGCGAAAAATGCGGGGCCAGCGCCTGCTGCACGCGCTGCGCGTAAAGCGGCGCAACCGTGGTGTTGGTCACAAGGAGGGCTCGAGCCCGCCGGTTTGCCACCGCCGCGAAGGTGTCTGGCTGCCCGAGCAGGCCGGTCCCGATGTGAATATCGTAGGCACGCTGGTCGAGTTCGACACGAACGGTGGTCATGGCTGGCAGCCCCTTCTCGAAATCAGGCCGCATTGTAGGTGGCGGCGTGCGATGGCGCCCTGCGCCGCTGCCCTGGCACGGACCCGCCAGCCAGCCTCGCTCCGCGCTAGCGCGGAGCGCGCGCAGGTGCTGCCGGATCGAGCACCCCCGCAAGTTCCAACTGGGTCAGCACCAACTGGGTCAGCATGGCCGCTGAGGGCCGGCCCGTATCGATCACGAAATGCGCGGTCTCGCGGTACAGCGGGTCGCGCTGACGGAACAATTCGCGCAGCTTGGCGCGCGGGTCGCCGGTCTGAAGCAACGGGCGGTTGCGGTCGTTGCGTGTGCGATGCGCCAACTCCTCAGGACTGGCGCGCAGGTACACCACCACACCGCGATCGTGCAGCGCGCGGCGATTGTCCTCACGCAGCACGGCGCCGCCACCGGTGGCCAGCACCACGCCATCGCGCCGGGTGATCTCATCGATGACCTTCGATTCGATCGCCCGAAACCCCGCTTCGCCGTCGCGCGCGAACAGGGCTGCGATGGTGCAACCCTCCTGCCGCTCAATCTCATGGTCGCAATCGACGAAGGTCAATCCCGCCCGCTGCGCCAGCGCCCGCCCGACCGTCGTCTTGCCGGCGCCCATGAGGCCGATGAGAAAAATGCGTGTGCTAGGCGACAAGGGCGGACCGGATGTCGACTCGGGCCCTAGCGGGTCAGATCCGAACTCGTGACGATCTTGGGCGTGAGAAACACCATCAGCTCGTCTTTCTGAATGCTCTTGCTATTGGTCTTGAACAAATAGCCGAGCACCGGGATATCGCCCAGCAGCGGCACCTTGTCGGTCTGGTTCTGTTCCTGCGACGTGTAAATGCCACCCAGCACAACCGTGCCCCCGTTCTCGACCTGCACCTGCGTCGTCACGGTATTCGTATTGATCGCCGGGCCTGCCGAGGTGTTTTGCCCAACGCTGTCCTTGTGGATTTCCACATTCATGATGACGTTGCCATCGGGCGTTATCTGGGGCGTGACCTGCAGGCTGAGCACGGCCTTCTTGAAGGCGACCGACGTTGCCCCGGCCGACGTCGCTTGCTGGTACGGGATCTCGACACCCTGCTCAATCGTGGCCTGCCTCTGATCTGCCGTTATGACACGCGGCGAGGAGATGACTTTGCCCTTCCCATCGGCCTCAAGCGCCGAGAGTTCCAAGTTGATGAATCGGTTCGCCGCAGCGTTGAACAAGCTGATGGCAACAGCTCCTGGAGCCACGCCCGTGAGGATTGTGTTGGCGATGGTCGTCGCGGGCAGATTGACGAATTGCGTGTCTGAAAGCACGGCTCCCGTCGCGAGATTCTGCCCTGTTTGTT
>JAGWOZ010000352.1 GCA_028870715.1 Betaproteobacteria bacterium | reverse complement strand
CAGGAGACAGCATCATCAGCTTAGTATACTGATCACGTTTCGCGCTTCCTGCGCGAGCATCTGCTTTGCCCGTGTGCTGGTCAGATCGCCACGGCTAATCATCGCTCCAGAAAGCTCAGGCACCAGCCTCATGCGAGCCTGCCAGCAGTCCAGCACCACCCATGGACCTTTTGACCCTCATCAATCTGTTTCTGCACTTTGACGCGCAGCTTGCACAGTTCATCCACGCCTATGGGGCTTGGGTGTACGGCATGCTTTTCACGATCGTGTTCATCGAAACGGGCTTGGTGGTGATGCCCTTCCTCCCGGGCGATTCGATGCTGTTCATCGTTGGTGCCTTTTGCGCTTCGGGAAGTCTAAGTTTGCCCGCGTCCCTCGCGTTGTTGTGGCTTGCCGCCGTGCTGGGTGACTCTGTGAACTACGGCGTTGGCTCGCTTTTAGGGCACAAGGTGTTCGCTTGGCAAGACAGCCGCTGGTTCAACCGCCGCGCGTTCGATCGCGCGCACGCGTTTTACGAGCAGTACGGCGGCGTGACGGTGGTTGCCGCACGTTTCATCCCTTTCATCCGGACGTTCGTGCCTTTCGTGGCGGGGGTCGCGGAAATGTCGTACCCGAAGTTTCTTGGCTACAACATTGCCGGCGGTGGACTGTGGGTCGGGTCCTTGATGTTGGCCGGCTACCTCTTCGGCAATATTCCCTGGATCAAGCATAATCTTGGCGCCCTTACGCTCGGCATCGTCGTGCTATCCCTCCTGCCAGTGGTTTTTGGATGGTGGAAAGCCAAGCGGGCGCGCACGGCGCGGGCTTCCGCCTAAAGAGGCGATGCCGTGTTGCCCCAGCTGGGGTCTGGTGGTGAAGCGCATGCGCCATGGCTCCGATCCCCTGCTCGGCTGAACGTGTGCCCGCGCATTCCCCTTCCTAGCCCGGCCCGACGCGCAGCGTCGCATAGGCTGCGCCGTCCGGGCAGGAGTGGGTCAAGCGGGCGGCTTTCGCTTGGTGTTCCTCGCAGGGCTGGATAAAATAACAGCTATGCAGCGCCGCAAAGTCACGTTCAAGCTCGACCCGAATGCCGCGCAGGCAGCGCGGCTCGAGGCTTGGACCCGGCTGCACTGCGAGCTGTACAACGCAGCGCTCGAAGAACGCATCGACGCCTGGCGTAAAGCGGGCAAGCATGTCTCCTACTACGACCAACAAAACGTCCTGCCGCAGATCAAGGCGGATCGTCCCGAGTTCGTGGAGCTTGGCAGCCACGCCTTGCAACAGACGCTGCGGCGTCTGGACCTGGCCTTCCAGGCGTTCTTTCGCCGGGTCAAAGCCGGGCAGACGCCCGGATTCCCACGGTTCAAGTCAGCGAAGCGGTTCTCGGGCTTTGCCTATCCCGATCCCGCGGGCTGGAAGCTCATGCAGCACGGCGGCCGTGGCGCGACGCTTCGACCGGGTAGCGGCGAGGCCGCCCTGTCCATCCGGGCACGTGGCCGTCACCGCTTCGGGCCGGATGCCAAGCCCAACGACATCACGCTGACGCGCCGCGGCGGCCAGTGGTTCGTGTCGGTGACACTGCGCGTGCCCGACACGGCCTGTGCGCGTGAGCGCACCGCTGACCTTCGACGCGGCGTGGATTTCGGGATCAACGACTGGGCCACGTTCGACGATGGACAGACCCTCGCCAACCCGCGCTGGGTGCGCGAGGAGCTTCCCCGCTTGGCGGCCTTGCAGCGCGAACGCGCCAGAAAGCGCAAAGGGTCGTTGCGCTTCAAGCGCTTGGGCCGGCGCATCGCCCGGCTGCACGAGCGCATCGCCAATCTGCGCCGGGACTTCGTGCACAAGGAGACGACCAGGATGGTGCAGCAATGCGCAGTGCTGGCGACGGAGCAACTGGCCCCGAAGAATATGAGCCGCAGTGCGAAAGGCACGGTGGAAGCACCGGGCCGCCGCGTGCGGCAGAAGGCCGGGCTCAACCGAGAAATGCTCTCGGCAGCGTTCGGCATGGCGCA
>JAGWOZ010000107.1 GCA_028870715.1 Betaproteobacteria bacterium | reverse complement strand
GCCGGCACCCGCCGCGTGCGTGCGGCGCGCCAGCGTGCCGCCACCGAGCGCGAACAACGCATCGCGCGTGCCCTCGAGGCGATGAACGAGATCGACAAAAACATGTCGGGCAAGAGCAAGAAGCGACAAGCCGACACGGCCCAGGCTGACGGGGCGCGAGGCCAGACAGCTCGCGTCGAGGCGGCCATGGGCGATCAGGGCGCGGATGTGCCAACCGCCGAGCCACCACCCTCCAAAGAAGCCAAGAAGCCCAAGGAGCCGCGCACAAGCACCACCGATTGCGAGGCTCGTGTGATGAAGATGGCCGATGGGGGCTTTCGCCCAGCCTTCAATGCGCAACTCGCGGTGGACACCGCCACCCTGATCATCACCGGTGTGGATCTCATCAACTCGGGCAGCGACATGCATCAGATGCTGCCCATGCATGCGCAGCATCAGGAGCGCTACGCACGGGTGCCAGAGCAGTGGCTGGCCGATGGAGGATTTGCCAAGCACGCGCACATTGAGCAGCTTCAAGCGCGCGCAACTGCCGTGTTCGCGCCGGTGGTCGCACCCAAGGACAAGCAGCGCGATCGGTATGCGCCGCTGCCCGGCGACAGCCAGGCCTTGGGCCAGTGGCGCCAGCGCATGGGCACCGAGGCGGCCAAGCAGATTTATAAGGTGCGGGCTGCCAGCATCGAGTGCACCAACGCGCATCTGCGCAACCGCGGCTTGCAACGCTTCAACGTGCGCGGAATGATCAAGGCGCGCGCCGTGTTGCTGTGGCACGCGCTGGCCCACAATTTGAAGCGCATGATGGCTTTGAACTTCGCCTTCGCGGCCTGAGCGGCTGACAAGGGACCGGCAAGGGGCCGACACGGGCTGTGTTTGCGGTCCACCAGGCCATCCATCAACGCCGGATCGCCCCAAAAGACGAACTTCCGATCCAATCGAAGCGCCGCGCCCGGCCGCAGAGCATGCGTGTCTCGATGCGTTGCATGCATCGCGGAAGTTGAAACGTTCACAGGCTCTCAGTGAAGCCCAGATCGCGGTTCAGGCCGTGGCGTAGGTTGTCACCGTCAAGCACGTAGGTGTGCCTGCCTTCTGCGTGCAGACGCTTCTCCAGGAGATTGGCCAGCGTCGATTTACCGGAGCCCGACAGCCCGGTGAACCACACGCACTTTGGCGTCTGATTTTTCAGCGCGGCGCGCGTGGGTTTGTCGACGTCAAGCGTCTGCCAGTGCAGGTTGTGGTCACGACGCAGCGCAAAGCCGATCATCCCTGCGCCGGCTGTCGCCTGGGTGATCCGGTCAATCAGGATGAAGCCACCCAGTGTTTTGCTTTGGGCATAAGGCAGATAGGAAATCGGCCGATCCAAGCTCAGATGCACTGCAGCGATGCCGTTCATGGGGACCTCGCGCGCCGCGACATGCGCTCCGCTATCCGGGTCGATCAAATGTCGGATCGACGTGACAGTGGCACCTACCGTGCGGTGCGCGAGTTTCAACCAGTACGGCCGCCCCGGAATCAACGCGTGCGCGTCTATCCACACCATATGGGCGTGGAATTGCGCGGCCATGCCTGGTTCGGCCTCGGCCGCACACAGCAAGTCGCCTCGGTTGACATCGCGTTCCTCAAGCAGGGTGATGCACACCGCATCGCCGGCCTGTGCTTTATTCACCAGGTCGAAACCCTTACGGATGTCGCGGACCGTGGCCGTCACCCCCGAGGGCAACACCCGCAATACATCACCTGCGCGCAGTGTGCCCTGCGCTAAGGTCCCGGCATAGCCGCGAAAGTTTGCATCCGGCCGTAGGACCAGTTGCATCGGCAGCAGCGCTGGAACATTCAGAGCTGGCGCAGCGTCCGGTTGCTCTTCAAGCCATTGCAGCAGCGTCGGTCCGCCGTACCAGGGGGTTTTCGCACTACGGCGGGTGAGGTTGTCGCCAGTGAGCGCTGACAGGGGTGCGGCGTGAAAGCGCAGGCCAAGCTCTTGGGCGAGTTTTTGGTAATCGGCGCGGATCGTGTCAAAACGCTGCTGGCTCCAATCCACCAGATCCATCTTGTTCACCGCCAGCAGCACGTCGCGCACGCCCATCAGCGCCAAGATACGGCTGTGTCGGTGGGTTTGGGTCAGCATTCCTTTGCGTGCGTCCACCAGCATCACGGCACAGTCGGCGGTGCTGGCGGCCACCGTCATATTGCGGGTGTACTGCTCGTGTCCTGGCGCGTCGGCGACGATGAAGGCGCGCCTGGGGCTATCGAAGAAGCGGTACGCCACGTCGATGGTGATGCCCTGCTCGCGCTCGGCCTGGAGGCCATCGACCAGTAGCGCCAAGTCGGGGGCCTCACCCTGTGTGCCCCAGCGCTTGGAGTCGCTCTGCAAGGCGCCCCACTGGTCGTCGAACACCTGCTTCGTATCGAGCAGCAGCCGGCCGATCAAGGTGCTCTTGCCGTCGTCGACGCTGCCGCAGGTGAGAAAGCGCATACGGGGACCGTGGGGAGTGCTGGGGGCCATCAGAAATACCCCTCCTGCTTCTTGCGCTCCATACTGCTCGCGCTGTCGTGGTCGATCAGCCGCCCGGCTCGTTCGGACGTGTGCGCCGCCAGGGTTTCGGCAATTACCGCATCGAGCGTGTCGGCGTCGCTTTCCACTGCGGCCGAGAGCGGATAGCAGCCCAGGGTACGAAACCGCACTTTGCGCATTTGCGGCACCTCGCCCGGCGCCAAGCGGAAGCGGTCATCGTCGACCATGATCCACTGTCCATGACGCTGTACGACGGGCCGCTCGGCGGCGAAGTACAGAGGGACGACAGGAATGTTTTCCTGCCGGATGTAGTGCCAGATGTCGGCCTCGGTCCAGTCTGAGAGAGGAAACACACGCAGCGTCTGCCCAGGTGCTAGGCGGGTATTGAAATTGGCCCAGAACTCGGCGCGCTGCGCCCTGGGATCCCAGCGATGTCCAGACTCGCGCACTGAGAAGATGCGCTCTTTGGCGCGACTTTTTTCTTCGTCGCGCCTTGCCCCGCCGAAAATAGTATCGAAGCCGTGCATGTCCAGGGCTTCTTTGAGCGCCTGGGTTTTGAGGATATCGGTGTAGCTGCTGCCGTGATCGAAAGGGTTGATGCCTTCCTCCAGCGCCTTGTGGTTCGTGTGAACGATGAGATCTAGTGCGTATTCGCGCGCGATACGGTCGCGGTGCGCGATCATGTCGCGGAACTTCCAGGTGGTGTCGACGTGCAGCAGCGGAAACGGCAGCTTCCTCGGCGCGAAGGCCTTACGCGCTAGGTGTAGCAACACCGACGAATCCTTGCCGATGGAGTAGAGCATCACCGGCCGGGGTGCTTCGGCCACGGCTTCGCGCAGGATGGCGATCGATTGATCCTCGTTGAGAGCCAAAACGGCGATGTCCTAGATTCTGTTGAGCTGATGTGTTGAGGGTCGGCTTCTTTCTCTTGCATGCCAACATGACGATGCCTGCCATGCGAAGAAACGATCCACCGAGGTGAAGTCTCGCACAAAGCCCGCGTTGCGGGCAGTTCCAGTGCCCCAGGTCACTTCAAAACAGCTTTGTTGGGGCACGCTTAAGTAGATTGCGCCACGATGGTGAGGCAAACTACGATCGACAATAAGCCAGTCAGACCACCGTTCCGTCGTGACTTAGTCCAACCAGCCTCCACGAAACCCCGGGGGCGTGGGCCGATGGCAACTCATTCCAAAATTTGGAGAAATATGGAGTTCTTCACAGGCAAACCAAAGGCACCATCTTGGGCACGCCGTGGTCGGCAAGAAGTCGTTTCAGTCGCTTTAGCAGGCCGAGCTGTCGATGGGGACGACCGCGACTTTGGTGGCCGAGACTGCGGCATGTATCCTCGACAACCCTATTCCAAAGGCTGCCTGAAGCGGCCCACTCACTTGTTGCCCAACACTTTCGGGATCATCTAGCCGTGGCCGTCGCAACACCAGTGATGCAGCGCACCGCGCGCGCCAAAACCGACGTATTGATCGATGTCACCCGCCTGGCGGCACGTCTGCTGGAAGGCAAGCAGCCGACGGGCGTTGATCGAGTCAGCTTGGCTTATGTCCAGCACTTTCGGCATCGTGCCCACGCGCTGGTGCGACATTGGGGGCGTTGGGTGGAGCTGACCCATGCCGATTCGCAGCGCGTGTTTGGGGCCTTGCTGGGCGAGGTGGCACGGCCGGCGCGCACCCTGCGCCTGTGCGTGGGGCGCGCCTATGTGCTGCGCTGGGGCCGGCGGCGCGGGGCGCTGCTGTTCAACACCGGGCACAGTGGCCTGGATCAGCCCACCTACGCCACGCAAGTGCAACGACGCGGATTGCGGCCCCTGTATTTTTTGCACGACCTCATTCCCATCACGCACCCGGAATACTGTCGTGCGGGCGAAGCGGACAGGCATCAGCAGCGCATCAAGACGATGCTGGATACCGGCTACGGGCTGATTTGCAACTCCACCTCGACCCAAGTCGAACTGCGCAGCTACGCCACGTCCTTGAGCCTACGAACACCGCCTAACGCGGTAGCGCCACTTGGCACCGCCGCGCTGCCGCCGCCGCATTCGGAGCCGCCGCTGCCCTCACCGTATTTCGTCGTGCTGGGAACGGTGGAGCCGCGCAAGAACCACTTGCTGCTGCTGCACCTGTGGCGCCGCATGGTGGAGGCAGGCAGCAAGGGCGTGCCGCATTTGGTGATCGTCGGTCAACGCGGCTGGGAGTGTGAGCAGGTCATTGATTTGCTGGAGCGCTGCCCGGCCCTGCACACCCGCATCATCGAGAAGTCGCGCTGTGACGACCAGGCGTTGTCGACTTGGCTGCACCACGCCCGCGCACTGCTCTTCCCGTCGTTCGTGGAAGGCTTTGGCATGCCCTTGGTCGAGGCGCTGCAGCATGGCTTGCCGGTGATCGCCAGTGACTTGCCAGTTTTTCATGAAGTTGCCGGTGAGATCCCAGACTATGTCGATGCGCTCGATGGTCTGGGCTGGCAGCGCCTCGTGCTTGACTACACCCAGCCCAATAGTCCCGCGCGTGCTGCGCAGTTGGCGCGTATGAAGAGCTTCAGCGCGCCAAGCTGGGGCCAACATTTCGCGCAGGTGGATGCCTTCATCGAGACGCTGGCCTGACGCATGGATCAATCTGCCACAACCCGTGCTGCCACGACAGCCGCGCCACTTGCCATGCCCACGGGCATGGAGGTCGGGCGCTTCGCCGCGCTTCCCGCTGAGCTTTGCATCTACGCCTTTCCGCGCTGGAAATGGCCTGTTGTGCGCCAGTGCTTTGTGGGCCACACGTTGTACTTCATTCAGGCTGGCGCACCCGTGCCGCCAGCCGGCGGGGTGGTGCTGTGGGGCAGGGCGCCGCTGCCCAGCGGCGTGCAGGAGGGCAGGGTGGTGTTGCGCATGGAAGATGGCTTTCTGCGCTCGGTCGGGTTGGGGGCGGAGCTGGTGCGGCCCATGTCCTGGGTGGTCGACACGCGCGGCATGTACTACGACACCACCCAGCCGTCCGACCTGGAAGTGATCTTGGCGGGCCAGGATTTTTCCACCTCGCTGGTTGCAAGGGCCCAGGCGCTGCGACAGCGCATCGTGCAGGCGGGGTTGACCAAATACAACCTCGGTGCCCAACCCTGGGCCAGGCCGGCGCATGCGCGGCGCGTCATTCTCGTGCCGGGCCAGGTGGAAAGCGATGCGTCGATTGCCTTCGGCGCGACCGATCTTCAGCACAACATGGCGCTGCTGCGGGCGGTGCGCAAGGCCAACCCCGAGGCTTATGTGCTGTACAAGTCGCATCCGGACGTGGTGGCCAGGCTGCGCAAGCTCGGACAGGACGAAGGCCACGCGCAGCGCTGGTGCGACGAAGTCGTCGCCGGCGTCGGCATGGAGACATTACTGGACGCCGTGGACGAAGTGCACGTGTTGACCTCGCTCGCCGGCTTCGAGGCTTTGCTGCGGGGCAAGGCCGTGACCTGCTACGGGCAACCGTTCTATGCCGGCTGGGGCCTGACGCACGACATCGTCCCTCACCTGCGCCGCACCCGCAGGCTGCAGCTCGACGAACTGGTTGCCGGTGTGCTGCTGTTGTATCCGCTCTACCTCAGCCGCGCCAACAAGCGGCTCGTGACGCCTGAGCAGGCGTTGGATGAATTGCTGGCCTGGAAGGCACGCGTGGCGGGTAAAACGCCCTGGTGGCAAGAGATCTACCGCTTCTTCCTGCGCCGCTTCATCGGGGTGCGGTGATCTGCTTGATGCTTTGTTGTCTCAATCCCGCACGAACTCAGAAATAGAAACGAGAACATTCATGTCACGCCACGTTATCAAACTGCTCTTTTGCCTCCCAATGTTTCTCATGCTCGATGCCAGTCACGCCAGTGGCCTGACCGCAGGGTTGGGGTACGGCTTCATTCCCGGCGCTGGCTATTTTTCGCTCGGCTACCAGAACAAGGAATGGGCGATCGAGGCGTCGGTAATCAATAAGGGTCGGGAGGAGCCGACCACCCATGCTGGCCCGGAGATCACGCTGGACGCTCTTGCCTTTGCTGGCGCATGGCCGATCTTTGTCAAAGGGGGCGTTGTGACCGGATCCCACAAGCAGGGCTACAACGTCGGGGCGGGGGTGGATTGGGCGTTGAACAAACAATGGACGATGCGATTTGAAGACATTCATTTCCGTGTTACGGAGGATTTTGGACCCAATGCAGAGTCCGAGAACATGATCTCGGTTGGGCTTCAACGCGCGTTTTGAACGTGGGGTGCAACGCTGACCAGTCTCGGTGGGTGTTGGTTGCAGCGATGATGCAGCAGGCTAGCCGCTTGATGGCTCCTCGCTGCTGCCAACGGTCACCCCAAGGCCAGCTTTGAACCGGACTGCAGGAGGTCTACAATGCGTTATGCACACAACGCACCTGTGATCGACATGCACAAGCGAATGACCATCACCCTGGATGAAGCGGTGTACGACGGCCTGCACCGGGCCATCGGCAAGCGCCGCATCAGCCAATTCATCGAAGACTTGGTGAAGCCCCATGTCCTGGATACCGCCCTGGATGCCGGCTACCGCGCCATGGCAGCCGATGCCGAACGCGAAGTCGAGGCGCTGCAGTGGTGCAACGCGCTGGCCCAGGATGGGGTTGATGCAGCGCGGTGAGGTCTGGTGGGTGGAGTTCGATCCGGCCGTCGGCAGCGAAATCCGCAAGACGCGTCCAGCCGTCATTGTGAGCAACGATGCGGCCAATCGCAATCTCGCGCGCGTGGTGGTCGTGCCCCTGACCAGCAACTCCAGTCGCCAGTATCCTGGCGAGGCGCTGGTGACGCTGGACGGCAAACCCGCCAAGGCGATGGCCGACCAGATCATGACGGCTGACAAGGCAAGGCTGAAGAGCAAGCTCGGCACGCTCTCCAAGGCGGATCTCACCGGCGTCGAGGACGCCATCAGCATCCACTTGGGATTGCCACGGTAGCGTGGTACGCCGACCACCGCGCCCCACAAAGCCGCCGTTCTCGAAACTCACGAAACTCGCCAAAACGACCCAGACTGGAATGCAACAAGCCGCCTTGTGTCCTGCGACGGCGCATCCAGAGGTTATCCGTCGCGACTCGTGACGGGTAATCGTTCGTCGCTGCGAGCGGGTGTGGGTGGTCCGCAGCGTCGGCAGTCGACGACCCCAGGAGTTGCAGGAAACAGTCTTCCAACGCGATCCATCAGTAGCCTGTGTGCGGCTTCCTGCGCCGCCTCACTGAGCCCAGGCTCCTGGAAGAACACGCCACGTATCTGAATGGTGGCGGCCAGAGCCTTGAGAAAGTCCTGCACCAGGGTTGGTTCAGGTGGGGCGCCCGCGGTCCAAAATATGTCCAGGCCCTGCTGATGGGTCAGCCCGGGCAGGTTAAAGACGGCCTGCCCCAGCACCTGCAGCGGCCTGCCCAAATGCAGGGCACGCATGCCGGTGGTGCTGTTGACCGTGACGACGCCTTGCGCATGGCTGATGAGGGAGTCCAGATGGCCGCCGCGCAGGTAGCGCACGCGATGGGCCACGCCGAGTGTGGCGGCCTCGTGCCGAAGGATGCGCTCCCAGTCGTTGAGCGCAGGATCCCACGGATGTTCCTTGAGCACGAGCAGTGCGTCGGGCTGAGCGTGCAGGGCGAAAGACCGCAGCACATGATGAATCGCGTCTGCGATTCCTTCAAAGGGCGAATAAGCGACGATCTGGAAGTCGAAATTGAGTTGCAGCGGAAACAGGAAATAGGGCTGGGCGGAGGCCGTGAGTTGGGCCACCTCGGCTTGGGTGCGTGTTTTGCGCAGGCGGTTGGTGAGCAACCTCAAGCCGCTGGCCAGCGTGTAAATCAGTGTGTTGGGTCTCAGGTCGCTGCGACGATAGCGCGGGAACATCCAAGCCAGGGCGAGATTGGCCAGGTTGTGGAGTAGGTCGCCACGAGCCATGCGATAAGCGCTGTCCACATGTCGCGGTGCCCAGTCCAGATCGGGCACTTGCGCGGCGATGTCGCGAATGGTGTCGGGGTCGTGCGGAAATAGTGACGCGCCGCTCATGCCGTTGCGTTCGAAGGTGATCCAGTCTGGACGGATGTAGCCGAAATCATTCACCGTCACGCGCACCCCGTGCGCCAGCGCCACGTCCACTGCTTCGCGGTGGTAGCGGCGGTTTTCGCCGAGCAACACGAGATCGGTGACGCCTTGCTCCTGCATGAATCGCGTCATGAAACCCGGCCACTGTGAGAGGCTTCCCCGGTAGGAAATGGCCTCCTTGCCGTGCCAGAACAACCAGTCCCCAGCGCAGAGGTTGATGCGCGTGACGCGGCAGCCATGGGCACCGAGATGCGCAGCGATGCGCTGGTAGAACGGTGACGGCATGCCCTGAAGAAACACGACGTGCAGTGGCGGTTGGAATGCGGATAATGGCGGCACGTTCACAGCGGATGGTTGGCTTGAAACCAGACGATGGACTCGGCCATCGCCTGGGCATAAGGGATACGTCCGACAGGACAACCCGCCGCAGCAAGTTTGGCCGCACTGTGGCCGCACGTGCGTCCGAACATCTTGACAATCATGCGGTGCAGCAAGGGCTCACTGCGGATGCGCAAAAGCCGGTAGGGTGTCTCGACGACGGCCGCAGCGGCATGAGCGACGGGATAAGGCAGATCGATGATCCAGCCTCTGCCGCCGATACCCTGGCGAAGATCGTCGAGAAAACGCCGCCAAGTGATGGCCTCGGGGTCCACTACGTTGTACACCTCGCCCGCGGCCTGCGGTGCTTGCGCAGCCCATAGCAGGCAATCGACCAAGTTCTCGACGTACAGAAAGCCGACGTCGGCAGCACCGCCGGCGACGCGCAGCATCAAGCCACTGCGCAATTCGTGTCCGATGCGATCGATGAATGGGCTGCCAGGACCCATGACGTTGGTCGGGCGCAGGATGACAAAGGGCAGCCTCAAGCGGTGTGCGTGCTCTTGCAGCAGGCGCTCTCCACGCAGCTTGCTGTCACCATACCCAAAGCCCGGGAGGCGAGGGGGGCAGCTTTCGTCACAGGGGTGTGCAGGCAAGCCATATACATCGACCGTGGAAACATGCACCAAACGCTGCGGCCGAACCGCCTGTGCCTCGATGGCCTGCATCAGATGGCGCACGCCCATCACATTGACGGCTTCGTACTGTTCTTGGCGATCCCAGGTGCTGACGTTGGCAGCGCAATGAAACACCCACTCAGCGCCCTGCAGGGCGGGACCGAGTGTCGCGGCGTCGGTGAGATCACCTTGAATGATGTCATCCTGGTCGCATAAGAAGGCCGGCACCTTCGCCGGGTCGCGCACGAGCAGTTTGAGGCGTGCACCCTCACGCTTCAAACGCTTGGCGAGATGGTTGCCGACGAATCCCGTGGCGCCGGTGACGAGGACGGTGCGCCCATGGAAACTGTGGGGGGTCATGAATGCGACGCCGTCAAGCCATCCGCCTTGAAAGCCTGCCTGGGACGGGGCTTCGGCACACTGTTGAGCAAGGCGTAGCCCAGCCCGACGAATGGATTGATCAAACCCCAGGATGCGCGAATCGCGAGCTTGATGGGTACGACTTCGGCGCCGAGATCCTGCTTGATCGGATAGGTGGTCAGCCCCATCTCCAGGCGTTTTGCGCCAAGCAGGATGGCGGTCTCGACCACCGTGTGTGCAATGTAGATGTAGAGGCTGTCGTTGTCGGCGACCTCGCGGCCGACGTAGAGCCACCGCAGCATGTCGCCATCGAGCAGTAGCAGGGCGTGGCCGACAAGGTCCTCGCCACGATAGAACAGGAGCACCTTGGCCAGGGAACCCAGTTGCGTAGACAGGTCGCGATAGAACTCTGGGGTGAGTACCTCGCGCTGAAACTCGCTGGCATGGGTGTGGACAACCATCCATTGCGCGCAAAGCGTCTCGGCCAGCGATGCGAAATCATCGACCAGGACATGTCGCACGCCTGCTGCCAGATTGCGCTTGAGGTGCTTATTGAGTTTGCTTCGGAAGTAACTGCGCATGGATGTCTGATAGAGCTGCGGTGTGCTCCAGCGGATGTCCATGTAGGTGTTGGGCAGGCTGTCGGTCCAGTGGTAACCCCAGCGCGCAAACTCGCCGCGCAACCCCTGCGCATTGGGCTCGAAATCCCGCACAACGATGATGAGGCAACCCTCGTCGCGAGCCAGTTTACGCAGCACAGTGTTCAAGCTCGCGACGAATGGCGCGTCTGGAACCGCATCGTCTTTGATGTAGGGCGGACTGCTGATCGTGATCGGCGTGCCGCATTCGAGCATCTTCCACTTCAGGAAACCTGGGAAAACATTGCGCACCGTATCCAGTAGGCGCCGCACGAATGCCGGCGCGAAGATCGCAATGTCAGTGGTCACCGTGTAGACGCCCGCCAGGCCCTGGGGACGACCTTGGTCGTCGTAAAAAATGACATAGCGGTAATGGAAATCATTCAAACCCGAGCTTTCGACGACACCCCAGAAAGCCCTGCTCATCGCCACGGATCTAGTGACGCACAATGCATCCCAGTCTTCGGATGGAACGTCGGCGAGGCGGTCGTAAACCTTGACCTTCAAATCTGAGACAGGCATGGGAGGTGTTTGCAATGTG
>JAGWOZ010000106.1 GCA_028870715.1 Betaproteobacteria bacterium | reverse complement strand
CAAGGCCCGCATGTCGTCGAAGGCCAGCACGACATCGGCGCCGGCGCGCGCAATCGGCGCTGCGCTGGCAAAACTGACCGAGACGTCCGCCGCCCCCAGCGTGGGCGCGTCGTTGACCCCGTCGCCCACCATGGCCACACGCATGCCCTTGGCCTGCAAGGCGCGCACATGCGCAAGCTTGTCCTGCGGCAGCATCCCGGCCTGCACCTCCGCAATCCCCACCTGCGCGCCCCAGGCGCGCGCGCTCTCGGGGTTGTCGCCGCTCAAAAGCTCCAGACGCGTGCCGCCTGCGCGCAGGCCATCCACGGCCTGGCGTGCGCCGGCGCGCAGTTGCTCGGCAACTTCGATCAGCGCCAGGCGTTCCCCTGCGGCGGCTGCAACGCCCGCCGCAGGGGGCGGCGCTACGCGCAGTTCAAGCACGCTGGCGCCTGCTTGTTGCGCAGCGGCGGGCACCAGCTGCAACGGCTTGCCGAGCTGCAGCCGGCGCCCGTCGATCTGCCCCTCCACGCCCTGCCCCGGCCGCACCTGGATGTGCTGGGCGTGTGGCAGGCTCACACCACGCTGCTTGGCGTGCGCGCACAAGGCCAAGGCCAGCGGGTGTTGCACACCCTGCTCGAGCGCCGCGGCCAGCGCCACGACGGCGTCCTCGCTCAACCCGCCTTGCCGCCAGGTCACGCGCACACTGTCGGCCACGCCCGTGGTGAGGGTGCCCGTCTTGTCAAGAAGCCAGACGTCAATGCTGGCGACGGCGTCGAGCGCGTGGCCCCGGGCAACGAGCACGCCAGCGCGCGACAGCCGCGCCGTGGCTGCCGCCAAAGCAGCGGGGATCGCCAGGGACAGCGCGCACGGGCAGCTCACCACGAGCACCGCGATGACTGCGGGCACGATGCGCGAGGGGTCCAGCCACCACCACAGCAATGCGGTGGCGCCCGCCAGGCTCAGCAGGACCAGGGTGAACCAGTGGGCCGCCGCGTCGGCCAAGCGCGCCGCGCGCGGCTTGTGGACCAAGGCGCCGTTCATCAAATCCACCATCTGGGCAATACGCGTGCCCTGTCCGGCCGCCTCGGCGCGCACGAGAAGCGGCGAGTCAATGTTCATGCTTCCAGCCAGCACCCGGCTCGCAACCGCCTTGAAGACGGGGACGCTCTCGCCGGTCAGCAAGGACTCGTTGGCATGGCTGCGCCCTTGCAGCACGACGCCGTCCACCGGGACAAGGCTGGCGCTGGGGACTTGCACCACATCGCCGGCGCGCAGCCGGGTCACCGCAACGGTCTCCCACTCCCCACCCGCGCCCTGCCGGCGCACGGCCGCAGGGAGCTGTTCGAGCAGTTCATCGGCGGCGTTCATGCTGCGATGGCGCAAGCTTGTCTCGATCAGCCGCGCCGTGAGCAGCAGGGCCAGAAACATCGTGACCGAGTCAAAATAAACAGGCCCCTGGCCGCGCACCACGCTGGCCACGCTGGCCCCAAACGCGCCCCACAGGCCCAGCACCACGGGCACGTCCATGCCCAGGCGGCGCATGCGCCAGTCGCGCAGGCTGCCCGTGATGAATGGCCAGCCGGAAAACAGCAGGACGGGCAGCGTGATGGACAGGCTGGCCCAGTGGAAAATCGCCACTTCGGCCGCGCTCAGGCCGCCTGGATCGACATAGCTCGGCCAGGCCAGCATCATGACCTGCATCATGGCCAGCCAGGCAATGAGCGCGCGCAGCACGGCCATGCGGGCGCTCTTGCGCTGCTGCGCCTCGCTGGCGTGGCGAACATTCGGCGCCGGCTTGTACCCGATGCGCGCCAGAGCCTCGAGGATGTCGCCAAGGTGCACCTGGCTGTCGTCCCACTCCACGAGCACGCGGCGTGTGGCGTAATTCACCGCCGCAGCACGCACCCCCGCAATCGCGCGCAAGTGCCGCTCGATGAGCCATACGCAGGCGCCGCAGTGGATGCCCTCCACGGCCACCAGGCTGCGCCACAAGCCGCCACCCAGATCGGTGGCGAACGAGGCAAGAAACTCGCGGTCTGAAAGCGCCTGCCACTGCTCACGCATGCGCTTGATGTCCTCCTCGGGCAGCGCCGGCAGGCCCACCGTGTCGCGCTTGTCGTAGTACGCGCACAAGCCCCCTTCGGCAATCACCTGGGCCGCCGCGGCGCAACCGCCACAGCAAAAGTCGCGCCACTGGCCGGCCAGCATGCCGCGGATTGGCGGCTGCGGCAAGGGCGCGCCGCAATGGTGACAGGCACCCTGCTGCTCCCCCGGATCTGGGAGGGCCAGAGGCGACGAGGGGGCAGCCAGCACGGACTCCATCATGCGTCGCATGCTAGGCAAGGCCTCGGCAAGCCGCCTTGCGTTGTATCAAGATTTTTCGATATCGCTCGAAAGGTCACCGCAACAGGCGTCTCGCGCCTTGCTGCCGGCGTGGGCTGCGGCGTCGCGTGCTCCCCACGTCGCGTGGCAGGCGCGGCACCAGTGGGCTACGCCATGCCTGCTCGCCCCGCGCCGGCTTGCGCCCACCGGATCGGCAATGCGGCTTGCCGTGGGAGCGCGCGCCGCAAGCGCTGCAGCTCAGGGCCTTGACTTGCCCAGACGCGAAAAGGCCGCGGCCATGGCCGATTGCGCCGGCGCAGCCGTGGCCGCCTGGCGGGCCTTGCCGCCCAGGCGGCTGGCCGGTGCACCACCGCCCGGCAGCCGCGCATCGGCGGGCTTGCCGCCTGCGCCAGGGGCGGCTGCGGGCTGCGCGCTGCGCATGCTCAGCCCGATGCGCTGGCGCTGCACGTCGACTTCCACGACGGTGACTTTCACGATATCGCCGACCTTCACCACATCGCTGGCATCCTTGACGAAGCGGTCGGCCAGTTGCGAAACATGCACCAGCCCGTCGCAATGCACGCCGAGATCGACGAACGCGCCGAACGCCGCAACGTTGGTCACCGTGCCCTCCAGGCGCATGCCCGGGCGCAGGTCCTGAATCTTCTGCACATCCTCCTGCAGCTGGGCCACACGGAAGGCCGGGCGCGGATCGCGGCCAGGCTTGTCCAGTTCGGCCAGGACGTCGCGTACCGTGTACAGCCCGAACTGCGCGTCCACGAAAGCTTCCGCCCGCACGGCCTGCAGCGCCTTGGCATTGCCCATCATGACGTTGATGGGCTGGCCGGCGGCAGCCAGGATGCGCTCGACCAGTGCATAGCTCTCGGGGTGGACTGCCGAGCGGTCCAGCGGATTGTCCCCATCCATGATGCGCAAAAAGCCCGCTGCCTGCTCGAAGGTCTTGGCGCCCAGGCCCGGCACCTCGAGCAGACTCTGGCGGCTGCGAAAGGCGCCCTTGGCATCACGCTGGCGCACGATGTGGTCGGCGACGCGGGCACTCAGTCCCGCCACCCGCGCCAGGAGCGGACGCGAAGCGGTGTTGACGTCCACGCCGACGCGGTTGACGCAGTCCTCCACGACCGCGTCCAGCCGGCGCGCGAGCTGGGCCTGGTCCACGTCGTGCTGGTACTGGCCCACGCCGATGCTCTTGGGATCGATTTTCACCAGCTCCGCCAGCGGATCCTGCACGCGCCGGGCGATCGACACCGCCCCGCGCAGGCTCACGTCCAGCTCCGGCAGCTCCTGCGTGGCCAGCTCGCTGGCCGAGTACACCGACGCGCCCGCCTCGCTCACCACCACCTGGGTCAGCGCCAGCTCGGGATGGCGCCGCGACAGATCACTGACCAGTCGGGTTGTTTCGCGGCTTGCGGTGCCGTTGCCAATCGAGACGATCTGCACATGATGCCGGCTGCACAGCGTCGCCAAGGCATGCAGACTGCCTTCCCAGTCACGCCGAGGCTCGTGCGGGTACACCGTGGCGGTCTCCAGAACCTTGCCGGTGGGGTCGGTCACGGCCACCTTCACGCCCGTGCGTATTCCCGGATCCAGCCCCATCACCGTCTTCGGACCTGCGGGTGCGGCCAGCAGCAGATCGCGCAAGTTGGCGCCAAACACGCTAATGGCCTGCCCTTCGGCCTGCTCGCGCAGCCGGCCAAACAGCTCGCGCTCCAGCGACAGCGACAGCTTCACGCGCCACGCCCATTGCACACAGCGCTGAAGCCAGTCATCTGCGGCCCGGGCGCGGTGGCTCCAGCCAATGTGCTCGGCAATGCGCTGCTGCGCCGCATTGAGCGGTGCACTGCCGGCTGCGTCCGCCTCGGGCAGTTGCAGGCTCAGATCCAGCACATCCTGGGCACGCCCGCGGAATACGGCCAGCGCCCGGTGTGAGGGCACACGGGCGATCGGTTCGGCGTACTCGAAGTAGTCCCGGAAATTCGCGCCCTCTTCGGTCTTGCCCTCGCGCACCTGGGCGCGCAGCACGCCGCAGCTCCAAAGCCACTCGCGCAAGGGCCCCACCAGCGTGGAATCCTCGGCCCAGCGTTCCACCAAGATGTCGCGCGCGCCGTCCAGACAGGCTTGTGCGGTGGTGAAGTCCGCGCCGTCCTCCCCTTTGCTGGCCTGCACGAAGCCCTGCGCCTCGCTCAACGGATCGCGCGTGGGGTCGCCGAACAGCACGTCGGCCAACGGCTCCAGGCCTGCGGTGCGTGCCTTTTGGGCGCGTGTGGTCACACGCGGCTTGTAGGGCAGGTACAGATCCTCGAGCTCCTGCTTTTGCGAAGCAGCCAGGATCGCCGCTTGCAAAGGGGGCGAAAGCTTGCCCTGCGAGGCGATGGACTTGAGGATGGCGGCCCGGCGTTGCTCGAGCTCGCGCAGATAGACGAGGCGCACCTCCAGGCTGCGCAGGTGCTCGTCGCTCATGCCGCCGGTGGCCTCCTTGCGGTAGCGCGCGATAAACGGCACGGTGGCGCCACCGTCAAGCAGTTCCACCGCTGCGGCGATCTGCGGCGGGCGCAACTGGAGTTCGGCGGCAAGCTGCGCCAGGATTTGCGCGTGTTGCGCGGCGCTGTCCTCGAGGTTCGGCGATGCGGTCATGGAAAAGCCAATGCGGCAAAAAGCGGGCAGTCTAGCCGCATCGAAACCGCCGCGGCACGATTTCGGCTTCAGGCTTGGGGCAGGACAGCGGCCGCCGGCACCTGGCCCAGGCCGGATTCAACGCGCTGCGCGGCTTGCCGCAACGCGTGCATGCACCGCGCATCGAGCGCTGAGCCGACCAGCTTGTCCATCATGGCGAGCGTCTGCGGCACCGGCACCGCGCCGCGGTAGGGCCGATCGGCCGAGATGGCGTCGAAGATATCGGCGGTGGTGATCATGCGCGTCTCAAGCGTGATGTCGTGCGCTGAAAGGCCGCGCGGGTAGCCGGCGCCATCCAGTCGTTCGTGATGGGCGCCGGCTACCTGCGCCAGTTCCGCGAACGGCGCGATGCCGCTCAGGATCTGCTCGGTGTAGGTGGCATGCAGGCGCACGGCCTCCCACTCGGCGGCATCGAGCTTGCCAGCCTTGTCGAGGATGGTGTTGCTCACGCCAAGCTTGCCCATGTCGTGCAAGAGTGCCCCGCGCCGCAGCCAGCGCCGGCGCGCGCTGGGCACGCCGAGCTCTTCGGCGATGAGGTCCGTATACAGCGCCACCCGCGCGCTGTGCCCGGCTGTGTAAGGGCTCTTGGCGTCGATGATCTGGCCGAAGGCCTCGGCGATTTCATCCAGATAGTCCTCGCTCAGAGGCACGCTGTGCTGGGCCGGCTCCAGTGCGTAAACACGTGCCGGCAGATCCGCCTGCCCGAGGATCGGCCACAGCTGCTCACGCGCTGCCACACGCTCGAACGCGGCAACCAGCGCGGGATCCAGCCACTGGCCGCTGCGCAGCCGGGTTTCGGCCAGCGCCGCAGTTGGCCCGCCTGAGGTATGAAAGACGTCGACGACCTGGGCCAGCAAGGCGATCCGGGAATACAGCGGTATGGCTTCGCCGGCCAGGCCGTCGGGTTTGCCTCCGCCATCCCAGTGCTCGTCCAAGGCATGGATGCCTTGCGCCACCGCCTCGCCAAACCGCAACTGGCGCGCAATATCCGCCCCGCGCTGGCAGCGGGTTCTGATCAGTTCGCTGGCGATGTCGCCTCCATTTTGGAAAATCTCCAACGTGGCGCGAAATCGCTCCGCCAAGCCCGATCTCAGCCCTGTGTGGGTGAGCACAAAGCGCACCACCTGCGGCAGCGAGCCGCCGACGAGCTTGAAGTCGCGCTTGAATCGCAGGTCGTCCGTGAGGTAGAGGTCGCAGATGCGCGCAGCGTTGCTGCTGCACCCCAGATCCTTGAGCAGCAAGGTGTAATAGAGCTCCCATTGCCGCTGCGAGTCGAGCCCCAGCTCGCGCGCCACGTTCATGCCAATGAAGGCGCAGCGCACGCAGTGCCCCTTGGGCTGGCCCTCCGTCATGTCCAGCGCATGACTGAGTGCACCCACCAGCTCGCAAAGCTTGAGATCGTCCATCATTCGCCACCGTCTTGCATGGCGGCGAATGATGCCATGTTGGCCGGGCGCCTGCAGGGCTCCCCACGGCGCGCAGGCCTTGGCCCCGGGGTGCGGTAGCCGCGCCCCGGGGCCAAGGCCTGTTGCTAACGGCCAAACACGTTGATGGGAATCTTCAGATAGCTCACCCCGTTGGATTCCGACGGCGGCATATGGCCCGCGCGCACGTTGACCTGCACCGAGGGCAGGATCAGTGCGGGCGCGCTGAGCTTGGCATCACGCTGCTTGCGAAAGGCGACAAAGTCGTCCTCGGCCACGCCCTCATGGATCTGGACGTTGCCTTCGCGCTGCTCCTGCACCGTGCAGACCCACCGCGGCTCGCGACCGCCGGGCATGTAGTCGTGACACATGTAGAGCTTCGTCTGGGGTGGCAGCGCGAAGATCTTGTGCACCGAGCGGTAAAGGATGTGTGCGTCGCCACCGGGAAAATCGCAGCGCGCCGTGCCGTAGTCGGGCATGAATAACGTGTCGCCCACGAAGGCACAGTCACCCACCACGTACACGATGCAAGCCGGCGTATGTCCCGGCGTGTGCATCGCATGGGCCTGCAACTGACCAATGGCGAAGGTTTCCTCATCGGCGAAGAGCTTGTCGAACGGACTACCATCGCGCGGAATACTGGGGTCGTGGAACAGCTCGCCGAACACCTTTTGCACGTCCTTGATGTGCTCACCGATGCCGATCTTCCCCCCGAGCTGCGTTTTGATGTAAGGGGCCGCGGAAATGTGGTCCGCATGGGCATGGGTTTCCAAAAGCCAGTCCAGCGTCAGGCCCTCGGCCTGGATATAGGCCACGATTGCATCGGCGAATTCCGTATGCGTGCACGCCGCTGCGTAGTCGAAATCCAGCACGCTGTCGACCACGGCGCAGTGCTTGGTGACAGGGTCGATGATGCAGTGGCAGGCCGTGTTCGACGGCGCATGAAACCAGGTGTGGACCTTGGGGCGAACCGAGGCTTCAGCGTCGATCCGGTCATTCTTCAATGTACTCATACGGGTATCTCCTCATATCTAGTACATAGTATCAATCAGGTAAACCTGATACTGTACGGGGCATATACCTAGACGTGGCTTGACCCCAGTCAACACCCACGCATTTAAATCCTGCTTGAGATCTAGACAGAGGAGACAACTTATGCTTTTCCAAGTCGACTGGCTGCAGTTCACGCCCGGCACCGCCATTGCCGGCGGCGCGCTCATCGGGCTTGCATCGGGCGCACTGGCGCTGGGCGCGGGCAAGATTGCCGGCATCAGCGGCATCCTGGGCAGCGCCTTGAATGACCTGGCGCAGCGCGCCCGCCCCGCGGGCTGGCGCATCGCATTCCTGGGGGGCATCATCGCGGCGTCGTTCACCTGGGTCCTGTTTGCACCGGTTCCCGGGGCACGGTACGGCGAATCCTGGCCCATCATCGCGCTTGCGGGACTGCTAGTGGGATTCGGCACGCGCATGGGTTCGGGTTGCGCCAGCGGCCACGGCGTGTGCGGTCTGTCGCGCCTGTCGGCGCGCTCGGCCGCGGCGGTGGGCACTTTCATGGCCGCGGGCATCGTCACCGCCGTGCTGACCCGACATTTCTGACACTGCACCGGAGTATGGTCATGAGAATCTTCGCATTCCTCTGCGGATTGGGCTTCGGATTCGGCCTGCTGATCTCCGGCATGACCGATCCGGTCAAAGTGCTGGGCTTCCTCGACATCGCCGGCCCCTGGGATCCAAGCCTTATTCTGGTCATGGCCAGCGCCGTGCTGGTCGCGTTCCCGCTGGTGCAAGTCGCTTCGCGCCGGAAGACCGCACTTTTGGGCGATCCGATTGCGTTTCCGCCGCGATTCGGGATCACCGGCAAGCTGATCGTCGGCAGCGCCATTTTCGGTGTGGGCTGGGGATTGGACGGGCTGTGTCCGGGCCCATCCCTGGCCATGCTTGGCGCCTTCACCTGGCAGGAAGGGCTGTTCTTCCTGATGATGGCCACCGGCATGCTCGGGCATGAAGTCTGGCAGCGCAGGCGTGCCGTGCCCAGCGCAAGGGCGCCAGCGGCTCCGTGAGCGATGTTGAGCCTCCATCGCGCTGCATGCCCAGCCCGGTGCAGCGCGATGTCGAAGGTTTCCTCGCGCCCTAGGCACCGGCCGATGCGGGCTCGATCAATTGCGTGCGCAGCTTGTTCTTCAGAATCTTGCCGGTGGCACCCAGGGGAATGGCGTCGACGAAGCGCACATCATCCGGAATCCACCACTTGGCCACCTTGCCCTCGTAGAACGCGAGCAACTCGCTGGCCGTGACCTGCGCGCCAGGCCTTTTGACCACGACAAGCAGCGGGCGCTCGTCCCATTTGGCATGCGGCATCGCCACACAGGCCGCCATTGCGACTGCAGGGTGAGCCATGGCAATGTTCTCCAGCTCGATGGAGCTGATCCACTCGCCGCCCGATTTGATCACGTCCTTGCTGCGGTCCATGATGTGCACATAGCCATCGGGATCAATGGTGACCACATCGCCCGTCGGAAACCAACCGTCGCGCAACGGGCTGGGCTGACCCGACTCGTAATAGTCGGACATGATCCACGGACCCTTGACCAGAAGCTCGCCCATGGAGGCTCCATCCCAGGGCAGGTCAGCGCCCTGGCCATCCACGACTCGCACGTCGACACCGAAGATCGGGCGCCCCTGCGTCACCTGCACGGCCATGCGCTGCTCCGGGGGCAGTTCGAGATGTTTGTTCTTGAGCGCACACGCCGTGCCAAGGGGACTCATTTCGGTCATGCCCCAGGCGTGGCGGACCTTCACACCCCATCGATCCTGGAATGTGGCGATCATCGAGGCGGGCGCCGCCGAACCTCCAATGACGACACGGTTCAGGGCTCGCGGCTTGCGACCCTCCTCCTGCATCTGGTTGAGAAGCCCCAGCCAGATGGTGGGCACGCCGGCGGCGAAGGTCACGCCCTCGTCATCCATCAACCGAAACAGCGACGCTCCGTCCAGCGCCGGTCCGGGCATCACCAGCTTGCAGCCGACGAGGGCCGAGGAGTAGGGAATGCCCCAGGCGTTGACGTGAAACATCGGCACCACCGGAAGCACGGCATCGCGCGCCGACACGTCCATCACATCCGGCAGGGCAGCCGCGTACGCATGCAGCACCGTCGAGCGGTGGCTGTACAGCACGCCCTTGGGATTGCCCGTCGTGCCGCTGGTGTAACACATGGACGACGCCAGGTTCTCGTCGAGGCTTGGCCACGCGTATTCATCGCTCTGCCCGGCCAGCATCTCCTCGTAGCTTTGCACACCGGGAACCGCCTGCCGCAGTTCGGCGGGCATCTGCTGCGCTTCGCACAGCGCCACCCATCGCTCGACTTTGGGACAGCGCGCGGCGATGGCCTGGATGATGGGCGTAAAGGTCATGTCGAACGCCAGCACGCGGTCGCCTGCATGGTTGATGATCCAGGCGATCTGGTCGGGATGCAGGCGCGGGTTGAGCGTGTGCAGCACCCGACCGCTGCCCGAGACGCCGTAGTACAGCTCGTAATGCCGGTAGCCATTCCACGCCAAGGTGCCGACGCGATCGCCACGCTCCAGTCCGAAGTCGTCCAGCGCACGCGCCAGCTGCTTGGCTCGGCTGCGCACCTGGGCGTACGTGGTGCGGTGGATATCCCCCTCCACCCGGCGCGAGACGATTTCCGTGTCGCCGTGGTAGCGCGCAGCGAACTCGATAAGGCTGGAAATCAGTAAGTCGTGCTGCTGCATCAAACCATTCATGCCTGTCTCCTGATATGTACTTTTGTCGTCCCATGCGGCGGTTTTCCGCACCGCATCCATGCGATCCAGACTCGAATTTACATGGGCGGCTTGCACTTCGATAGATGCGGGAATTGCGACGCAGCCAGGTCGCGCGCACCGCCGCTTGATATGCAGCAACGAATAAGGGTAAGCCCTGCCGATAAAATAGCGGTTCATTTGACACATAGCGACAGGCTGAGCGATGACATTTGTCGTGACTGAAAACTGCATCCGGTGCAAGTTCACGGATTGCGTAGACGTATGCCCGGTGGATTGCTTCCGCGAGGGACCCAATTTCCTGGCCATCGATCCGGATGAATGCATCGACTGCGCTGTGTGCGTACCCGAGTGCCCGGCCAACGCCATCTTCGCCGAAGAGGACGTGCCGGGTGACCAGCAGGCCTTCATCGCCCTGAATGCCGAACTTGCCCGCAAGTGGCCCAGCATCACAAAGCGCAAGCCCGCCCCGGCGGATGCTGAAGAGTGGAACGGCAAATCGGACAAACTTCCCTTTCTCGAGCGCTGATCGTGGCGCTTTTCTGACCCTCGACCCCATGGAAATGCACCTCAACGCGGCGATCACGGATGCCGCTCACTGGCACGGCGAGCCGATTGAATGCGACGCCGTGATCATCGGGGCCGGCCCGGTGGGACTGTTCCAGGTCTTCGAGCTTGGGCTGCTAGACATCAAGGCCCACGTCATCGACACGCTGCCGCATCTGGGCGGGCAGTGCGTGGAGCTGTACCCGGACAAGCCCATTTATGACATTCCGGCCGTGCCGGTGTGCACCGGGCAGGAGCTGACGGACAACCTGCTCAAGCAGATCGAGCCCTTCAAGCCGACGTTCCACCTGGGGCAGGATGTCACGGAGCTGCAGCAGCAGGATGACGGACGGCTGTTCGTGCGCACCTCCAAGGACCGCACGTTCCT
>JAGWOZ010000105.1 GCA_028870715.1 Betaproteobacteria bacterium | reverse complement strand
GGGCGCAGTAGATTTCGAGCACCTGCTTCTGGCGCTCCAGATCGTCCTTCTGATCGGGGCTCGACACACGGGCATACGCGACGGTGCGCCTGGCGGACTCGTCCGCCGCACGGAACAACTCCGGCTTGAGCCGCGCCAAGTCGTAGCGGCGGCGACCACCAGCCGTGCGCTCGTCGGGCAGCAGACGGCCCTCACGCTCCCAGCGGCGCAGCGTTTGGGCTGACACGCCCAGCGCATCGGCTGCATCCTGGATCGGAACGAGTCTGCGAGATATGCTCGTATTGTATAAAAGTGCGCAAGAGTGCGCAACTCACAAGCGAACTGTTCAAGCCCCATCAGCCGCGAATGCCCGAACCGCGTGTCTCGTGCTTGGCCCGGGCCCGCTGTCAACGGCCCTCTTTTTGGGCGCCAGAAAGCCTGGAACACGTGCACATCTCTGCTGCGTGGTCCGGATGGCACCTCGCACGGACGACTTTGGCGAGCCTGGTGGCGAGAAAGCCACCAGGAGGCCATTTAACAGGCCCAACCGGGGCGCTTGCCATGCGTGGGGGATGCGCATTGTGGTTCACGCCACGTTCCCCACGATTTTGGTGCCGGCGGCGGGGGTCGAACCCGCATGCCCCTTTACAGGAAGCGACGGATTTTAAGTCCGTTGCGTCTACCGATTTCGCCACGCCGGCGTGCATGAACCCCATGGGCAATGTGCAAACCATGCCCATCATTAATCAAAGCCGCGCAGTTTAAGGCACTGTCGTTGCTCCCGGGCAACAAACGTCCGAAATGGCGCGTTCCAACGGATTCGAGGGCGACAGGTGCGCGAATGCGGCGGGCACAGCGTCTGCGCTTGGTCAATGGCTCAGGCGGCGCCGCCTTACGCCCCGAATGCCCAACGCCAGAGCAGGAACACGGCCATGCCTGCAGCAATCGCCCCAAGCAGCCGGCGCGCACGCAATGCAAATGCGAGACTGGCAAGGGCGCCGGCCAGCCAGGGATTGCGCCAGCTCAGGTCCCAATGCGCGTCGGGCAGGAGCACCATGGGTACGGTAATGGCCGTGAGCACGGCGACGGGGACATAGGCCAGAGCCCGGCGCACGCGGGCCGGAAAGGTGGCACGTTTGCCCAGCGCGAACAGGGTGAAGCGGATCCCGAACGTGACCAGGGCCATGCCGAGGATGACGGCCTGCAGTTGCGCAGTCATTGCGGTTTCTCCTGGTGATAGTCCTGATCGGGCCGCATCGCATTGCGCGTTTGTAGCGCGGCGCTTCGCTCTTCCAGCCACACTCCCATGATCACGCCAGCCAAAGCCGCCAGCATCAACCCAATCTTGTAGGGGAGATTGCGTGCCAGTACAGCCACGGTTGCTGCCGCCAGCGCGGCCCCGAGCGCCGGGCGTTGTCGCAACATCGGTGCGACGATGCCTGTAAACGTGGCCACCATGGCAAATTCAAGCCCGGCGTGCGTGAGCCAGGGCTGGGCATGCCCGAGCCACAGGCCCGCTGCCGTCCATGCGAGCCAATTGCCGTACATCGCCAGGCACGAGCCCAGGTAGTACCAGTGCGCCAGGGGCGTATCTCCGGTTTGCGCGTAACGGTGTTGCACCACGGCAAAGGTCTCGTCGGTGAGCCAGAAGGCCAGCGGCACACGCCAGCGCAGGGGCAGTTCCGACACATAGGGCAGCAGCGTGGCGGCGTACAGCGCATGGCGCAGATTGACGATGAAGGTTGTGAACACGATCACCGCGATTCCGGCGCCCCCGCCGAGCAGGGTCAACGCGATGAATTGCGACGACCCTGCGAACACCAGTGCCGACATGGCTAGCGCCGCAGCAGCCGGCAGCCCGCTGGGGCCGGACAGCGCGCCGAAGATCAGCCCGAATGGAGCGGCGCCAAGCAGTAGCGGAAAGGTGTCGCGCGCACCAAGAAAAAACTCACGGGGGCGCCCAGGGTCAAGGGGTGTGGCGGTGGACATGCAGTCGACGGGTCAGAGAGGGGCACAGTGCACGCAGTGCGTGCGCTTCCTGAACGTTACAGCTTCGCTTGGAGGGCGTCTTGAATGTTTGTGCGCGGACGCTCCCCGCGTATTCCCATGCGCCGCTCAGGCCAGGGCCCGGTAGTGTCCAGGCGTAAAGCCGAAGGCACGCTTGAAGTGCCTGGTGAAATGCGCTTGGTCGGCAAACCCCAGCGCGTTCGCCACCTCGGCGATGGGTCGCCGCTGGCGCAACAGGGTTCGCGCGTGGCTCAGCCGGATCTGATTGCGCCAGGCATGCACGGGAAGTCCGGTGTGCTGCCGGAAAGCGCGGCTGAGCTGCCAGGTGCTCAAGCCGACGGCCTGAGCCAAGGCGCTGAGCGAAAGCGGCTCGCCATAGGCGTCCGCCATAATTGCGCGCACCTGAGCTACAGCGCCGGCTTCATCGGGGCGGCTGCGCTGCGCACCTGCATGACGCTGGAGCAGGGCGCCGCACGTCTCAACCCACGCCGCCTGGCGAGCAAGCGCGTCAGGTTCGCTCTGGATGTGGACATGGGCTTCGCGCAGGGCGTGAAACATCAGTGGATCATCGACGACGACATGCCTGAAGTCCGGCTGGCCGATTCCGAGTTGCTTGCCCAGACTCGCCAGCAATTCCACGGGCGGGTAAAAGGCGCGGTACGACCAGCCTTCATCGGTGCCCCGCTGGCCGGTGTGCACGGCTCCAGGGTTGAGCAGAACGATGCTGCCGGCGCCCGCGATATGTTCAGTGCGACCGTGGTGAAAGCGCTCTGCGCCGCGCTCGATCAGCGCAATGACGTAGCTGTCGTGCACGTGCGGAGCAAAACGATGGCCCCAGAAATGCGCGCTCAGGCACTCCATCCCGGCAAGTTCCGGGATCACGCACAGGCGTGCATACTCTCGTCCGGGATTGGTCTCTGTGTTGGACAACAGGGGTTGCATGCGCGTGTGGCTTTTCCGGGTTCCAAGCGGCAATGGTAGGCTGCGATGCAGCGAGCGCGCCCGGGTCCGCTGCCGGGCCGCGCGATCATCCAAGGCATGTAGGCGGCGCAGAAGTCACCATGTACCTACCCACGCATTTTCAGCAACCGAACGTCAAGGCGTTGCGTGCGTTGATGCAGGCGCATCCGCTTGCGACGCTCGTCACGCACGGCGCGAAGGGGCTGGACGCGAACCCTGTGCCCCTGATGTGGGTCGACGACGGGTCGCCGCACGGGGTGCTGCGCGGGCATGTGGCGCGAGCCAACCCCGTCTGGCGCGATACCGCGAAGGGCAGCGAGGTGCTGGCGATCTTTCACGGCCCCAACGCCTATATCAGCCCGTCCTGGTATGCAACCAAGCGCGAGACCGGGCGTGTCGTGCCGACCTGGAATTACCTGGTCGTGCAGGCACGAGGGCCGTTGCGTGTGATCGACGATGCGTCGTGGCTGCGGGAATTGGTCACGGCGCTCACAGGTGTGCACGAATGCGTTCGACCTCAGCCGTGGGCCGTCGAGGACGCGCCGGCCGACTACATCGACGCGATGCTCAAGGCCATCGTGGGCATCGAGATCGCGCCCACGAGCCTTCAGGGCAAGTGGAAAGTCAGCCAGAACCAACCGGAGCGCAACCGCCAGGCGGCTGCGCAGGGCGTGGCCGACGAGGGGCACGCTGAACTCGCAACATGGATGATGTGGCGGGACGGGCCGACAGGCCGCTAGCTGGCGGCGGCATCACGGTTACTCAGGGGTGTGGCGCGTGCGCGTCCGTGAGTGTCTGCAAGAAGGCGATGATGTCGCGCATGTCTTGTGCGCTCATGGGTGGCTGGGCGCCTGGGGGGCGATCAAAGGGCGGATCCGTACGGTCGACATTGGCGCGGTACGCGGCTGGCAGGTCGTCATCGACCAGGATCATCCCCGTGGGGCCATGCGGATAGATTTTTTGGGGCGCAGTGCTGCGAAAGTTGTAAAAGGCCAGGACTTGCTGCAGCGAGTGATAGATGCCGTTGTGGAAGAACGCGTGGCGTGTGGCCACATTACGGAGCGTGGGCGTCAGAAACATGCCGCAGTACGCGGTCTGGGCCTTCAGGTCGCTGCGGTAGGGGCCACAAAGACCGAGATCAAAATGGCGGGGATCGCGATTCGCGGGAATGGATGGATTGCGCGGCACGCCGAGCGCTTCATATTGTGTGTCCGTGAAGAGCGGAGGCAGGCCATCGGACGTGGGTTGGTCGAGGTGGCAGGCGGCGCAGTTGCCGCGCTTGGGATCGTTGAAGGCCAGATATCCGCGCAGTTCGGCCGGCGTGAAGCGCGCCTTGCCCTGCACCCAGGCGTCAAATTTGCTTGTAAAAGGGTGGAAGCGGGAGTCCTCGATCTCATAGCGTGAAATGGCGAACAGGGCCTCCGAGACGAGGAGCTTCGGGTCCTGGAAAATGCTCGGGCCGAAGAGTTGCGTGAAGTCCCGCGCGTAGGGTGCATGCTGCAGGCGGGCCGCAACGGCGGTGACGCTCCCTGCATCCATCTCCACCGGATTGAACAAGGGGCCGCCGGCTTGCTGCTGAAGGGTGTTGGCGCGACCGTCCCAGAACAGTCCGCCTTGGGGAACCAGGTTTTGCGCTGCCTGCGCCGTGCTCTGCACGGTCTTCGTCGCGCGTGCAGCCTTGTTGGCGCTGAGGGCCAGACGCTGAAGGCTGACAGCTTCGTTTTCGGCGTTGTCGGGTCCAATGGAAAAATTCTGCTGCCGATACAGGTATTCAAGCGACGGCACGGCGCGCACGCCGGCTGTGCGCATGGTGCCACCGCCGAGTTGCACCGACAGATTGTTGGCCGGCGCATAGGCATGCGCCGGGTCGTGGCACGACGCGCAGGACAGTTTGCCGGAGCCCGACAGGGCCGAGTCGACGAACAGCTTCGCGCCCAGACGGGCCACAGCGCTCAGGGGCTGTCGGGGCGGCAGAGCCAGGCGCACCGGATGGGGGTTGGCCCCGTGGGCGAGAAGCCAGCTCGCATGCGGGTGCGCAAGCCATTGCCGAAAGGCGATGGGCGAGGTGCTTGCCGCGTACCCGGCCCACGCTAGGACGGCGCTGCCGAGAACCGCGGCCACGGTCCACCATGCCTGCCTTGCCATCAGCTTGACCTCGGCGATGCGCTGCCCTTGGGCGGGGCGCTTAAAACGGTCCCGTCGTGCGGGTCGAGGTAGAGCCGGGCATTCAGGTCCGCGCGCGGGTGGCGCGAGGCCAAAGGCGCGTTGGCGCCACCGCCGGCGCGCGCAAAGTCGAACATGTCCATGATGCTGCCCGCAGCAGCATCAAAGGATCCGCCGCCCAGACGTTGACCCTGCAGCCAGTTGTCCTCGATGAAACGCACAACCGAGGCCTGCGAGATGGGCGCGTGGCTGACATCGTTTGATTTGGCCCAGGGCGAGATGACGAGGAAGGGAATGCGTGTTCCAGGCCCGCAGCGCCCGTTCACGGGTGCGCCGTGCACGCCCTGGAGTGGGGTGCCATGACCGCATCGACCGGCGCCATCGAGCTGGTCGGCCTGGGGATCAAACGACGGGCTGGTGACCGGCGCGTAGGCGTGGTCGTACCAGCCGTCCGAGTCGTCCCAGGTCACGATGACGGCAGTTCGTGCCCATCCGGGGTGCTGTTGCAGGAAGTTGATCACTTTTGTGATGAAAGCCTGCTCGTCCAGCGGGTCCGAATAGCCGGCGTGCCCGTCCTGATACGCCGGGGCTTTGAGGAAACTCACAGCCGGTTCATTGCCCGCTTCGACTGCGGTGAAGAAATCATTCAGGCCGTATTCGTGATTGGCCGGGTCCCGGGTCTTCCCATCAGCCTCATTGGTGTGGCCGATGGCTTGCACCGACGATGGCCGCGCGTGCGTGGGGTTTGCCGTGGAGGCGAAGTACTGAAACCAGTTGTGGTGCTGGATGTAATCGCGCACGTTGGCGCCCACCACCGGTGAGTAGGTGCTGCGCTTGCAGCCGGTGGTGCCATTGGCATTGACCCGCTGCAGATCGAAGCCGCCCATGAAGCTGCCCCAGGAAATGCCGTGCGCATTGAGCAAGTCACCGATGTTCTTGCCCAGCATCATCACTTGATCCCTGGGGTTGGAACACACATCGTGGCCGGGATCGACGTCATTGATCAGGGTGTGGCCGCCTTGACCGTCGTCGATGTAATACGAATAGCGGCTCAAGGCAAACGGCCTTTTCGTCGTGGCCACGATCTGCATGCCGTTGGTCTGCCCCGACACGACTTCCAGGGCCCCGGGGGTTGATGGGCCGTAGGTGTCGGTATAGGCGTGATCGCTCATGGCGAAATGCTGGGCGTAATTCCACAGCGCGGTGACGGTGTTGCCGTCGTAGTAGCCCATGACTTGGCCCTTCGTGCCGAATGCGCCGACTCCACCTGAGGTGGCCGCGCCGGTGTATTTGGGGAAGAGGTCGGCGCGCCCGGCGTCGTACGCCTGTTGTTCGGCGGTATAGGCATGGTTCTGGTCGGCCGTGGCAGCCTGGGTGCGGTCCATCCGGAATGGGTTGGCAGCGTCCGCGCCGTTGGCCGCATTCGCAAAATTCGGGTTGTCCCGCAAAAGGGTGGCGCTCAGGCCGTCAACCTCAGGCGTGCCGGGGCGAGCAAGGAATGCCGGCTCACCCTTCGGGTTCGCGGCCTTCGGGTAGGTGGCAAAGTAGTGGTCAAAGGAGACGTTCTCGTCGTAGATCACCACCAGGTGCCGGATCGGCGTGGCCGTGGGCATCGCCTCGGGGCGGTGATGCCCGGGCGCATTGCGGTTGGCTGCCGGCGCAGCCGCGATGGCGGGCATGACGCAGGCGGTGAGGACCATCGCAACCAGCGCCAAGGTCACCGGGGCTGCAACTCGCGATCTGTGGGGCATGGCGAAGTGTTCTACTTTTTGAATCGGCGGGGAACAGGAAGACGCTCTGCTGGACCCCAGCGAAGCCCGGCCACGGCGCGAGGGAATCGGATGAGCCACATTGTCCCCGGGTTTCGTGAAACTGGTGTGACGCCCGCCGCGACGTGCACGCCATCGCAGGCAGCCACCTTCAAATGCGAGAAGACACGCCCGCAGCGGTCGATCTCCGAGGCATGCGCAGGATGAGGCTCATGCCATCAGCGTCAGACTGAAGCCCTGGCTCCCATCGGGCTTGTGGCGAGCGACGGCCTGATCTCCACAGACCCGGTGGCCGTGGCCGGTGCGAGGTCTGCGCGGCCTGACAAAGCAAGGCTGGCGCTTCGGCGCACTTGGACCGCCGTGCGGCCCCACAGCGGAATTTTTCGTCGTGCCCCGGCGCCCCCGGTCACCCGCCGCCCAGCAGCGCATCCTCCGCCAAGGCCAGGGCCTCGGGTGGCCCGGAGAGCACCAGCGTGTCGCCGGCCGAAAGGACCAGCTCCGGCTCGGGCTGCAGCACGTGACCATCGGCACGGTGCACCTTGGCGACCTGGGCGCCGTGCAGGTTCAGCGCCTCGAGCCTGCAGCCCACCGCCAGCGCGCCCGGTGGCAGCGTGAGCGGCTTCAGCCGCGTCTTGTCCCGCAGCTCCAGGCTCGATCCGGGGTCGTCGATGCCATGGAAATAGTCGCGCAGCAAGCTGTAGCGCTCGGCGCGCGCTGCGCGCAGACGCGTCAAGACGCGCTGCAGCGGCACGCCTGCCACGGCCATTGTCTGCGAGGCCAGCATCAACGCGCCCTCCAGCACTTCGGGGACCACTTCAGTGGCGCCTGCGGCGCGCAGCTCGTCCAGAGGCGCGTCATCGCGGGTACGCACGATCACGGGCAACTGCGGCGCATGTGCGCGCACCAGTTGCAGCACGCGCAGCGCCGAGCGCTGGTCGACATAGGTGATGGCCATGGCGCTGGCGCGCGTGAGCCCCGCGGCTTGCAGGCTCGACAGGCGGGAGGCGTCGCCGTACACGACGCTGCGGCCACTGGCGCGCGTTTTGGACACGCGATCGGGATCCAGGTCCAGCGCGACATAGGCAATGCCTTCGTCGTGCAGCAGCTGCCCGAGGTTCTGGCCGCACCGCCCGTAGCCGCAAATGATGACATGGCGCTGGATCTTGATGGTCTGGCGCGCAATGTCGGTGAGGTGCAACGACGCCAGCATCCACTCGCTTGCCACGAACTTGAGCACGATGGCGTCGATATGCTGGGCCAGGAAGGGCGCAGCCAGCATCGACAGCACCACCGCAGCCAGCACGGAGCTCAGCAGCGCAGGCGGCAGCAGGTGATGCGCGGCGGCCAGGTTAAGCAGCACGATCCCGAATTCCCCTGCGGGCGCCAGCCATAACGCGGTGCGCAACGCAAGGCCTGGCGGGGTGCCGAGAAGCCGCTCGGCGCCAAGCACGATTGCCGCCTTGACGAGCACGGGAAGCGTGGCGAGCAACAGCACAACCCACCATTGCGCCACAACGAGGCGCCAGTCCAGAAGCATGCCGATGGTGATGAAAAACAGCCCCAGGAGCACGTCCCGGAATGGCCTGATGTCGGCCTCCACCTGATGGCGGAATTCCGTCTCGGCGATGAGCATGCCGGCGAGAAACGCCCCCAGTGCAAGCGACAGTCCTGCAAGTTGGGTCAGCCATGCCAGGCCCAACGTGATGAGCAGCAGGTTGAGCATGAACAGTTCGTCCGAGCGGCGTCGCACGACCAGTCGCAACCAGGGCCGCAGCACGCGTCCGCCCGCGAGCAGGATCACGGCCAACACCACCGCCGCCTTCAGCGCGGCCCAAGCCAGGGTCATGACCAGCTGGCGCCCCGGTGAGGCCAGCGCCGGAATAAGCACCAACAGCGGAACCACGGCCAGGTCCTGGAAGAGCAACACCCCGATGATGTGACGGCCGTGCTCGGACTCCAGTTCAAGCCGGTCGGCCAGCAGCTTGACCAGGATGGCGGTCGACGACATCGCAAAGACCCCGCCGAGGACCAAGCCGTAGGCCTCGGGCCGACTCCAGCCCCTTGGCCACATCCAGCCCAGGGCCACGCTGGCCGCAAGCACGATCAGGATCGTTGCGGCGACCTGCGCAGCGCCCAATCCGAAGACCAGTGTGCGCATGGCCTTGATTTTGGGCAGACTGAACTCCAGCCCGATGGAGAACATCAGGAACACCACGCCGAACTCGGCAAGATGCTGGGCCGTGGACGGATCGCCGGCCAGCGCCAGCGCATTGGGTCCGATCACCACCCCCACAGCGAGATAGCCCAGCATGGCCGGGAGCTGAAGGAAGCGAAAGAGCGCAACGCCGAGCACGGCGGCGATGAGATACAGAAGGGTGATTTCGAGACCGGTCATGCACGCAGGTGAAGGCCGCGCAGCGGGGCCGCACCATGCGGGGCGCGCAACACGCGGTCACACCAGCATAAAGCATGGCCGCGCCTGACTGCGCGCGCGGCAGTGTGCAGCAAAATCAATGTGTTCGCCGCTGCCGCGCAGCCTCGTATCAAGGCAGGCGGCTCGCCATCACGATCGTGCGCCAGCCGTTGTACTGTTGCCACACCACGGTCACGCTGCCCGCGCTGTCCACGGCCAAGGCCGGCAGGCTGGCCTGAATGGTTCGGCGCGGGTCCGAGAGCTCCACCGGATCGGACCAGCGCGTGGCTTCGGGGTCGAGGCGCGCGGCTTGAACTTGCATGCCGCGCGCGCTGTCCTGGTACCACGCACAGGTGACGTTTCCAGCTGGGTCGACAGCCAAGACGGGGTTGCCGGCGCTGGCCAGACGCGGATTGTCGATGCGCTGCGCAGCGCTCCAGTGGCGCGTGGCGCCATCCATGCGACTGCCCAGGATGGCGTCACGCCCTTGCGCATCGGCCTGTTCCCAGGCGAGCGTGATGTTGCCAGCCGCATCGACCACCAGCGCGGGAGCAAGGGCGGCGCCAGGAAAGGCGCCGCTGGCCATCCCAATGGCCGGGTGTTCATGGCGCATGAAGGCGTCAAGCCGGGTCGCCGCGATGCGCCGGGCACGGCCGATCCCCTGGACCCAGGCAACGGCCGCGCCGCCTCGGGGATCCATGGCCAGGGCCGGGTGCAGGGCGCGCACCCCGGCGGGGCTGACGCGGCGCGGCGCACGCCAGCTCGCGGTTGGCCTGGGCAGTGTCGAGGCCCATATGCTCTCGTGCCTGCGCTTGCCCTGCTCCCAGGCGGACACGAACCCTCCGCCACCCATGGCGGCAATCACCACGTCGTACGCGTTTGCGGGTGAACGATCCAGGGCCTGGGCGGGCAGCCAGCGCTGCTGCGCCTGTGTCCATCGCGCGGCAAAGATGGCGGTGTGGTGGCCGTCCGGTTGCTGCCATACAGCCACCACGTTGCCCAGATCATCGGCCGCCAATTGCGGATTTGCCGCGTTTCCCCGCACGCCTGGGTCGTCCAGTCGCACAGGTGCCGGGCAGCCGCCCCCCGCATCGAGCCTGCAGGCGAAAATGGCCGTGCGCCCGCCCAGTGCCTGAAACCAGGCGGCGGTGACGCGACCTTGTCCATCGGCCACGAGGGCAGGCACGTCGGCGGCTCCACCACCGTTGAGGTCAATCGTTCGGGGTGCACTCCAGAAATCGGTCTGGGCGGCGTAGCGGCTGGCGAAGATGGCATTGCGCTGACCGTTGCTCTGGAACCATGCAGCCACCGCACGGCCTTCCTTGCCTGCAACCACTTCCGCCCCACTGGCTGGCCGGTCCACTTGATGCGCGGTGTGGGCGTCGTCGATTTCCACGGGCTCACTCCAGGCGCTGCATGCGGTGGTGAAGCTGCTGCGCAACGTGCGCTGTGCAGGCGCGCGCAGAAGCTGCAGCGTGTAGCGCGTGCAGCCTGCAAGGGGCGCGGCGGGCTCGAACACGGCGGTGGTGCCCGTCACTTTCACGATCCCGGTGACTGGCGTACCCACCGGCGTGAGCAGCTGCAAGGCGCCGCGGGCTGCCGCCTGTGCCTGCAACGCTGTGGCAAAGTGCCAGCCCGGCTCCAGCACCCGGTCAACCCGGATGGCGTCAGCAGGCGGTATGGCATGCGGAGTTTCAGCGGCAGCCACCAGGGGCAAGCTCAGGGCGACAGCGGTGGCCAAGGCATGGAGATCGAGCATGGCGGGGCAGTGGGCAGTTGCGACTCTTTGTAGCACTGCTTGGCTGACCCTGCGTGGCCAATGCTGATTGCACCCGGTTCAGGCCGGGGCGCGCTCAAGGTT
>JAGWOZ010000005.1 GCA_028870715.1 Betaproteobacteria bacterium | reverse complement strand
CGCCGTGTCGCGCCTCAAGATGGGTGTGGACTGGGACTGGAGCGGTAGAGGTTTGGCCCCCGACAGGCTTGACGCAGATGCGCTTCTTCAAGAATTGGGCAGTCCGACATCGGAAACGGACCGGGGGCTTCACCAGGACGCCGTCGCCAACTGAACCAAAGAGGACAGCGTTGAAGCGGCAATCCAAAGACCACAGGGCCTTGCCGCAAGGCCCGCTCGGCAGGCACGCAGGTCGCAGTTTCAAGCGGCAGCAGGCGCGCCGGGCCTTTAGGACCATCCCTGTGAAGGCTGGCGAGCAGGGCCACTCAAGGCCCTGGCTTCGCCTAGTAGAAATTAGTACGCACTGCTATGGCAGGCTGCACCCCGCGGAAACACTGGCCTCCTCAGCGTCTCCACGTTGCCGAAAGTCCATGTCATCGTGGGCGATAGTCCCAGGTAATGGACTATCGGCAACGCCGGCCAAAAGGCGGCTTACATCGAAGGTTTCTGCGATGGGCCCGGACGCGTCGCGTCGGCGACCGTCCAAGGACGACGTCAGTTCCACAGAGGGGACACGGGACCCGCCCTTCGCGAGGCCGTTAACTTTGGCTGGCTTTCGCGAAACCGACGCCACGTCGACCTTCGGCCACGTCACCTCCCACCCATTCAGGGCTCCGATTTGCTCCAGGCCATCTCGGACCGCCTTTCGCCTGCTGCTGACCGTGCCGACTGGAATGGCCGAGTCCCCTTTTCGCCAAAGCCGCTTCATCAGCGTCTCCACCCCGAAGCGCCAGCGCCTGCCCAGGCGAATCACTGCGGAAAGGAAGGCGTGCAACGCCTGCGCCGTGTCAGTGCTCAACGCAAGCCGCTCGCGCAATGAAAGGGCCACATAATGCCCTCCCATGACCGCGCGCGCGAGGCGCACATTCACAGCAAGGTGAAGCCCGATGTCATCGCCGTGCCAAACGGACACCAGGCGCGACTGACGGAAGCTATGCAGCGCATCCATTGCATCTTCCCACACCGTGACCTCGCAGAGCCGGCGAAGCTGTTCTTGCCGCAGCCGCTGCGCCCGCCCACCACGACTCCCACAGCGGCCGCAGAGCTCATGCCAGGAAGTTCGCACGTAGAGGGTCTCCCCCGAACGCACCGGTTGGCCATCGTGCAGTGCGCGCCAGAGGTGCTGCCCAATGCCGAACGACCACGGCGTGATGACCACCAGTTCAGAGGGCCGGTGCAGGTACTGCTCCTGCGCGAGTTCAAGTAACACAAGCAAGACGGTCTGTTCGGGCATGCCCAGCGCCTCGCGTGCACTGAATCGCAGCGACGGTCCACCGCTTTTACCTCGATACGCCACGTCTAGCGGCGGGCGTTCATGCACTTTCGGTAAGGCCCGGAAGAGCGGGCAGGTCGCTGTGGCCGGGTCGCAGCGAACAAAGCGTGGTGGTTTGGACGCCGTATGAGTCATTGCTCATCTCCCGTCAGCTGGAGCTGTTGGACTTCCGATTTGCCAGCCCTCTCGTGAGCGCCCCGGCCATGGCCCTGGGGACTACAGCCCGCCAGAACGCCACCAGGGAGGCGCTCGAGCGTGACGGTGCCACGAGGTGGTGAATAGTTCGCCTTCGGAATGTCAAGCAGCAAGTACCGCCCCCGGGCATCCTCAGCGATGCCACGCTGCTGAGCCTGCTCCTTGGTCGGTTTGGAAAGATTCAGCTGCCAGCGCACGCCATCCGTCAGCGCCGACGAGCCGCGCGCCGCACCTGCCACATCCCCCTGGCCGGAGAACGTGGCGGCTTTGTTCGCGTGGTGGGCAAAGACGACCGCAGCACCTGATTGGCGGGCAACCTGGCGCAGGGCCAGGACGACCCTATTCATCGACGCCGAATCGTTTTCGTCGCCGCCATGGAACTGGCGCAGAGGGTCGATGATGACTAACTGGGCACTTTCGGCTGCGTCGCCGAGTGCCTTGAGGGTTGCCGTGCTCCGCCCATCGCGGTCCAGCAGCAAGAGCCCAGCGGTGGTTCCCGCAAACAGGCGTAGGTTGTTCTGCAAGCGGACAAGGAACGGCTTGCTCTCGATTTGCAGCCCGAATCGCGCCCTCTGCGCATACAGCGCGTGCACGATGGCGTGCAGCCGATGGGTCAGGACATTGACGTCCTCCTCGGCGGCAACCATCACCACTGGAGCCGCGTCGGCGCACTCGAACAAGCCGCCGCAGACGGGCGTGCCGGTGGCCAGACCAACGGCAATCTGGAGCTCCAGCATGGTTTTGCCGACACCCCCTGGGCCGGCAAGCATGCCAACCGTTCCGGCCAGCAATCCCGGGAGAACATGATGGAGAGGCGGAGGCGGCGCCGTCAGGAGTGCGTGAATGTCTAGGGGCTTGCCAAACGGGGACGCCTTGGAGTTTATGGTGGTTTGGCCTTTCTCACTCATGGTTTGTCTCCCTTCGACCTTGCACATGCGCGGCAAGCCACGCGTCGACATCCGAGGCACGCCACCGCAGCAGGCGCGTGCCTGGCAGTTGCAGTCGCGGCGGTACCGCATCTGGGTTGCGGCGCAGGTCCTTTTTGAGTGTCTCTGGGCTGCGGCCCAGAACTTCTGACAGCTCGCTCAAGTCGAGCAGTTTTTGCACGGGATTCATGGGGATTCTCCAGCCGGTCTCGTGAGGACACGGAGACGACCGACTGCGTCCTATACGTGCCGGCTGCGCCGTATTTCGGCATCAGCTGGAACGTGTAGCCATCTCCTTTATGCAAATGCCGGCGTCCCCGTGCATGTCCACCCGCAACTCCGACCGTGGAGCGCTGCTTTCTATACGAAGAAGGAATACGGGCCGCCTCAGGCGGAGATGAACAACAAGGACACAGGAGAGATGAGCAGATGGCAACGAAAATGAGCAAGACAGCTGCAGCGGCGGCGTGTATGAGCATTCCTGGTGACGCGACGAACCCCACGCCAATCATGGTCGACCCGTGGAGCGGCACAGTCGACGAGAAACAGCTCAAACGCCCCGGAGGCGTGCTGATGGCAGCATTGGTGCGGTGTGCCGCAGAGCGCGGGCAGTCGATTTCACAGCTCGCCGAAGCGCTTGGTTACAGCTATCCGTATATCAATTTGCTGATGTCCGGGTTACGACGTGTCGACCAGGTGTCCGATGATTTTGCGCAGGCGTGCGCGGCTTATTTGCGGGTGCCCAGGGTCGCCGTTTTGATGATGGCGGGACGGCTGAAGGCCGAAGATTTCTTCGAAGCGCACGTGTTCAAGGCCAAAGCCGTCGACGCAGCGATGCGATTCATCGAGGATGACCCTCAGTGGGGGTCGCTGGTTACCGCAGAGCTCCGCACGGCCAAGCCGGAAAGCCGATTTTGCCTCGTCAAACTCTATGAGTCGGCGACGGGAAGGAAACTTCTCGACGGCGAGCTCGACCCGAGGAAATTCGGGGAACAGCTCCAAGACATGAAGCTGCACACGGCCCGCCAGCGCCGCGCTCTGGAGGCAGCGAAACAGGCTGCTTGATGAACTTCTTTGCCCGCCAATTTTGGCGGGCCTCTTTTCTTCTGCGCCCATAGAAAAGCCCCCGAGGTCGGGGGCGATGAAATCAGGGAGAGTCAGTCGGCTTGGTTAGCCTCCCACGCTGCGGCGGCTTGCTCCGCGGCGAGTGCACTGGCCGGGCGAGCGAGCTTGCTGGCTTCAAATGCGAGGATGAGCAGGGTGCCCGTCGGCTTTCCCTCGCGAGAGAGGTAATAGTCGACCTTCAGCTTGCCCGTGGTCTTGATGAAATCACCCTTCGCCAATCCTGGGTCCGTGTCTTTCATCATGCGCACGGTGTACCAGGTCGGTGACGTATCGACGCCTCGTTGGCTCTCGCACAGGCGAAATTCGTAGTAGCCCTTGCCACTGGACTTGGAGACCTTGCGTTCGGGTTCCGTGGCCACATTTCCGAAAACTTGCATTTGTTGTCCTCATTCGAATGACGATGGCTGAGTGCCATCGATTCGTATAGCAACCGATTACCAGGGTAGGCAGCGTTCGTCAGGCGGACTTTGATTCGGTCATTTGGCTCCTAGCCTTGCGTCCATGAAGGCAGGTCACTAGGGCGCCTGAGTCGACACGGACATTGACCACGGTGGCGACCGGCGCCCGCAGAAAACCAGCTGTGGCAATGAGTTCGAGCTCAGACTTCCTGCAATCCCACATCGCAGGGGCGTGTACCGTTCCCGGGCGTTCTATGCCCCAGCGTGCTAACCCATCGAGGCGTTAAAAGTTCGCTGCGCCTGCCCTTGACTCAATTCAGATTTTGCTCACCGGCCCAGTCGAAACGCTTCTCGGTGCCAGATATACGCGGATATAGAACGCCGTTCACAAGCAGACTGGAACGGTTTGAGGTAGGAGGCCTTCGCGCCCATCATTCGCTTCCTTTCGCCTAATCTTTTTCGATAACCGGCCGCGGACGAAGTCCAATCAATGAGTCTGCCACGGCGAACGCCGTGGCCTTGGCTTTTTCCATAGATGAAGCCGAGATGCTTTGGATGTTGGTGTGCCGCCATACATCTGTGTAGATGTGCGCGGACCAGGAGCCGTTGTCCTGTTGCTCTATGCCGATAGCTTGAGTGCCAGAATCGAGCTGACGGAAGTGGCTGATGATGGGGTCGTGCTCGTTGCGGCCGATGGATTTGTCGGAGCCAAGGCGTTGAATCGGAAGAAGCCCGCAAAGCTCCCAGGCGGCTTGCGCGTTCTCATGCGCGGGTCGAAAGCTGGAGAACACACCGACGTGCATGTAGTCGCGGGCATCTGGAGCAGCACGGTCGACCTTAGCCCAGCGCTCTTCGACGAGGTTCTTGTGGGTCAAGGGCGCCAAGTCGTCGGGAGCATGCCCCAGGTCGCGCGCCAGTTGTTCAATAGTGGATGTCTCTACTTGAAAGTAAGTGTCCCTAAAGCCGCTGAAATCTCCGAGGCAAACAAGCGCGCCCCGCAGTTCCCACCCAGCGTTCTTTTCAGGCAGTTCGCTAGAAAAAAACTGCAGGACTTCCTTTCGCTGTCTCGGACTCAGAACATCGGAAATTCGTGGGTACAGGTCGGGCGCCGTGATGACGAGTTTCTCCAGGCCAGGAGTTGCTAGCCAGTGTCTCCCATCGCTGACGTGTGTCGGCCACTCCTGCGCCAGCGGTAACAAGGAAACGCCCTTCAGGCCGTCCTCGTCAAGAGCCCGCTCGGTTGCCGAATAGAGCGCATCGCGCTTGGCAACGAGAACGTCCTCAGGCCAGTACTTCAGAAAACGGCCAATCGCCGCCTGGTGGTTGAGAGGAACTTGCCTTTCGGAGATGAAGTCGTTGTCGCCGTTGGCGTCGACCACCAAAGTTTCGGTGCGGAAAAGGAACTGGGAGGTTGTCATGGTGCGAAGAGGAGAGAGGTGGTGATACAAGGAGTAGCGCTTGTGTTTATACAAATGCCACTCGGTACTGCGTGTGCTGCACCTTTTGAAACGCAGTCGTGTCGGGTCGGCTTTCCACGGTCAGGCACTTGGAGCATCTATAAGTTATCGTTTTAGCGCGAAAAAACACCAAATTCCAAGTGAGTCGGGCTACTTTCATGACTTTCGCGAGAATTACAGCAACCAGTGATTGAGATGCAGAATTCTTTTGCCATTCGACCCGGCACAGAGTCTCGGCCAGGTCGTACTCGCGCGGCTGCCATCCCTGGCCGTGGAAATGGATGCCCGTGCGGGTGCCCACTCAGAACGCGGTCAGTGCTCAAGCGCATACTCGGGAACAGCAGCGTTGCGGACGTGACGCTTTTTGCCTTCATCACGTACGCGCGCCCCAGAACCTCTTTTCCGTTGGCGCCTTCGCCGAGCCAGAACTGTGCACGCTGATAGCGGGCGGCCGCGAGCAGCGTGTAGGGACCCGTCATTCATCGCGCTCACCCGGCAGCAGTGGCGACTCCGGCATCTCCCACCGCCCTGTGCTGGGCGGCCTCCGATACGGTAAATAGTTGTCTCCAAACCACCCATCCGTGCTCCACCGATTACTGGCATCAATACGCACCCTGGGCAGCCACGTCGGCAGCATTTGCACGATGACGTGCCCGATGCGCTCATCCACAAGAACCGTGCGGCCATCCGCCCGCTTGAACGGCACAGCGGTCCATACCTCATACACGCCGACGTCGTACCTTCTGATGTGCTGCCGGCCTTCGGTGAGGACTCTCTCGTTAGCCTCCGCGGCTAGCTGCTCGACGATGCGCAGGGCGTCACGCTCGATGCGCTCGGTCTTGCACATGACGACAACCCGCCGCAAGACCTTGCCGTCCTTCGTCTTGCTGCCAATTGCACCTATGAGGGCGGCAAGGTCAGCTTGGCGGTCACTCCCGCGTTTGCTGCGGTCGACTTCAAGCCACACCACTCCGCCGCCGCGGTCTTCGTACGCGACTGCGTCAGGGCGGAGGCACTTGCGCACAGTGCCGCTGTGCCGGTGCACGTCCACCGTGATGTAACCCTGCACGCTGTCGCCACCATTGCCCAGGGTGGGCTTAGCGGTGCCGGCACTGGTCGAGGCGTAGAGGCGCTGCAGCAGTTCGGCCTCTGTGACTGCGTCCAAGCCACGAGCCCAGGCGCAGATGACGAGAAACTGCGACCAGAGCCTGTGCTCCGGGTTTGTCATGTCGCTGACGCGGCGCACCGACGAGGCGGCGTCGTGGCCATGGTCGGCCAGCCAGTCAACGCCGCGCTGGGTGAGGCCGTACACGGTTTGGAATCGGTCCGTTCGGTACCGGCGTAACAGGTCCGCTTTGACTATCCCTCGGACTGCGCGTTGCGCTGCAGTCAGTGCCGCTTTGAAGGGGCGCTCGGGAAAGCACGCCGCCGCGATGTCGATGGTGCGGATGACCCTGAATCGGCTTGCGAGCAACAGGGACCTCTCGTAGATGGCATCGCGCAATTGCAAGCTCGATGCCTTGGCGGTGAGCCCGCGCGGCGGCGGCGACTTCGTTGCACCGTGCGCGTAACTCTGTAACGCCGTAACCGGCGGTACGTGGCCCAACTTGTCGCTGTTGCGCGTTACGGCAGTTACGCCGTTACGTGTGTTCGAAGTGATGCAGGTGGTGTCACCACCTGTTGCCTGTGGGAGTGTCGCCGTGATGGCGGCCCCGGTATCACGTGCTGCGTTCGGGCGGTTTTTCGAATGTGTTGGCATTGGGCATAGGCTCCTCGGTGTGGTTTTCGCGGCCGCTGTCCATCGTGTTGTTCTTCCTGGCCGCGGCGGTGTACATCGTGTAGCGCCTACCGCGCCATCTAGGGCCAACGTCCAGCGCACCACGCCGCCGCAATGGTGACGTTGGTATGGTCGGGGGCCTCACGCACGGCCGCCTGCGGGAAGGGGGCAATGTGTTCTCTCCCCGCATTCAGCCTCGCTCGCTTGGGGCGAGCGTCGCTCATGTTTCCGTCGCGACGTCCTGCAAGGCCCTGCGTACGTTCCGCACGGCTGCGCCGGTGCGAACCGCCGCCGTCCCTAACCGTCTTTCAAAGCCGCTGTGTTGTCGACGTCGGCACCAACTGTCCTGCCAGCAGCGGTGCCTCCGCAGCTTGCCCGGTCTTTCAAGCAGCCGTGCCATCGAAGGTGCCCCCCGGGGGCGGAGACTTTCAACGTTGAAAACGGTGCCCCCGCCCCAGCCAAACGAGCCCTGGGTGGTTCCGTCGTTGAAAGCCCGGGGCCCGAGCTGCTTGCAGCGGCGCGCCTGGCGGCGCTCGCCCAGTCCCTTCGAGGGTGCTGCGCTGGGACGGCGGCGGTTCGCACCGCCTTGCCGTGCCCGGTCGCGAGCAACTCTGCCCTCGTTAACCCGCCGTCGAGAGCACTGTGACCCCTGCACGCCGCAGACGTGCTGCCCAGGGACTCGGCTGGACGCCGAGCCGTCCGCCCGCTGGGCCCATCCAGGTGTAGACCTTTGGTGCCGTCGGGCCTGGAGTACTTGGATGGCGTGCTTGGCAATGGCGAGGGTGCCCACAGGTGTCTCGTCACTCATGCCAGCAGCGCTACGAGCACATGTGTCACCTGGTGATGCCCTGTGCTATCACTGTGTCCACGGTGCACCTGCTCGCTTGCTTGCACGTTATGAGAGCGTCATGAAAATCCAGCTCGCCTCCGACCTCCATCTCGAGTTTCTCGCTCGCCAATTTCCCAACGAGACCCTGATTGCGCCAGCCGTCGGTGCGGACGTTCTGGTGCTCGCTGGCGACATCGGCAATGACTTGCTCGGCGTCAACCTATTTGCGCACTGGCCGGTTCCGGTCATCTACGTGCCGGGCAATCACGAGTACTACGGCACGGACTGGCCCAAGATACGCGAGCAGCTCCAGCGCGCTGCGCGTGGAACATCGGTGACCGTGCTCGACAACGGCACGTGGGAGTACAAGGGCGTGCGATTTCTTGGCGCAACGTTGTGGACAGACTACCGGCTGCGTGCGAACCGCACACAGCGTCAGCTCATGGATGTGGCAGGCTCACGGCTTCGCGACCACTCGGTGATTCGGGCGGGTGCCGAGGCGTTCACGCCCGCGATGGCGCTGAGCGACCACGAACAGTCGCGGCGATGGCTGGAAGAGCAGCTTGCCTTGCCCTTTGCGGGGAGGACTGTAGTCGTCACGCACCATGCCCCAAGTGCGCGCTCGATACATCCCCGGTTCCTGGGCGAACCAGTTAACGCGGCGTTCGTCAGCGAACTCGACGGCCTTGTAGAGAAGGCGGACCTTTGGCTTCACGGGCACGTCCACGACTCGTTCGACTATGCCGTGGGCGGGTGTCGAGTGGTCGCGAATCCTCGGGGATATCCGATGAATCGGCGGAGCGTGGACAACGTACGGCAGCTCGAATTTGAGAACCCGGCGTTTCAGTGGGCGTGCCTGCTTGATGTGTAACGAGCCCGGTGGGTAGGCGCACGCTGGAGGACGCCGAGCCGTCCGCCCGCTGGGTCCATCGAGAGCAGCCGTGTGGTTCCTTCGGGGCGGGCCTGGTGGATAACGTCCCGGACAACGGTGAGGGTGCCACCAGGTTGCCGGGCGCGGTGAGACAGCGATGCAGCTCGCCGCGTCACGTGATGCCAATGTGCGTGTCCCTGGGTCCATCTGCGCGGCGTCGTGGCCCGCAGTTGGGGCAGGGGGTTACCACCTGCATCGTTCAGCCGGGTAAGTATGGGCCCGCACTCGAGGACGGCGAAGGACAGTCCTGTCACGTGCGACACCGGGCGTAACAGCTTCTTGACGGCGTATTGGGCATACTGCGCTCACCTGCCCCTCCAACAAGGAGTCCTTCTCGTGCAACGACCCGTCCCGGTCATTGGGCTTGTCGGCGACTATGACGCCGAAGTTCCTGCCCATCAGGCCATTCCCCTTGCGCTTCGGAACGCAGGCCTTGCCTTGAAGATGGACGTTGTCTCCAAGTGGGTCCCGACCGAGGACATCACGGACGAGAGCAGCGTTGCGGACTTTGATGGGCTTTGGTGCATCCCCGCGAGTCCTTACCGCAATACGGAAGGCGCCCTGCTGGCCATAGAGCACGCGCGACGAAACGTCATCCCATTCTTGGGGACTTGCGGCGGGTTCCAACACGCCGTCGTTGAGTATGCGCGCCATGTTCTGGGGTGGAAAGATGCCGAGCATGCGGAGACCGCCCCGGATGCACAACGTGCAGTGATTTCTGCGCTCGAATGCGCCCTGGTAGAGGTCGAGGACTCGGTGCGCCTGCTCCAGGGCACGCGCATTGCTGCCGCCTATGGCACAGACAGCATGACCGAAGGTTATCGCTGCCGGTACGGGCTCAATGCCCAGTTCCGCGAGGCGCTGCTCAACGGTCCGCTGCGCGCCAGTGCGCAGGACGCCAACGGGGATGTTCGTGCCATTGAGTTGGATGCACATCCGTTTTTCGTGGCAACTCTCTTTCAGCCTGAGCGGGCTGCTTTGAGAGGTGCACCCGTGCCCCTAGCCACGGCATTTGTCCAAGCGTGCGCGCAGCATGCCACTCGCTAGTGGGCTCGGCGCGCACCCATGGCGTTTTGAGCGACGCTTGCGTGGCACGGCTGGGAGCGACGCGGCACCCTGCTCGGGGCGCAGATGGCGAAGGAAGGCTGCCGCCTATGGGTCCGGAACCTCTCTGCGCATGCGCAGGGAGGCTGAAATGCGCTCAGGCCGTCGCATCGCTCATCCGCCCGTTCACGCGCGGCAGCTCTGCTTGATGGCCCTGCTTTTCAGCAATTGCTGGGCGAGCCCTCCAGCAATTGGAGCTGAGTCGCGCATATGGTAGAGATGGCAGCTGAGCGGACGATAGGAAATTTGCTCGATGAAGGCGCGTTTTGCGAGCAATTGGACGGCGATGGCGAACTAATTGGTGCTGCCGTGCATGTTGGCCTCAATCAAGTTCAGGCGCACGAATCCCATATCGTGCATTTCAAGTTGGGGGCCGCGTCCGTGGCGCCCGCATGAGTGGGGTCAGTTCAGTACCGCTTAGCATGCAGGGAGCGGTATCAAGGAGGGGATTTCGTGTCGGGATACAAACAGGTGCGGCCGCTCGAAGGCATGGGGGCGCCGCTGAAGGTGCGTCACGAACTGAGGCAACTATTCGAGCGCTGGTTGTCGCGGTCGCGTCATCCACGGCTCATCGTGGGTTCGGATGGCATGGTCGACGAGCTGGGTCTCCTCGACCTTTGCAAGCACTACCGATTGGAGTATCCGGGCAGCGCTGAGGACATTGCCAAGACCTGGGACGAGTCGGAGCAACGCATTGCAGAAGGCGGTCCGACGTTCGATGACCTCGTCCGCATGGGATGGGTGTTTTTCGACGGCGGCCGCTGGATTATGCAGAGTGCGCCTATAGGCACCTCCGCGCACATCACCTTTCCAAGCCCGAGCACGAAGACGTTTCTGGAGGAGCTCAGCAAGGTACGGCTCGTGGCGAAAGAGGATACACCGCCACCCAGTACCCGGGCGCTTGCAGCCAGGATTGCGCCTGAAGAGTGGCTCGACGAGCACATTCCTACCAGAAACCCCGAGTGGGTTGCGGGCCGACTATGGGAGCGGTTGTGCCCCCAACCTCTGGTAGGAGCCGGCGACGGCAGCAACAGGACCGAGGTAGCAGCAGCCGAAGGTGGTGCCAGGGTCTTGCCGCAGGCACTAGAGGCTCATGAGCGGGATGTCGACAGAGCCTTTCTCGAATGGTCTGCGTGGTGTAACGCCGTCGGCTGCGCTGGCAGGTGGGACATTGGCTGGGGCCCCACTCAAATGCAGTACTGCCGTGAGGCCGCCCATCGTGTCTTGGAACGCCAGGCACTGTGGGGTAACTGGGATAACGATGCCGCGAGCTACGCGGACGTGCTCGAAAAGACATTCGCTATTCCACCGGACCGACTGCGGTTTTCCAGGATTCCGAGGACCGCGCCACCACGGACACTTGTTTCTGGAGTGGACTGGCTGGCAAGCCTTGAGGTCGAGCACCTCATGATGGAACGGCTAATTAGCCCGAGCACCGTGAGCTTTGCATTGAACCTGCTTTGTTCCGAGCTGGATACGACGGGCATCGGTCCGCGGGTCTCGGCCGAGGCAGAGACGGTTCTATCGTTTGCAGCCGCCCATCCAATGGCGTTGCAACAGATTCTGTTCCGGGTCAAAGCCGTGCCAGCTCTTTTGGTGGACATGCTGTTGCACCCGCTCATCGCCTGCCTGGCCGCCAGGTTGGTCATCGAGTGGCACCAGGAAGGGGAGCGAGGCAACGACCGCATTTTGAGCCGCGAAGCTCAGACCAAGGCATTTGCGGTCCAAGACGCGCTATCACTCCTCGCATACCACCTGAATAAGAACACGCTTGACCTCGAAGAGTGCGCGGCGTTGGTGACTTGGTGCTATGGCGACGACTCTGGCCGCGGGAGGGCGGCCGCCGATGCCAGGAGGCCCATTGGGCGGCAGATTCTCGGGATGGTCGCCGGGGAAAAGGAAGAAGTTCAGACTGCGGTTCTGCAGCACCTAGTTGACCAGGCAGCCTATGAGAACAACGTGCCCCGAGCGCAATTTGCGGGAGTGCTTGACGGACTGGGATGCCTTCCGAGCGCGCGGCGTACGAACGCTTTCGCAATCGTCGCTCTCTATACCAAGTTTGCGCGCGACCTGCACTTGGACTGGACTGATGCAAGCAGCTTGTCCGCCGAACTGGCCGCGCGACTCATCGCGACCGCGTTCGTACAAGCCGCGCCCGAGCGAGATGCGCTGCTAATCCCACTCGATAGCGCAGAGCTGCTGCGACAGGCGCCGGAGGAAGAAGAGCTGTCCCTGCGCTCCACCATTGCTCACACTTTGAGAGAGCATGTGCGCTTGCTCGCACGCGCCGTGGCCGGTTGGCCAGACGGGGCCGTACCTACGGAGCTGGCCGACGCATTCCAAGCGCTCGTTTCGCGCAGCGCCATTGAGCACGCTGAGAAAGGGCGCGTCGGAGCGCTCACGGACAGGTACAGCCCAAACCGCTTTCTCGCACGTGAGGAGGGCTCGCCGGCACAAGACCTCGCAGCTGCATGGCGAGGGCTAGATGGCACTCACCAGGATGCGATGTTGCAGGCGCTTGCCCAGTCCGATGACCCGGTGCTACTTGCCGAGCTTTGCCAGTACTTGCCTGCTGCGGCGAAGACCGGCATCCAAGCGAGGTTGCGGCAGCTGAAGCCAGGAGAGGCTTCAACGCTTTGGACCTGGCCCGAGCTGCAGCACCGCATCGAGTGCCTGTTGGCCGCCGGCGAATACGGGCTTGCCCGCGAGCACCTGGATGAAACTGCGCAGGATTTGGAACGCGCGCCACCGCAGTTCCGACTTGGGCTTTTTGGTCTGGGGCTGCAACTGCTTCTGAAGGAGAAGAACTGGGCTGCCCTCGATGGCGCGACCGTTCCGTCGACCCTGGATGTGTCGACGACGAGGCAAGCGCAGGACCAACTGGACTTCTACACGGCTACGTCCCAACTGCTACGCCCGAACGGCAATTTGGCAGGCGCGCGGACCGTGCTCCAAGGACTAGCAGCGCGACCTGGCGCCGCTTCTGCGTACAAGGAGAACGTCTTTGCGATTGCCATCCAACAGCTTCTGGGGCCCACCCTTCATCCGCTAACTGGTGAGGACAAGGTGACCGGCGAGAGCCTGCTTGGTGAAATCAATGCTGCGGTCGATGCAGACGAGAAGCTAGCTAGCAGCAGCTTGCTCGCCAACCGTGCACTGCTGTTGCTGGCATTGCAAAGACCAGATGAAGCCTTGGAAAGCATGGCTGCGCGTCGTCGTGAGATGCCAAGCCTGGAGCTTGAGCTTGTCGCCGTGCTTGCAAAGACTGAAATGGGGTCTCGGGGCGACGCGATGGCGATACTAGACGCGGCCATCACAGAGTTTGGCCCTGACGAGCGGCTCGTCGCGGCCAAGGAGGACCTGCAAGCTGGTGTCGCCGCGTCCAGCGTCGCTTCAGCATCGGTTGCCGTTGACACTATTTCATCCATCAGGGCCGCACTGCAGCAGTTGACTGAGCTTCCGGTTTCCCAAGTCGGCGACGTTCTTGGCCCTCCCGGTGGTGGGTTACAAGGCTATCTCGTGCGGCAGATTTCGCGTGCTGTTGCCGCGCTCCAGCAAATGTCGGCAATGCTACGCGACAAGAAAAATCCGGAGGATGAGGCAAGGTTCGAAGATGACCTCAACACCGCCGTGCGAAAAGTGTTGGGGGCTTCACTTGCCGTGGCTAAGTGGAACGTGGCTGACCAATCGCCTGGCGGAGCAACTGATAACGGAAACCCAGGGAGACGGGATGCTGTCATTGAGGCTTTTGGTCAGGAGATATGCATCTATGAGGCGCTCGTCTGCTCGGGTCTCGAACGGACTAAAACGAAGGCGCATTTCGACAAGCTTTTCTCATACGGCCACTGTGAAATCTATTTCCTCGTCACCTACTCCTACGCGAAGGCCCTTGAACCTCTCCTCGACTACGCCAGGAAAATGCTCGAACACGAGGTTCCGTCCGGCCTCACATACATCAGTTGCGCATCCCTTGGACCCGATTGCGAGACAAGCGGGTATGTCGCGACTTATCGCGCCGGGCACCGGGAGGTCGCGGTGGTGTTCTTGATTGCAGACCTTCGGGTTCGGGGCCGCGGGTGATTGCGATGGCTGCTCCAATGGCCCAGCCAACTGCGCAGTCGGGTGGCGTCAGGCGAGCTGACGATTACCTGGGTGCGTGGACCACCAAACAAGGTTGCAGTGTGAGCGTCGATGCAATTTTGACCCGCCGTGCCGACCCAATTGTGAACCGGGGTGGAAGCCGGCTTCTTGATGTGCATGTTGACCTCAGCTTTTCGCGAACGCACGAGCTCCATGTCGTACGTTCCAAGTTGAGGTCTGCGGGCGTTGCGCCCGCGGTTTTGGAGTCAGTTCACTTTTGAAACTCTAGGACGCATTCATACACGGAAATGCGCGCGGCGCTTGAGCGTCAATATCGAGCAACGGGGCTGAGCCTCCTGTTGTCCGCGTCTTCAACGCGGCTGCTACGGTTGGTCGCAATTGGAAGCCACAAGGGCCTCCATGCGCTCGACATGGTTAGGGTCTTCCTTGCGCATTACCTCGATGACGGCCTTCATGACGCGCGGCGCCTCTGCAAGTAGGTGGAGGTCGTGTTCAGGTGGCGCAACACCGTCCCCATGCGAGTTGATATTCAGGAATCGATTGATGACTGCAGCTGTGCCAGGCTCAAGATTGAGTGACTTCACGCGCTCCTGGAGATGGTCTGATGCCTTCCCGCCAGGGAAACGAAACGCCAAGAAGTGTTCGAATGTTCTCCGGGCGACGTTTGGCATGCCGTAAAACTGCTCCAGTCCATTGTCTTGCGAGGTCGATGCTTTGAGGACCAAGCTGAACAGATACTGGTACTCGGTGTCGTAGTCCTTCAGCAGCGGGTCCAACTCGAACAACTTCGAACACTTTGTCCCCTCGGCGAATGGCGCGCGTATTTGGTAGAACCCAGTCGTTGCCTTCATATGCTTGAACCATCCTTTGACGAGGTGGAAAAGCGAGAAATCATGCGTCAGGATGAACAGCTGCTTAGCCCCCTCCGTGCGGGCCCGCATGTAGCCAAACGCCGCGTACAGCGCGCCGGCGTCCAAACTCGAGACTGGGTCGTCCACAACAACAATTGTGTTTTTGAGCGGCCGCCGGTGGTCTTCCAAGCTCTTCAAAAAGTAGAGCAGTGCGATGCCAGTTCGCTCCCCCTCGCTCAGGTCATTGGCCGGTTGACCGGAGCGGGTGATGGCGTATCCAGTTCCATGGTGCGTGATTGTCAATTCGGTGTGCCCGAGATATGCAGCCAGGTCATCATTCAGCTGATTGGCCGGCTCAATGGTCTCCGTGAGGTCGCGCGTTAGCTCGTCGACACGTTTCCCGAGCGCGTCACGTTGCAAACCCAGCGCCTTGAGTTCCTCATCCTGTTCAGCCATGGCGCGCTTGCGGCTCTTGAACTCTGCAAACGCGTTGGCGATGGCATCAAGCTCAAGCTGGGCGCCTGCGGAAGCGACCTCGGCGTTGAAGTTTTGGGTGATTCGATTGTGTTGTTCCACGACCGCCTGCACTGCATGGGCCTTGGTCTGCCATTCGCTGGCCGACGCCGCCAAGTTGGACAAGCTCTCGGGCACCTCGACCTGGAGGAGGGCATGTTCGAGCTTTTTTCTTATGGCATCCGCTATGTCCGCCAAGATAGCGAGGAGTCGGTCCCTGCTATCTTTCATATCGCTGTTGGCTTCCTGTATTTGAGCCACCAACTGCGGATAGACCAACCCAGGTTCCACCAAGGGCAGCGCAGCCACTTGAGATTGAAGGCCGCTGACTTCAGACCGCAAAACGCCGACCGCATTTGCGAACTGTCTGTATGAGTCGCTGAAGTGCGCCTCTAGTCTTTCTAGACGACCCTTGGGCAAATGCTGCTCGCAGAACAGGCATATCTCACTGTTCCTATCCCTGTGTATTCCAAGGCCGCTGCCCAGCCAACCGGAAAGCGCGCTGTCGCTCCTTAGGGCTTCGATGGGGGCAATTGTCGGCGTTGACTTTAGCAGGGAGCGGATTCGTGTGATGAGCACTCCCTGAATGGCAAGGGGCGCGGCGGAGCGCTGAATGCTGGGGCGAGCATCTGCTTGACGCGCCTTCTGAAGGCTGTCGCGTGTGTTGTCATCAAGCTCTAAGGGCTGGATTTCTCCCTTCTCCGCCCTGATGCACTGAGTTTCAAAGTCGTTCTTGTCATAGTTCGCGAATCTGTTTTGGCCGGGCGCTCGAAGACGTTGCTTAATTGCGGATGCGCTCTCTCGGAGAAACCTGTCGTAGTCCTGCCGCGCGGATGCTTGCTTGCCGTTAGCCAGCGTCCAATCATCCCCAATCTTCTTCAGCTCTTGTTCAACCCGTTCCCGCTCGTTCTCTTTCTCGACTGCCCTTTTCCCCAGAAAGAAGATGTGCTCTAGGTTCTGATTGCGCTGAAGGACGCTCCCGTCCACATAGTCCCTATTGAACACGCGCACAGTTGGGAGACTCTGTTGGCCCAGAGTGGCACCGTGAAAGGCCGTTCCCGATACGCTGAAAGCTACCTGGCCAGTCGTGATGGGCTGGCGGGTCTCTAGGTGGCCTAACAACTTCGATAGAGTTGTTTTCCCGGAACCATTCCAGCCATAAATCAAGTTGTACCGTCCAAACGGCGGCAACTGTTCCCACCGGAAATCCCGAAAGCACTTGTGTCCACGAATAGCGGTGATTCTTTCGAGCATTGCTCGCCTCCTCTCTACGCTCACGCGGCAGACCGCCGCAGGTCGTGCTGTGTTCGACAAGAAACACATTCATGCCAGCATAGCCAGCTTTGCGCCTCATGTTGAAGGTATTCAAACCAGTTTGGGGGCCGCGAGCAGCACGAAGTTGCGAGGTCTTATTGTCCGAAGGACCCAAGCCTGGCTTGGAGGAGACGTGTCTACATGAGTTGCGCCCCCACACTTAATCGGCGACATTGAGCATGTCCTTGAGGGCGCCGATTTCATACTCTGCGAGGGGTATCTCCCCTTATGAAACCCCCTGCAGGAGAAGTGCGACGCAATCTGACGTCTGTGGCGATTCACGCGAATGGCCACAGGTTTCGACGAGGCTTTCCTACGCCCCCACGAACCGCATCCTCCCACTCACCCTGCAGCTTTGGCGTATGAGCTTGTGGGCAAGCAGTTGCTGGAAGAGCCCGGCCGGCAACGGGGCCGAATCACTACCGAGTCGGATGCGGTAGGCGAGCGGCGCGTCGGAGACTTGTTCGATGAAGGCACCGGCGGCGAGGAGTCTGCGCGCGGCTTCGTACTGACTTTGCATGTTGACCTCAACTTTTTGTAGGCGCACGGACCCTGTGTCGTGCGCTTCAAGTTGAGGTCTGGAGGCGTTGCGCCCCCATTGTGTCAGGTCATGGAACGAATTTTAGGGCGCCGTGGTGAGCCTTCGAAGCGCGCCCCGTGGCCTGGCTGCGGCGAGCAATCCGGTCAGTCGTCCTCTTCATCGTCGATTGCGACTGGGCCAATCTCGTGCAGGACGCGAAGCCGCGAGGCAGCACGCTTGCCGGTGTCGTACCCCACGACTCGGCCCGCGACTTCGACGGCGCAAAGGACGAGCGTCTTGCCTTCAGACACACAACGTGCGAAGGTGCGCCCCTGCCGTGTGGTCTCGATGGCTAGGTCTTGCGACTCGTAGTAGTAAAAGCCCCCGCCGTGGTCGTCCTGTGCCGCCTCTGACCGCCAGACCTCGGGCTTGTAAGCAGACCCGTCGAAGGCGCTGACCAGGCTGCCGTCCGGTGTCTTGGCGACGACTTTGTAGCCAGTGCGAGTCTCAACGTACGGGGTTGCGCACTTGACATGCTCGAGTCCCAGATAGTGGCGGGTGAGCTGGCCGAGAGCATTCGCGTTCTTTGCTCGCTTCGCGCAGGTCCGGCCATCGAGTTCGGTTACGGTGACCTCTGCCTCGCCGGTTTGACGCACGAGGTAGTAAGTTTTGCTCATACGCGTCCGCTCCTTGCGCAGGTGCTTCCAGTACCAGAGCACGAGCACAACCACGGCGCTGACGGTGCCATCGACGGACCAGGCGTCGTAAACGTGGTGGTTCAGGCTTTCGATTTCCCGCTTCGAGCTTTCGATGTAGGGCTCGGGGAGCAGGTCATCTTCGACGGCGCGGTCGAGCAGTGCGCCTACGGCAAGCCGCTCATCCTGCTCGAGGCAGGCGGCTATTTCAAGTCCGCCATAAGCGTTGCGGCTAACGGCCCGAGGGGCAGCGGTGGTGGGATGGGTGTGGTGAGTCATGACATCGTCCTGTCCAAGTGGTTGGGACGATGTGTAGGCAGCCGGTTTATTCAGTGGCTTTACCGGGCGCCGGCCCCGGTGCAGCAGTGGTGACTACACGATGCACACAGCACAACCAGAGTCGTCACCATGCACCTCAAATTCCGCCGCGGTAGCGCGCTTCTCTACCGGTCTACCTGGGTCCCCAAGGCCTCTGCCGGCAACACCCACGGCTTCTCACGCCAGACTTACGTGGGCAGCATGCCAACATCCGCCGAGGCCATTCCCAGCGCACTGCGCGAGCGGCTGTCAGATGACGAATGTGCCTTTATTGATGCCAGAATTTGCGCGCCGGCAAAGGCGGCGGCGGAACGGCTGCGAATGGAGGAAGAGCGACGGGAGCGCGACCCTGGGTGGCGCCTGGTTGAAGCGCAGCGGTTGGTCGCGGAGGCTGCTGAGCGCAGTGCCGCGCAACCCGTAACCGCTGTAACCGCTGAGCGCCTGATGGATGCGGTGGGGCGGTTACGCGTTACGGGAAATCCGCAGGCGGCTGAGCCGGCAATGACATCCGACCCGCTGGCCGAGGCGCTGTCGGCGGTTCGTAGCGCCACCCAGGCAGTGGCGAATGGGCGTTACGGCAAAGCCCCGCCAGAGCAGGTGCGGACAACACGCACTTACAAACTCTGGGCAGACCTCTGGGCCGCCGTGGAGGGCGAAACCGAGGGCAGCTTGCTCAGGGCCTTGCAAGACCGAGGATTCGTCAAACGCCGCGGCCGTTAAGGCCGCGCATGGTGCAGCTCAAACCCGCCGCGCCCAAGGCCCCAGCGTTGCACGCTCCAAGGCGACCAGCTTGCGCTCAAAACTGGCTGAGGCAATCTGGGAGCGCTCGATGAGCCCTGCGCGAACCGCGCTGGCGTAGTGCTCACGCATCGCATCAAAGGGCACGCGCAACAGCGTCTTGGCTACAGATAAGACGGGGGCCGGGTCGCAAGTGTTCGCTACGCCGGACCCCCGCTTCGCGCCGAAAGCTGAAGCATTGTCAGGGGTGCGGCTACTGGTTACCACATCGGCCTCCAGGCCGACGCGCCGGGCACTGACGTGCTCAGGGGAAACGGGGCGCGCTCGATGCCGCTGTACTCGAGGTCGTGCATGCGGCGCTCAAGGTCTGCCGTGTCGACAGACTGTGCAAGGTAATCCTCATTGAGCTCCTCTTGCGACTCGAGGCCTGGAAAAACCTTGTGCAGAAATTGTGTGAAGGTACTCATGATGTGTCTCCCTTGTGAGGAGTCTCTCGTTGAAACTAGGGTTAACCCTAATTTACCACCTTCTCGCCAGGATTCAAGAGTCCACATCGATTGTGTTGCTATGCAGCAATTGCAGCATCGGGATGCCGCCATCGCCTTGGAATGTCAGTGCGAGCGTTAGCCTCACAAATTGTGGCGCTGCACCATTCCCCGCTGTATTTGGGACGGCTGTCAAGACAACGCAGCCGTCATCCACAGCACGTTCGCCAAGCCAGGTGCACGGTTCCCTTCGCCCACATTTTGGTTTTGAGGGTGTCCCATGATGACCCACCTCTGGAGAGCGGTCGCTACACGAGATGCACGACCTTTCGTGCATCCCACATAGGACACTTATGACGACAGACCACGAAGATGCGGCGTTGGCCGCACTCGACCAGGCAGCGGAGCAATCGGAGCCGCCAGCGGTGCGCATGCTCAGGCTCTACCGGCACCCCGGTGGCCCGCTCATCGCTTGGCTACTTGATGACGCGCGCCTTCGCCTTCACAGCGCGGCGAAGCTCGCAGAGGAACTCGGTGTGAGCACTCAGGAGGTTGGCTGGCTCGAGCACTGCCAGGCTCCCGAACTGCTCTTCGACCGCACCTTCATCGCGAAGGCGGCCCGCTACCTCGGCATCCCACCCATCACCGCGCGACTGCTGACCGGCGACATCACTATCCGCGACTTCGCGACCATTGCGGAGCCAGAAGACGTGGTCGTCGAGAGAGAGTTCGCTCGCTTCTGCGCCAACCCGCAGCTGCGTGCACTCATCCCTGATGCCTGCGATGAGCCAAGCCTGGACTACAAGCGATTCTTGCTCGACGTCCATGCCACCCATCGCGAACTCGACTGGCCTGACCTTCCTCGACTGCCCGAGATTCTGAGGTGGCTGCAACGCCCGGCGGTTGTGCACAACGCCAATGAAGTCGCCGCCCGCCGCGCGGAGGGCGAAGGTGGGTGCGGGAATGGCGACTCGACCGGCGAGGTGATGTGAGCTGAGTCGATGACGTCTCTTGCTTGATTGACGACGGGCCTTCGGGCCCGTCTTTCTTTGCGTGGGGTGCGGTTGCTACACGAAGAGTCCAGGACAACCCTATGAAGGACCTTCACGTGAAGAAGAACAAACCCAAGTATCAACTCGCATACGGCCGCCTGCTCGACGCCGCAGAGACTCACGAGGATTTTCGTGAGCTATCTGCGCAAGGGGTTCCGCAGGCGCTTGCCGCGGTTGGCTACAGCATCGTCAACGCCTTGCCCGCGGAGCTGCTCGAACTGTTTGGCGACGAGCGCGTTCCCCATCAACCCGGCTTCGGCCTGTTGACTGGGCCACGTGGCGGCACGTTCGTCTATCTGAGCGTCTATGCCAACAAGCGCCACGTCGCATGGGTCGTCCCGCTGGCCCGGGCGCAGGCCCGCCGGTGGCTGAGTCGTTCGCTCGCTGCAGGGCGGTTCGTTTTCGGCTTCGCTTCGCCGGACGCAATGCGCTTCAGTGTGCGCTCTATGTGGCATCCCGAGATGTCTGAAGGCGACCGCAAAGAGCTCGAAGATGCTGCGCGGGGAGTTAGCGACAGCGACCCCGGGCTCGAGTATGTCGAACTGCTCATCGAGCTGCGTGAGAAGCCACACATTGCTCGCGAGCTGGCGGGCGTGGGTATCGAGGAGCGGTGGCTAGTTGCCGTAGACCTCAACCCTGAGGGCGCCGGGCAGACGCGCAAGAGGGCGGCGGAAGCCGAAGGTGTGTTGCACTGACTGGCGCATCCGTACTCTTCAATCGCATTGATTTGCGGCCCTCTCGCGGGGCCGTTCTCATGATTCGGCCAGGCTTTCAGGGTCAGGGAGAGGGTCGCTCAGCTGCTTGGCTGCTCGACAGGCGAAGGTGTGACGGGGCAGTACCTACACGTGGAACCTAGGTCAACCACTCACGTGAGGAAAACATGATGATTTCAGATATCACGACACACCGCGCCTTCGGCGCCGTCCTGGACCCTGTCCAATTTGCCGCGGAGCTCGCCTCGCTCAAGCAGCGGCCGCAGTACCAGGGCAGGGCGCTGTCCGTGACGCTGCCGGACGCGGTGACGCGCCTTTTTGAGAGCCCGCTTGTGCCCAAAGGGCAGGGTGTTGCCATCTCCGATGGGGCGGCGTTGCCGGTTGCTGTGGTGACGGTCCAGGCGGGAGGCACGCAGTTGACGTGTCTCGTGCCGCTTGCCACCAGCGAGGCGCGCGACTGGTTCATCGAGTCCGTCGAGCGGCAGCGGCGCATGTTCATCGCCGTGAACGTGCCGGAGCGGCGCCAGCTGGTTCTGGTGCAGAGCGATGCACCGGTGCGCGACGTGAGCAGCCCGGCGTGGACGGCGCTGCGGGACCATCTCCGCGGGTATGTGCCTGGTGGCGACCAGGCCGCCGAGGTGCTCGATATGGTGGACGTCCTGCGACTCGCCGAGGAAAGCACGCAGTCATTCGTGCCAGGCTTTGAGGTCTCGGAGCGCTGGGTTTTTGTCTGCGTGCCCTACCAGACGGACGGGCATGCGGTCCAGGCGCCGGTTGGGGCAGGGAAGGGGGCGGGGGCGGTGGCGCTGCACTGATAAAGAGGGCAGCGCACGACACGCTGGAGCGGTAAAAATCGTTGTTGGGCGGCCTGCTGGGTCGCCCTTTTTTTCAGGCGAAGCCCGACCCTGTTGCGCGTGGGGCGCCGAGGCCCGGCTTGTGGTTTGGCGCGGTCGTCTCTACGATGGAGTCCGCAGGTGCGCTGTCAGTACTTTTGTCAGTGCCGAGCCTGTCGGAGGTGGTCGCGCTGTGACGTGTTGTTACGTTTGGTGTCGGCCAAGTTGTTGATTTTGTTGGGGGCAGTCGGCGAACGACGCTCCGGGTTGGCCCTGATACGGCCTCTGTTAATCCGCAGGTCCCTGGTTCGAGCCCAGGTCGGGGAGCCAATTCATGCCAGAAATGGGCACCGCATTGCCGGTACCCATTTTTTCGCCCATCGCAGCCGCAAGCAGCGCAGCCCTCTTGCCCTGCACTCGCATGCGCACGCTCTGGCCGTCAAAGGTGATTCCACTGACGAACTGCCGCAGGGAGCGCTTCGAGGAGCCGCTGGCGCGATACAGCGCACGCCACCGCATTGCAGTAGCAAAGGCATCCAACTGGCTCGAACTGAGGGCCGTCAAGGGGATGCCCTCGGTCCGCCGCGCCACCGCGATTTCCAGCATCGCCGCATCGCGCCGAGCCTTGAGCCTTTGCACGCGGGCGCTCAGCATGCCATCCATCGGCGGCATCCCCCCTCTCGACGGCTTCATAGAGGCGATTAGTGGCTGTTTCCAGTTCATCCAATTCATTTTGCAGCACGCGCAAGTCATCTTTTTGTTGCGCTTGGGCCTGGTTGAGGTGTCGCTTCATCTCCTGCAGCATGACCTCCAAGCGCTCTTGCGCGAGCAGCTTGTTAGCCAGGCGGTGAGCGCCAAGGCATCGAGCTTATTCATCGGCGCCGCCGGGGTGCTGCAAGCCTTGGCCCGAGCACGAGGGGTTTGCACTCGGCGGCGTTCATCGAGGAGCGCAATTGTCGGCAGCCGCCCAAAGCGGTTTCTTGAGGTCTTGATTTATGCAGGGAACTGGGCCTTGTCCTCGTACTTCTTACGCCTGGCGCTGCCAGGGCTTGGGCGATGTTGGCGAGGCCGGTGTGCAGCCAGATTTCAACCACGGTTTACGGGCGGCGGCGCAGATGTAACTGGCGGAAATCTTACGAAGCTACCGACCACGACATGCCTCGGATTCAGGAGCCAGCGCTACGGGTCATCCGCCTCTCCATTGAACTTTGTCGAATTTACCCGGAGCAGTTCGGGTCGTCACCAAGCTTGTTGCGTCCCTTTCCCATTTTCGATTCCAATCTCTTAGCCCCTCGTTACCTATCAAGAATGCCACTCTTGTGCCGCTAAATAGGGAGAGGCGCGGCCACATAAGAATCGAAATCGGCGCGCCGCTTTATGACACTCGCCCACGTGAGCCATTCCACGACACGATGCCAATTGACCATCCTGAAGACAAATTGGAGCCAACCACATTCCGGGAGCTCGCACGCAAAATTGCCTGTGAGAACCTACCGGCATTTGGCTCGACCTTGCAAGAAGTCCTGAACGCCACGCGCGACGATGTTGTCGCGGGCCAGCCGCTTGCGGAAATCATATTGCGCGACCCCGCTCTCACATCACACGTGCTGCGCGCAGCTAACGCGGCCTATTTGGGGCATTCGGGGAGTACCAAGGTTGTCACGGTAAGCCGTGCCGTGGTGGTGCTTGGCATCAATACCATCCGTTCCCTGTGTATCTCGGCCATGGCGATGGAAAGCATGGCAACGGTTGTCGCGTTCCGGCACCGCGTCCAAGCTGCGCTGGGTCGGGCCTTACACGCTGCCGTGCAGGCCCGCGATATGGGTCTTCTCAGCGGTTCCCGCCGGGAAGATGCGGAGCAGCTCTTTGTCGAAGCGTTGCTCTCCAGCATCGGCGAGATGGCCTTTTGGTGCTATGGCGCGGCTTATGCCGAGCGCCTGGACCGCGCGCTGAAGTCAGGCATCGCGCCGGCACGTGCGGAAAAGGAGGTCCTGGGGACCTCCTTGCAGCAGTTCAACCATATGCTTTTGCAAGCCTGGAACCTGGGCTCCGTGATGCGAGCAAGCCGTGAAGTCGCGCTGGCGGAACGTCTGTCTACAGCCACTCAACAAGGGTGGTCGAACACGGAGGCGCACCGGGCCACGCAGGCAATCGGCATATTTCTCCGGCGGCCGGACGTCGAAAACGTGCGTCGATTGCAGCAAAATGCCACGCAAGCCAGCACGCTTGCCACTGGCCTTGGCGCTAACGAAGCAGCGCAATGGATTCCCGTAGTAGACCCGGCCGCCGCGGACAACGCCGGACACCAAGCGCCAGCGGGAGGTAAGGCGGGGAGCTGCGTATCCTAGGTTGCGCCTAATTGTGGTCCTAATAGATGCTGTGCACGCTCACCGGGATGCCCGAGAACCGCTGTGCGCCTGATGGACGCAGTGGGGCGGTTACGCGTTACGGGGAATCCACAGGCAGGGAAGACGGTTGGAACAAAAGACGCGCTGGCCGACGTCCTTGCTGCAGTGGAAGGCGCGGCCCGGGCCGTTGCCGCGGGCCGTTACGGGAATGCGCCACAAGGAGAGAGTGGCTCGAGCTTGCTGAGAGCCCTCCGAGACCGCGGGTTTGTGAAGCGACGAGGTAAGTGAGCGCCTTTTCCAGAGCATGCGCGCGCCGTCGCGCCCTCGTCAGTCGCCGTCATTGCACTTGCCTGGCGCCTTTCAAGCCACCTCCGCATAGAAGCACATCTTGTTGCCGCCGGCCCCCTTCGCTTCATACATGGCCGCGTCCGCGCACCGCAAAAGCCCTTGCACGCTTTGCCCATCCTGCGGGCACAGCGCGATTCCAAGGCTGGCTGAGAGGCTCACCACGGCGCCGCCCTGAAGCACAATCGGCATCCGCAGCCGCTCCAGGAGGCGCTGCAGCGTAGCGCGCACGACCACTGCGGCCGGCAGGTGTGTGAGCACGACAACGAACTCGTCGCCCCCGAGGCGGGCCACGATATCGTTGCCGCGCACGCTTTCCTGCAGGCGCTCTCCGAGCACTTTCAGCACGGCATCGCCAGCTTCGTGGCCGTGGGTGTCGTTGATGGGCTTGAATCCGTCGAGGTCGATGAAGCACACGCTCAGAAGGTTGTCCAGCCGCTTGCAGGCCGCGAGCTCCCGCTCCAGAAGCTGAACGAGCAGCGTTCGGTTCGGCAATCCCGTCAGCGCGTCGTGATACGCCATGGCCTCGATTCGCTGCTCGTGAATCTTCATTGGGGTGATATCCAACATCATCCAAAGCGATTCCTCGTGCTCAGGCGAGAGCATGGCTCCGCTGACATCGACCCAAATGGACTCTCCTGTCTTCTTCACCAGTTGCGTCTGCGTACGGTAGGTGCCCCTGACCTGCAGCAGAGGGTAAGCGTGTTGACCCAGCTGCGCGTACGACGCGTCGTCCGGGTAGAGAATCCGCGAAGAACTGCCGAGCAGTTCGCCGGGCCCATAGCCGAACATGCGCTCGAGGGCCGGGTTGACCCAGATGGCGTTGCGCCCGCGCAATTTGACGATGCCGACGAGGTCGTTGTTCAGCATCGCATGCTGCTCACGCACGACAGCCTCCAGCGCCTGGCGGGCCGCGCTCAGCTCGCTGATGTCGACCATGGCCGAGCGTGTTTGTACGAACGCACCGCTCGCATCGCGTATTGCCGTGGCATGGATGCGTACATGACGCAAGACGCCGTTGCTGCTGAGCAGGTCCAGCTCGTGCGGATGCGAGCGGTTCTCGTCGACGAGCTGCCGGAAGTTGCTGTCGAAGATGCGCTGACTATCCGGTGAGGCGAAATCGCGCGGTCCGCGTGTATGCAGCATCGCCGCCGCGGGGCACCCCAGCAGGTCTTCCACAGCCTTGTTCACACGCAGGAACTTGCCCTGTGCGTCCAGCGAGTAGGACCCGTAGGGCGCGTTGTCGTACAGGTCGCGCAGTTCGGCCTCAGCCCTGGTCAGGTGCTCCTCCAGCATCTTGCGCTGGGTCACCTCGCGCCCGATGCTTTGCATCTCCAGCAGCTTGCCCGACGCGTCATAGAACGCGTGGTCGACGAAGTCGACCCAGTGAACGGCGCCCTCCACGTCGACAACCCGGCAGTCAAAGCGGACCTGCGGGTTGGCCGGCGTCATCGCCGCGAGTCCCGCCAGGACCCGGGGAAGGTCTTCGGGATGCACGGCCTGCTTCCAGCCCCCCTCTGTGCCGGGGCGGGCGGCCGGACCGAACAGACGCTGGGCGACGTCATTGGCGAAAAGGACGACCCCTTGCGCGTCAAATCGCGCGATGACGTCCGTTTGGTCCGTGACCAGGGCTTTCCACCGGGCATCGCTCAGTTCCTCGTGCGCCAGCGCTTGGGCCAGGCTCGTGTTTGTCCTCTGCAGCGTGCGTATCACCCATCCGATGACCAGCGATGAGACGACGAACGAGACGGTCGTGAAGGCGGAGGCGGGCGCGATGGTCCAGGACCAGAACGGCGGGGAGAAGATGTAGAGCCCGCTCAGGGCACTGAGCGCGAGCACCCACAATCCGGGGCCGGTTCCGCAGAGGTAGAACACCAGCACCACGGCGGGGTAGAACGTGAAAAATCCCGCTCTGGCATCGACCGGGAGCAGCGCAAAGCGAAGCGCGAGGGCGGCGGCATAGATTCCGGTTGCCACCCCAAATCGTGTCCGAAGGGGACGTTCCGTCAGGGTGAGGCGTCGCAAGGGCATGGTGTTTGCGCAAACGTCATTGGTGTGGGCGACCATGCTGCCCGCGTAGCCGAAGGCGTGCCCATTTTGGCGCAGCCGACGAGGAATGAGCCGACGGGCAATGCAGCCGTAACCCGAGGATACAACTTTGGCGGCCTCGCCAAAGGGCCTCCCCGACGAGCGGGCCGCACGCGACGACGCAGTGGCAACCAGGCTGGGTCTGCCGTCGCTACACGAGATGCACGGATTTGCGTGCATCCTCGAGGACGCCTATGACGACACAGAACCAGCGCTCGCAGACATGATTCGGCCGTGCGCTTCTTGAGGAAGGAGGACATTCGGAGACCGCAGCGCAGCGCCTGCGGCGCTTGTACAAATACCCGGAAGGACCATTGATTGCGTGGCTGCTTGACGACGCGAAGCTCAGCAGACATTACGCCGTGAAGCTCGCTCAAGAGCTCGGAGTGAGCAACGTCGAAGGCAGTTTCTTGAATGCGGCGAGGCATCGGAGTTGTTGCTTGACTGGGCATTTATCAGCAGGGCCTCGCAGTATCTCGGTATCTCACCGATAACGGCTCGGTTGCTGACGGGGGACATCAGCGTCCGGGACTTTGCCTCCCGTCGAGCCCGAGCACGTGGCTATTGAGCGGACGTTCACAAAGTTTATGGCCGATCGCCAATTGCGAGCCCTTGTCGCGCACGACGATGCGAGTTGACCTTGGACTACAAGCGCTCCCTGCTCGATATCCACGGCCAGCACAGCCAGCTCGACTGGCCCGGCTTGCCTCGCTTACCGGAAATTCGCCGGTGGCTGCAACGCGAGGCTATCGTGCATGACGGCAACGAAGGCGAGGCGGCGCAAGCAGACTCATAGCGTGCTGACGCTTTGACTTGGCAACACTTTTTTCCTTCTCCGCGGGCCTTCGGGCCCGCATTTTTTTCGTGGGGCGTGGTCTCTACACAGGGGACCAGGTCAACTGCTTTCAGGAGGAATCCTCATGATGATTGAAAGCCACCACGGCTTTGGCGTGGTGCTCGGCCCCGTGAAATTTGCGACCGAGCTTGCCAGTTGAAGCAACGTCGTCCACAGGACGACGGCTGCGCGTTGTACGTGAGCCTGTCTGAGGCGGTTGTGCGCCTCTTTGAGATCCCGCTTGTGCCCCGGGGCCAGGAAGTGGCCACGGTGCAAGGCAAGGCGCGACCCGCCGCGGTGGTGCGCGTGCAGGCGGGCGCGACCCAAATCGCTTGCATCGTGCCTCTGGCGGACGACGAAGCGAGGGCGTGGCTTGTCAAGTCTGTCGAAAAGAGGTGTTTCCAAATCGCCGTCAATATCGACGAGCGCAGGCAGTTCGTCGTGATGCGGGTGCAAGACGCCGCGCACAACATGGCGGGCCGGTCATGGGCAGTCATGCGCGAGCGGGCCTGTCCCTCTGCGGACCGCCGTGACCCGTCTGCAGAGGTCATGGACATCCTTGAGGTCGTGGGGCTGGTGGAGGGGGACCCCGAATCGCTCGTGCCGGGCGGATCCCGGCGGCACGCGGCAGGACGGCGGCTGCGCTGCACTGAGCACGCCGTGGGCGATGGCGCGTGGGATGCGGGCACTGGTTGGTTTTGGGCGACCCGATGGGTCGCCCGTTTTTCAAGCCCAACCAACGCGGCCCGGGCGGAGGTGGGGTGTCAAGCGCTGGCACCGGCTTCTGGCTTGTGCTCTCGCGGGTATTCTCTACGATGGAGTGCGCAGGCGCGGTGTCAGTGCTTTTGTCAGTGCCGGGCCTGTCGGAGGTGGTCGCGCTGTGACGTGTTGTTACGTTTGGTGTCGGCTAAGTCGTTGATTTTGTTTGGGGCGATCGGCGTACGATGCTGCGGGTTGGTCCTGATACGGCCTCTGTTAATCTGCAGCGTCCTAGTTCGAGCCCAAGTCGGGGAGCCACGATCCACACCCCAGGTCACAAGCCTGGGGCTTTTTTGTGCCCGCGGCGCGGGCGCGCCAGTTGTCATCAGACGGCGATGATCAAGTCGCTGTAGCGAGCCATCAAGTCATCGTGTGTGACCAGTCGCATCGGCTCGGTCAGCGCCTGCGCGACCAGCATGCGATCGAACGGGTCCTGATGGTGTGGTGGCAGATCGGCGACTGCGGCGGCATGCTCGGGCTCGATGGCAAGCAGCCGATAGCCCGACTCGCGGAAGTAGCGTAGGGCATCATGGCCAGGCACCGGCATGTCGCCGCGATGGAGTCCATGCTTGATCGTGATCTCCCAGATCGTCGCCGCGCTGATCCAGATGGTCGCACGAGGCGAACTGATCAGTTCGCGCGCGCGAGTTGTCAGCCTGGGACTGTCGGTGATGGCCCACAGGGCCACATGAGTATCAAGCAGCAGATTCATGGCGCCGACGCCACGCCGAACAGTCGAGCCACCTCAGCGTTGTGAGCGTCGATGTCCTCGGGCACTTCGAAGCGGCCCTTGGCGATGCCCAGGCGCATTTCCGGCGCAGGCCCTCCCACCGCAACCAGCTTCGCCGCAGGGCGCCCGTTGCGGGCAATCACGATCTCCCGTTCACGTCCCTGCTCGATGGCTTCGACCAGGCGCGACAGCGAGGACTTGGCATCAAACATGTTCACTGTGTGCATGGTGGTCGCTTGAACTTTGAAATCGGGCACCATTCTAATCTAGCTTAGCTAGGTTTGTGATGTCCTGTCGCGGCACCTAGGGGCGAAGGTTCGCGGCTTGGGCCGGGGACGTCCAGCGCCACCGCTTCGGGCCGGATGCCAAACCCAACGACATCACGCTCACGCGCCGCAACGGCCAGTGGCTCGTGTCGGTGACGCTGCGCGTGCCGGACGCAGCCTGTGCGCGCCAGCGCACCGATGATCAGCGCCGGGGCGTGGACTTCGGCGTCACCGACTGGGCCACGTTCGACGATGGACAGACCATCCCGAACCCACGCTGGGTGCGCGAGGAACTGCCGCGCCTTGCCGCCTTGCAGCGCGAACGCGCCAGAAAGCGCCAAGGATCGCTGCGCTTCAAGAGGCTCGGGCGTCGAATTGCCAAGCTGCACGAGCGCATTGGCAATCTGCGCCGGGACTTCGTGCACAAGGAAACGACCAGGATGGTGCAGCAATGCGCAGTGCTGGCGACGGAGCAATTGGCCCCGAAGAATATGAGCCGCAGTGCGAAAGGCACGGTGGAAGCACCGGGCCGCCGCGTGCGGCAGAAGGCCGGGCTCAACCGAGAAATCCTCTCGGCGGGGTTCGGCATGGCGCATCAGATGCTCGCGTACAAAGCGGAAGAAGCTGGTACGCGACTGCACCTGAGCAACACGCGCCAGATCAAACCGTCGCAACGCTGCGCGGCGTGTTGGGAGATCGTGCCCAAGACGTTGGCGCAGCGTGTGCATGGATGTCCGCATTGCGGTCACGTCATGCAACGCGACCAGAACAGTGCGTTGGTGGTGCTCATCGATGCAAACACGCCTGGGACGGGCGTGGCGGCGAGACCCAAACCTCTGCCACGGCAACGTGGCAAGTCCAAGTCTGTGACCCGCGAAACCCCCACGACAACCGCGCAAGCGGTTTAGTGGCGGGAGAGTTTATGCACTAAGCACGCTCTCACCGCTCAGCTTTTTGCCTTCTGGGGCACTGGTGGGGCACTCAAAGACAAAAAACAAGCAACACAGAGCAGCACAGGTATTCGCGCAAAGCGAGCTCCTCTGCGGCAGCCTTCCCAGGCTCGGTGCGTGCCATGTGCCCGTTCCATAAGGGCTGCTGGTAAGCATCCGCAGGATCGGCGTACCACATCGTCCGGGGCAGGTCATGAAACGGGGTGGGCAATGACGCCTTGTTGGCCAAACCACCGTGGACAGTGGGGGCGATCCGGTGGCGGTTGCTCGCGCCGTCGCGCTGGCTGTCGAGGCAAGTCGTCGGGCCCGCCGTACCTTGTCGATGCGCAAGGGAGGCCCGGTGAGGCTCCACGCCGATGGTGGGAGTACCCTTCGGTCATCAGACGGGAGCCTGATGACATGGGAAAAGGTCGGGTGGAGGCCTTCAGTGATGGCGTGTTCGCCATCCTCATCACCATCATGGTGTTGGATCTAAAAGTCCCGCATGGTGAACATCTGGACGCCCTGCTGCCATTGCTGCCGGTATTTCTGAGCTATGTGCTTAGTTTCATCTATGTGGGCATTTATTGGAACAACCATCACCACCTGTTCCAGGCGAGTCACAAGGTGACGGGCGCGGTACTGTGGGCGAACCTGCATCTGCTTTTCTGGCTGTCGTTGTTCCCGTTTGTCACTGGTTGGATGGGAGAGAACCACTTTGCCGCGCTGCCCGCCGCTGTGTATGGCGTGGTGCTGCTGTTGGCGGCGCTGGCTTACTGGGTGCTGCAAAAGACACTCATTGCCGCAGGCGCCGGCGATTCGGTGCTCAAGCGTGCGATTGGCCAAGATTGGAAGGGAAAGCTCTCGCCCGTGCTGTACCTTCTCGCCATTTTGACGAGCCGCTGGCGCAATCAATCTATCTTGCCGTAGCCTTGATGTGGCTGGTGCCAGATCGCCGGATTGAACGGCTCTTGACGTAGGTCGTCGTCATAGCGGCCGCTGTCGTTGGCGACACCACACAGGCATCCGGATGGGGATGAATCAGGGCTGATCCATATCGGTAATCTTTGCGGTTACGACGCATGTTGTCGCAATGATCTCGCGCCATGTTTCCAACCCCATGGCGAGTGAGAACCCTTCCGTCATGGGGCCCGGTCGCCATGAGGCGACGTATCTATTCACATTCAACGACCTCAGAGAGTCTGCCATCATGACCATCTGGAACAACAGCAAGATGTCCACTGTCTACTACGCCGATGACAGCGCTTCGGAGAGCGACCCCTGTGTGATCAAGATCACCGATCGTGAGATTCTGGTCGAATATGATGACGACGGGCTGGTGCAATACCGCGGCACCAATGGCGGGAGCGGCCACTTCATGCTGAGCGCAGGGGGAAGTGCCGCCGGTCAGGAGGTTGGTGCGTTCGCACGCGAGCTGTATGACCCTGCGGAAACGGGCCGGCTCTCATTGACCTGCAGGGACACGGATTTCCGGAAGCGTTCAACGCAACGAGGCGAGCCGTGGCAACCCGCAGCCCCACCTTCGAAGGAAGCTTCAGCGCCCAGCAAGATCGATGATTCGTCAAACGCCGCGCCCGTTAAAGCAGCGCATGGTGAAGCTCAAACCCGCCGTGCCCAAGGCCCCAGCGTGGCCCGCTCCAAGGCGACCAGCTTGTGCTCAAAACTGGCTGAGGCAATCTGGGAGCGCTCGATGAGCCCCGCTCTAACCGCGCTCGCATAGTGCTCCCGCATCGCATCAAACGGCACGCGCAGCAGCGTCTTGGCGGCAGAAAAGACGGGTGCCGGGTCGCAAGTGTCCGCCACGCCTGACCACCGCTTCGCGCCGAAAGCGGAAGCGCCGTGAAGGGTGCGGCTGGTTACCACATAGGTCTCCAGGCCGAAGCGCCGGGCACGGACGTGCTCAAGGGGACAGGCTCGCGCTCGATACCGCTGTATTCGAGGTCGTGCATGCGGCGCTCAAGGTCTGCCGTATCGACTGACTGTGCAAGGTAATCCTCGTTGAGTTCCTCTTGCGATTCGAGGCCTGGAAAAACCTTGTGCAGAAACTGTGTGAAGGAGTTCATGATCTACCTCCCTGGCGAGGAGTCTCTCTACAAATAAGGGTTAACCCTAATCTAGCGGTTTCTCACCAAGATTCAAGAATCCACAATGACGGTGATGCTATGCAGCAATCCCAGCATCTGGATGGGGCTATCGCCTTGGATTGCTGACGCGGACGCTAACCTGTGAAATTGTGGCGCTGCACCAATCCTCGGTGTATTTGTGTCGCTGGGAAGGCTGCGTTGTTTCGGCGCCAGGCATTAGCGTCAGGTTCGCGCAGCCACGGCCACGGCTCTTTGCGCCCAAGGGGCCGTTTCGAGTGCGTCCCTTGACGACGCGCCGCGGAAGGGGTGCCGCGACGCGAGATGCACGGATTTGCGTGCACCTTCGAGGGCATTTACGACGACACAGAACCAGCGTCCGCAGACACGATTTTGCCGGCCGTTCCTTGAGGAAGGGCATGCGGAGATTGCGGCACAGCGCTTGCAGCGGCTTTACGAGCACCCGGCGGAACCGCTCTTGGCGTGGCTGCTCGACGATGCCACGCTCAGGAAACAAAACGCCGTGCAGGTCGCGCAAGAGCTCGGTGTGAGCAACATCGAAATGCAGTATCTTGACCGCGGTGAGGCATCGGAGTTGTTGCTTGACCGGGCTTATTAACAGGGCCTCGCAGCATCTCGGTATCCCGCCGGTGAGGGTGCGACCGCTGACAGGGGACATCAACGTCCTGACCATCTCTCGGTCGTACTCCCATGGCTCAATGCGCGTCTTTATCGGCGGCACCAATGGGATGAAGCCCAGGTTCAGAGCCGGTTGGCGAGTCTCGTTGCCTTCGTAAGCGCGGTCCGTCAGCAGGCGAATCGGCCGGCTCATTGGGCCCAGGCTTTCAGGCAACTTCCTGCCCTCGGGCGCATCGTGCGCCTGCTCGGCAGACAGGCTAAACGTTACGGCCGTTCGAGCAACCGCGGCAACAAGATGAGTCTTGATGCTCCATCCCCCGCGGGATTTGCCGATCGATTGCGGTCCGTTTTTCTCAGGGCGTCAGTGCCGTCAGGATGCACCTTGATGCTGGTGCTGTCCAGAGAGACCGCCTCAATCTTGATGCGCACCAGCTTCTGGCGCTGCAGCTCTTCGAACAGCTTGTCCAGCACGCCCGCCTTCGCCCAGCGCCACATGCGCGTTTAGATCGTGTCCCAGTTGCCGAACCAATGGGGAAGCCCGCGCCACTTGCAGCCCTGTTTGGCCACGTCGCGCGTTGGTCTGCTTCGGCGTGGCGCGGGCCAGGCAGGTACACGAGCGACGCATCGATCTGGAAACAATGCCGTCAAACGGCGTGTGATCTCAACTTGATGCACGATCGGTCTCGCGCCGAATCGCCGCGGCTCTGCACGAACACCTCGCCGACGACCGGGCGCGCTGACGATGCGCCGCTGCTTGGCAACTATCCGAAGTGTGTCGCCTGGCCCAATCAAGCAGCAAGGGTGATCTCCGATCCAGAGATCACCCTTGCTCAAGCCATGCCTTCTATTTATTTAGGGGCAACGTTGATATCCACATGGACCTGGGTGCTGGAATCGAGGACCCCATTGGTCGTGGTATCGATGGACGTGTTGTTGGCCGTTTCCACAGGCGACTTACTATCAAGTGAGAACGTGATGCGCCACGTGCCATCTGCCGTGACACCGGATGGAAGAATCATGTTCTTGGGCTGCCAGACATAGCCGTATGTGAAATTCCCTCCGACGTTGATCTCGGCGCCGAAGTTGCCTGGCCCATCACCTTGCCAGAGGGTTCCGTCATAGGCGGTATACAGGACTTTACCGGTCGAATCCACCTTCTGAATCGCCAAGTGGGCATTCGCTGCGAACACAAGCGCCGTGTAGCTATCGTAGGTTGTCGTGTCCGTGCCGAACACCTCATCAAGGTTGGTCCCATACAGAGACTTCATCGTGTAGGCCTTCATCGGCGTCGTAAGCGCCTCGGAGAGCACCATCTCGATCCTGATTGTGGAGTTTGTGGTGAACTTTTGGCTCAGCAGGTTGTCGCCCCAAGCAGCCGTGACATGCTGTAGGGTGCCCGCGCCGTTGGCCCACTGGCCCTGCCAAGTGCTCGCCGTGCCATTTTTGTAATACGTTGCGCCATCAAGTGAATAGGTATCCGCGGAGTCAAAATATGGCAGCGTGGTGACAGTCGACGGCAATATGCCAGCGGCTGGACGCACCCCGGTGTTGAAGTCGATCGCCGCCACATCGGACGTCCAAGTGCCGGTGAGGGGCAACCCGGTGATGCCGTAACCATCGGCGAAGATGAGTGCTGCCGCCAGATTATTCCCAAACCCGGTATCACCACCGCTTCCCCCACCACTGGACGGACCAATCGGGGTGTACATGATTTCTGCGCTGGGCGTTTCACCACCGGCATTCTTGGCGCTGACGACCCAATAGGTGTCAACCGCGGTCAACCCGGCGTTGTCGATGAACGTATAGCTCGTTTGCCCCGCAACCACCGGTATCGAGATGACGTGGTAGTCGGAAGAGAACGTAGCTCCTGCGCTGGTGCTGCGATAGACCTCGTAACTGGTTGGCTCCCCGCCGCTGGTTGGTGGTGACCAGGTCACCGTTGCCGACAACGTCTGTCCGGTTGTGCCGACGACCGTCAGACTTGTTGGTGCAGCGGGCAGTGCAGTCAGCGAGGTGGTTGTCCCACCGCCGCCCCCGCATGCCGTCAACGCCAGACCAATAAACGCGGCGACTAAGAAGGCGCCCGTGATCGGCAGCATCCGCTGCCACTGGCGTACTGCTTTCAATGCGGTTTTCATTTCAATCCCCGGTGGTCACTTCAATTTGTAACTAACATATGCTTTATGTATCTGAATGTCGAGGGTTGGCGGGGGACGTGTTTGACGCAAATCATGAAATTGGTTTTTAGAGCAGGGCTCCGTCATCTTTGGCCATGCTGCATCTCGGGCTACTGCCCGAATTGCTGCATGGCTCCTGGGTTCTCACGTTGGCTGCAGCCAAACACGCCGAATGGGTCTGGCCCATGCCCTCGCAGGCCGACGGAGGTGCGCCGGGCTCCTGCCCGTGGTCCAGCGTGGCGCTGGGGCTGAGCCGGCACGACCTGCCAGGAAAAAAATGGGCTGGCACGCTGGATGCAGGAACATCCTGTTCTGCTAGGCGGTGCGCGTGGCGGCCTGCGTGATCTTCCGAGCGTGCCATTTCTAGCATGCGTTGCTTGTGATCGGACGCCCCATTCCGCGACGTGCGCGCAACCCGTCCGGGTTGCGCCGCCAATTCCAGGAAGGCAAAACGAACCCATGCGACACACCTCCCCAGACTTACTTGTTCCGCACGGCGTGGCGCGACACCGCTTCATGCAGAGGTTGGCCGCCGGTGGCGTGCTGCTCGGGCCGGCGCTTGCCGCGCGCGCCCAGCGTCCGTCCCCAGGCACGCGTACCGGGACAGCCTGCGCGCTGCGCGGCACCGAATTCGAGCTGGTGGTGGCCGAGACCCCGGTGAACACATGAACTCTCCGGCCACTAAGCGCCTAACGCCGCTGTAGTGGGGGTTTCGCGGGTCAATGACCTGGACTTGCCACGTTGCCGTGGCAGAGGTTTGGGTCTCGCCTCCACCCCCTTCCCAGGCGTGTCCAGTGGAGGGATTTGTTGCGCTGCATGCGCGCCGATACGCCCTTCGAGCGCCGCGTTGTACAGCTCTCAGTGCAGTCGCGTCCACGCCTCAAGCTGCGCCAACTGCGCGGCATTCGGGTCGACCTTGAACGTGACTTTGCGGCTCTACATTGCCGTGATTTGATCCAGCCGAGAGAGAAGCAACAAGCGAAAGTCGCTCGCTTGACCCCCTCCTGCCCGGACGGTTTCGCCCATGTGACGCTGTGCGTCAGGCCGGGCGCGGAATGGGAAAGCGCGGGCACATGTTCATTGCCCGACACAACGCCTGGCAGCGACTGGCCGCCCAGGCCCAGCAAAGGCACGTGAAGCCGCGGGGTTCATCTCGTGGCGGCCACCTCGCGCAGGCAGCTCAACATGTTTTGAAGGGCCCGTGGCTGTCCTACGTCCTGCCGCCACATCATGGCCACCGAGCCCGCACTGTGCAGCGTCAGCGGCAGCATGCGCAGCGCACCCGCCTGCTCAAAGCGCCGTGCAGCGCGGTGCGAAGCGGTGCCGATCATGTCGCTGTCGGCCAGCAGGGCGAGGTTGGCGCTGAGGGAATTGGACTCCACGCAATTCTCGGGCAATCGCTGGCCAGCGGCGGCCAATGCAGCCTCCAGCGTTTCGCGGATGGGCGTGCCGCGAGGCCACACGATCCAGCGGCAGGCGAGCACGTCGTGCCAGTCGGGTTCGCCTTCAAACAGCGGGTGACCTGGCCTCGCAACAAGGCGCAGCGGTTCGCTATATAGCGTCTCGGTCTGCAGCCCAGGCTCGTGCAATTCCGGTGCTGAGCGGCCGACGACTACGTCCAGGGTGCCTTGCAGCAACTGGCCAACCAGCTGGTCCATCGTGCCCTCCACCAATCGCACCTGAGCCTGTGGCATGCACGCGAGTAGCGCAAGCATCGCACGCGGCGCGGTGTCCGATACGGCTGCGCCAGAGGCGCCCAGCACGACCCGTCCGGCACTGCCCGCACGCAGGGCGGCCATGTCGGCGCCGGCCCGGTCGATCTGCGCCAGGATGTGTCGCGCATGCACCAGCAACGCCTCGCCGTAGGCGGTCGGTCGCAGCCCCCGGGCATGGCGGGCGAACAGCGGCAGACCCACAGCGTCCTCAAGTTCCTTGAGTTGCTTCGACAGCGCGGGCTGCGTGGTGTGAAGGCGGTCGGCCGCGTGGCTCAGATTGTGCGTTTGGGCTAGCACGTCGAGCAGGCGAAGTTGTCGTGGCCGCAGGCGTTCGGTCCAGTTCATCGTTAAAGGTATATTCAAATGGATATGGATGATGCAAAGATTTTATTGTTATTGAAATGAATGCAGGCGGATAATCCGCCCAGTTGGCACGCCGCAAGTGATGCCGCATTCCGCACACCCTAAGGAGAGCTTCATGGATTTCGTCTTTGCCCCCCCGCCGCCGGTGGGCGTGCCTGTCGTCGGCCGTGATGCGCAATTCCCGGTGCACCGCGTCTATTGCGTGGGGCGCAACTACGCTGCCCACGCGCGCGAGATGGGGTTCGATCCTGACCGCGAGCCGCCGTTTTTCTTCTGCAAACCGGCCGACGCGGTGGTGCCAGTTGCGCAGGGGCAAACGCTCGATTCCCCGTATCCGGCAATGACCCAGAACCTGCATCACGAGATCGAGCTGGTTGCAGCGATCGGCAAAGGCGGGCGCGATATCCCCGCGGAGAAGGCGCTGGAGCATGTGTTCGGCTATGCCGTTGGTCTGGACATGACCCGGCGCGACCTGCAGCTCGAGATGCGAAAGGCCGGCCGCCCCTGGGAGATTGGAAAGGCCTATGACGGAAGTGCGCCGATGGGGTCGATCCATCCGTCGGGTGCGAACATGGGCGCCCTGGCGCAGGCACGCATTGTCCTTACGGTCAACGGCGAAACCCGGCAGGACAGCAGCATCGCCCAGCTGATCTGGTCAGTGCCGGAGACCATCGCTTATCTGTCACGCTACTTTGAACTGCGCCCGGGCGACCTGATCTTCACGGGCACGCCCGAGGGCGTTGGTGCCGTGGTGCCGGGCGACCTGATGGAGGGCCGCATCGACACCCTGGGCAGCCTGAAGGTTCGCATCACGGCGAAGGAGTGATGCGTTGCAGCTCTACAGTTTTTTCAACAGCTCGACCTCCTATCGGGTACGCATTGCGCTGGCGCTCAAGGGCCTGGCCGTCGAAGTGCTGCCGGTCAACCTGCGCGGGCGTGAGCAGCGCAGCGCGGCCTACATGGCGCTCAACCCCTCCGCCGGCGTGCCGCTGCTGCGCGACGATGATGGGTTCGAGCTGAGCCAGTCGCTAGCGATCATCGATTATCTGGACCAGACCCACCCGCAGCCCCGGCTGATCCCGGCTGATGCGAAGACCCGCGCCCGCGTGCTGGAATTTGCCCATGGCATCGCCTGCGACATTCACCCCATCAACAACATGCGGGTGCTGCGCTACCTGCAGGAGGAGCTGGGTGCGGACGAGGCGGCCAGGAACCGCTGGTATGCGCACTGGATCGCCGAGGGGCTGCGCGCTGCCGAGGCGCAGCTCGAACGTCATGGTAGCGGTCCCTACTGCTTCGGCGACGCCCCAACCCTGGCAGACATTTGCCTGGTGCCGCAAGTGGCGAACGCCGAGCGGATGAAGTGCGATCTGCAACCCTACCCGAAGCTGCGCGCGGTCGCGGCGAACTGCAGCATGCACGAGGCATTTCAGGCTGCCGCGCCAGCACGGCAGCCCGACTACGTGGGCTGACTGGCGGCTGGCGGCAGCGGCGCCTGAAGCAGGCATTCGACAAAGCGCCGCCGTGCCGCCCGTTCGGCAGCAGTACCCACCGGGCCAAGCTGCGATTCGGCGATGAGGTAGCTGTAGAGCAGGAAGGCGCGCTGCCGCGCCTCGGGTTGCGCGAAACCGATCGACTCGATCAAGTGGCTGATGTAGTCGATGCGGCTGGCATCCGCCTCGTCCACCGCCTGGCGGGCAATCACATCATGCCGTGCCCAGGCACGCAGGGCGAGTTCGATGCGCGCGGCGCGGACCGCAGCGCGGCCACGAAAGGGCAGGGAGAGCACGTCGCGCAGCTGGGCCTTGGGGTCGCGGCTCGTTTGTTGCAAACGCGCGGTCAGTTGCACGGTCGCGCTGCCGCGCCAGCTTTGCAGCACCTGGCGCAGCAGGTCCTCGCGGTCGCGGAAATGCCAGTAGAAACTGCCGCGTGTCACCGACAGTTCGGTGGCCAGCACATCCACGCGCACATTGTCGATGCCGCGATCGACCAGCACTTCGGTGGCCGCCTCGATCCATCGCTGGGGCGTCAGCGTGTCGCGGCGGGCCGTGTCCTTGCTGGAGCGCGGAGTGGGAGGCTGGCGGGTCGTGGTGGCGGCTGGCATGCGGTGTGCGCGCGGTGGGCCTGTGGTCTGGCACCCGGGTTTGCACTGATTTTAGAGCGCAATTGTAGGGTTACGATTCAACCATACACATACACATGTGTATGGTTGAGTACATGGAGGGACGAATGGACGCGATGGCCCAAGCCAGCCGCCTCGGGCTGGCGCCGCAGCGCGTGGTGCGGGTGCAATTCGATGATGGCAGCTTCGTGTTGCGCTCGCCCGAGCCGCTGCGGCCCTATGCCCGCTGCATCGGCGAGTGGCTCGAAACCTGGGCGCGCGACACGCCCGACGCGCCGGCCTTCGCCGAACGTGCACCGGACGGCGGCTGGCGCAGCCTGACCTGGGTGCAGACGCGCGAACGCGTCGGCCGCATTGCACAGAGCCTGCTTGGCCTCAAGCTCACGCCGCAGGCGCCGATCGTGGTGCTGTCCGACAACGCGCTGGACCACCTGCTGCTGTTGTTGGCCGGCATGCACATCGGCCGCGCCGTGTGCACCGTGTCGAGCGCGTACTGCCGCTTGGTCAAGGATGGAAACTACTCCAAGATTCACGGCATCCTCAACACTCTGGGGGCGGCGCTGATCTATGCCTCGGACGCTGCGGTCTACGGCCCAGCCCTCGCCAGTTCGGGGCAGCACGCGGTGGTAGTGTTCAGCCAAGGGGCGGATTCCTACCCCGGCGCGCTGCGCTTTGAAAGCCTCGTGCAGACTGCAGAGGGTCCGGCCGTGATGGATGCGTTCCACGCGATCACCCCCGACACACACGCGAAGTATTTGCTGACCTCCGGCTCCACGGGCCACCCCAAGGTCGTGATCAACACCCATCGCATGCTCTGCGCCAACCAGCAGATGATCGCGCAGGTCTGGCGCTTCCTCGACGCGGAGAAACCGGTGCTGGCTGACTGGTTGCCTTGGAGCCACACCTTCGGTGCGAACAACAATCTGAACATGGTGCTGCGCAACGGCGGCTTTCTCGCGATCGACGACGGGCGCCCGCTGCCGGAGCAGATTGAGCGCTCGGTGCGCAATCTTTGCGAGGTGCGCCCGACCATTCACTTCAACGGGCCCCGCGGGTTGGACATGTTGCTGCCGTTTCTGGAGGGTGATGACGCGCTGGCGCAAGCCTTTTTCTCCCGCCTGCGCGGCGTGTTCTATGCCGGAGCGGGCATCCCGCAATCCACCTGGGAGCAGCTCCAGGCATTGGCCCTGCGCGTTCGTGGCGAGCCCATCTGGCTTACCACCTCCTGGGGTTCCACCGAGACGTCGCCGGCCATTACCAGCGCGCACTGGTGGCTGGAGAAGGCCGGAAACATCGGCCTGCCCATGCCTGGGGTGGAAGTGAAGTTCGTGCCCAACGGCGAAAAACTGGAAATGCGCGTGCGCGGCGTCAACATCTTTCCCGGCTACCGCGATGCGCCGCAGCTCACCGCCCAGGCCTTCGACGCCGAGGGCTACTACTGCATCGGTGACGCGGGCTATCTGGCCGACCCGGAGCATCCCGAGCAGGGCATCGTGTTCGATGGCCGGGTCGCCGAAGATTTCAAGCTCAACTCCGGCACCTGGGTGTCGGTGGGTACCTTGCGCGTGCGGCTGATCTCGGCGCTGGCACCCTGGGCGCAGGACGTGGTGGTCACCGGCCACGACCGCAGTGAGGTCGGGCTCCTCATTTTCCCCTCAGCACAGGCCGCGGCGCTGCCCCCGGGCCAGCTGCGCGCCAAGGTGGGCTCGGTCCTGCGCTGCCTTCAGGAGCAGGGTGGAGGATCGTCGCAAACACCCACGCGCGCCCTCGTGCTCGAGGAGCCACCCAACATTGCCGCTGGTGAAATCACCGACAAGGGCTACATCAACCAGGGCGCCGTGCTCAGGGTGCGGGGCGCCCTGGTCGATGCGCTCTATGCCGGCTGTGCCGAAACCATCTTTCCGGAATGATGACGATGTTCAAAGACTTTCAACCCGCAGGTGGCGTGTTCGCCGCTCTGGACCTGCTACGGGTGGAGCGCCGCGGGGCGCTTTTGCACGTACGGCTGAACCGCCCGGCCAAGCGCAATTCGGTGAGCGATGCCTTGCTCGCTCAGTTGCATACCGTGTTTGTCAATCTGCCATCGGACGTGCGCGTGGCCGTGATCAGCGGCGAGGGCGGACATTTCTGCGCGGGGCTTGACCTGTCGGAGGTCACCGAGCGCAACGTGGTGGAGGGCATGCAGCATTCGCGCTCCTGGCACGCAGCGTTCGACGCCATCCAGTTCGGTCCTGTGCCGGTGTTGTCGGTTCTGCATGGCGCGGTGGTGGGCGGTGGTCTGGAACTGGCCGCTGCCACGCACCTGCGCATCGCCGAGCGCAGCGCCTTCTATGCGCTGCCCGAAGGCCAGCGTGGCATTTTCGTCGGCGGCGGGGGATCGGTGCGCATCCCGCGCCTGATCGGCGTGTCGCGCATGACCGACATGATGCTCACGGGCCGGGTGTTCGACGCGGAGGAAGGGCAGTCCTGCGGCTTGTCCAACTACCTGGTGGACGAGGGCGCAGGACTGGCCAAGGCGGTGGAGCTGGCCGAGCGCATCGCGGGCAATGCGCCGCTGTCGAACTATGCGGTCACGCAGGCATTGCCGCGCATCGCCGGGCTGCCACCGACCGAAGGACTGTTCATGGAGTCGCTGATCTCGTCCATTGCGCAGGGTGACGACGGGGCGAAGGAGCGCGTGCGCGCGTTTCTGGACAAGCGCGCGGCCAAGGTGGGGAAATCACAATGAGCGGACTGTTCAACGCGTTCGACGACGTGTATGTGCTTGACGGCCTGCGCACGCCACAGGTGGACTACATGGGCGCCTTTGCCGATGCCAACCCGATCGACCTGGGCATCAAGGCTGCGCGCGCCTTATTCGCCCGCACGGGCGTGTCGCCCGAGTCGGTGGACACGACCCTGGCGGGCAACATGGCCCCGGGCGGCTTCGACCAGTTCTATGTGCCGCGGCACATTGGGCTGTACGCGGGCGTGCCCGTCGACCGCCCGGCGATGATGGTGCAGCGCATTTGCGGCACCGGATTCGAGCTATTCCGCCAGGCTGGCATGGAACTGGGTGGCGGGCGCGATCTGGTGCTGGTGGTCGGCACCGAGTCGATGACCCGCAACCCCATCGCCGCCTTTGACCACCGGGGGGGATTCCGCCTCGGCGCGCCCGTCGGGTTCAAGGACTACATGTGGGAGGCGCTCACCGATGCTGCGCCGGGCATATCCATGATTCAGACCGCCGAGAACCTCGCCCAGCGCTACGGCATCACTCGCGAAGAGGTCGATGCCTTCGCCGCGCGTTCCTTTACCCGTGCGGTGCAGGCCCAGGCCGACGGCTGGTTTGATGACGAGATCGTGCCGGTGCACAGCGAGACCTTCGAACTGGACGGCTACAAGCCGCGCGGCATCCGCCTCAGCGGCAAGCTGAAGGTGGCTGAGCGCGACACCCATCCGCGCCCGACGTCTGCGGAGGTGCTTGCGGGACTGCGCAGCGTGTATCCCGGCGGGGTGCAGACGGGGGGCAACAGTTCGGCGTTGACCGATGCGGCCGCTGCGGCGCTGGTGGGCAATGGCGCAGCACTCAAGCGCTACGGGCGGCCACCGCTGGCGCGCATCGCCGGTGCGGCGGTGGCCGGCGTGCCTCCGGAGATCATGGGCATCGGTCCGGCGCCGGCCATTCGCCTGCTGCTGCAGCGCACGGGGTTGCCGCTCGACGCCATCTCCCGCTTCGAGATCAACGAGGCGCAGGGTGCGCAAACCCTGGCCGTGGCCAAGGATCTGGGCCTGGACATCGAGCGGCTGAACGTGCACGGAGGCGCCATCGCCCTGGGCCACCCGCTGGCCGCCACAGGGGTGCGGCTGACCCTGACCGTCGCGCGACAACTGCGCCACATCGGTGCGCGCTGGGGCATCGCCTCGGCCTGCATCGGCGGCGGGCAGGGCATCGCGCTGCTCGTCGAGAACATGGAGGCCGGGGCGTGAGCGAACACACAACCGGCACGCCGCGCTTGTACCGGGTGGACGTGCAGTTCGGCGACTGCGATCCCGCAGGAATCGTGTTCTTCCCCAATTTCCTGCGCTGGATGGATCAGGCCTCGTTGGCCTACTTCAGGGCTTGCGGCCTGCCGCCTTGGCGGGTGCTGGAGCGCACCCGCGGCATCGTTGGCACGCCGCTTCTGGAAATCCACACGCGCTTCTTGAAATCGGCCACCTACGGCGAAACGCTGGAGATTGAAACCACCATCGAGCACTGGGCGGCCAAGGCCTTCCGCCACCGCCACGTGATCCGCCGCGGCGGGGTCACCCTGTGCGAAGGTACCGAAACTCGCGCCTTCGTGATGCGCGTCCCGAATGACCCGGAGCGCATTCGCGCCATTCCCATTCCCGAAGACATCCGAGCGATGTGTTCCTGACTTGACAAAGACCACGACGATGCAGATCGAAGGACAATCCGCGCTGGTGACTGGCGGCGCCTCAGGCTTGGGCGAAGCCGCGGCGCGGGCGCTGGCCGCACACGGCGCCCGTGTGGCCATTGTGGATCGCGATGCCGACAAGGCCCACGACGTCGCGGCGGCCATTGGCGGGGTCGGCCTGGGGGCTGATGTCACCGACAGCGCGGCGTTCACCGCAGCCCTGGACGCGGCCGAGCAGGCGCACGGCACCCCACGCATCGTGTTGCACGTGGCCGGTATCGGCGGGGCGCAGCGGTTGATTGCCAAGGACGGCAGCCCGGCGCCGCTGGAGGTTTTCGAGCGCATCGTGCGTGTCAACCTGATCGGCAGCTACAACGTCGCACGCCTGGCGGCGGTGCGCATGGCCGCGCTGGCGCCGCTGTCCAGCGGCGAGCGTGGCGTGCTGGTGATGACAGCGTCGGTCGCTGCCTTCGACGGGCAGGTCGGTCAGGAGGCTTATGCCGCATCCAAGGGCGGGGTCGTGTCCATGACTCTGCCGCTTGCGCGCGATTTGGCCACTCACGGCATCCGCGTCGCGACCATCGCACCCGGTCTTTTTGACACGCCCCTGATGCAGACCCTGCCCGAGCCTGTGCAACAGGCACTGGGCGCCTCGGTGCCGTTTCCGCAGCGCTTGGGGCAACCCGCAGAATTCGCCGAACTGGCGCTGCACATGGTGCGCAACGCCTATCTCAATGGCGAGACCGTGCGGCTCGACGGCTCCCTGCGCATGGCACCGCGATGAACATGAGCTGGTCCTACCAGGCACCCTTGCGCGAAATGCGTTTTGTCATGGGCGATGTGCTGGACGCTCCTGCGGCGTGGGCTGGTTGCCCCGCGCACGCCGATCTGGACATCGAGACCGCCTCCACCGTCCTGGAGCAGGGTGCCCGTTTCGCCAGCGAGCGGCTGCTGCCTCTGAATGGTCCCGGCGACTTGGCCGGCTGCAGGCTGGATGCCGATGGCCGCGTGAGCACGCCGCCAGGTTTCGCTGCGGCCTATCAGGCCTTTGTCGAGGCCGGCTGGCCTGCGCTGGCGGCGGCGCCGCAGTGGGGCGGCCAGGGCCTGCCGCTGCTGGTGGACGGCGCCATGCGCGAGATGCTCGACGCCTGCAACCATGCCTGGACCATGTACCCCGACTTGTTGCACGGCGCGGTGGAAACTATCGCTGCACACGGCAGTGCCGAGTTGCAGCAGCGCTACGTGCCCAAACTCGTCAGCGGCGAGTGGCTGGCGGCGATGGCACTGACCGAGCCGCAGGCCGGCAGTGATCTCGGCCTGGTGCGCACCCGCGCCGAGGTGAAGGCTGACGGCAGCGTGCGCGTGAGCGGCAACAAGATCTTCATCTCTGGCGGCGCGCACGACCTCACGCCCAACATCGTCCATCTCGTGCTGTGCCGCTTACCCCACGCGGCACCGGGCACACGGGGGCTGTCGCTGGCGCTGGTGCCGCAGGTGCTTCCAGATGGCAGCCGCAACGCCATGCATTGCGACGGCATCGAAAGGAAGATGGGCATCAAGGGCAGCGCCACCTGCGCAATGCGCTACGACGGCGCCACGGGCTGGCTGGTGGGCGAGCCGGGCAGGGGGCTGGCGGCCATGTTCGTGATGATGAACTCGGCGCGCCTGCATGTGGCCCTGCAGGGGCTTGGCCATGCCGAGATGGCTGCGCAGAACGCGCTGCGTTATGCGCAGGAGCGGCACCAACTGCGCGCGCCGCGGCGCCCCGAAGGCGCCACGACGGGGGCCGATCCCATCGCCCTGCATCCGGCCATGCGACATGTGCTGCTGCGCCTGCAGGCGCAGGTCGAGGCGGGGCGCGTGATCGCCGGGCGCACGGCCCTGGCCCTGGATCTGGCCGCGCACCATCCCGACGCCGACACCCGCAAGGCGGCGAACGCACGGGCGGGTCTGCTGACTCCGCTGCTCAAGGCGCAGCTCACCCGACTGGGCTTCGAAGGGGCGAGTTCGGCGCTTCAGGTATTCGGCGGCTACGGCTATGTGCACGAATACGGCATCGAGCAGAGCCTGCGCGATGCGCGCATCGCAATGATCTACGAGGGGACGAACGAGATACAGGCCATTGATCTTGTGCAGCGCAAGCTGCTAGGCGACCGTGGCGCAGCATTCGAGGCACTGCTGGATGAATGTCGCGCCGAGGTGCAGCTCTGCGACCCAACGCCTGAGCTGCAAGCCTTTGCATCGGCACTTGCCGAGCAATGTGACGCGGCCGCTCGCGGCGTGGCCGCGCTGCTGCAGCGCAAGGACGCCGAGGCTGTGTTGAGCCTGGCGCAGGATGCGATGGACGCGCTTTGGTGGCTGCTCAACGCCTGGGCTTTCGCTGTGAGCGCTCGGGCGGCTCTACGGGTGCGCTCTCGCGATGCCGCATGGGCCGACGCGAAGCTGGCGCGCATGCGCTACGGCGTGGAGTGGCTGCTGCCGCAGGCCGCGCTACATTGGCATCGGATCTTGGGCAGCGACCGTAACCTGCCCGAATTGGAGTCGGCGCGCTGAGGCGCCGCGTTTGCGTTCGAAGACAAGGAGACAACTGCATGAAGGCATTGAAGACCGGCGTACTCGCCGCTGCGCTGCTCGCCACCGCTCCGGCGATGGCTGAGGTCCACGTTGGCGTCATTCTTTCGCTGACGGGACCGGCCGCCTCGCTGGGTATTCCCGAGAAAAAGACCATTGAGCTGTTCCCCAAGACGATCGATGGCGAGGCGATCAAATACACCATTCTTGATGACGGCTCCGATCCGACGACTGCGGTCAAGGACGCCCGTCAGCTCATCGAGCAGGATCAGGTCGATGTGATTCTGGGGCCGAGCATCACGCCCAATGGCCTGGCGATCATCGACGTGGTCGCGGAGAAAAAAGTGCCCGACATCGCTATCGTGCCGAGCATCTCCAATCCGGTGACCGACAAGACCCGGTGGGTGTTCAGCGCGCCGCAGAGCAATGCGTTGATGGCCCACGCCGTGGTGGAAAGCATGCTCAAGCACCACTACACGAAGGTCGCCTTCATTGGCTTCAGCGATGCCTACGGGGAAGGGTGGTGGAAGGCTTTTTCGGCCGATGCCAAGGCTAACGGCATCACGGTCGTCGACAAGGAGAGCTACGCCCGCACGGCCACTTCCGTGACCGGGCAGGCCCTGCACATCATCGGTGCCAAGCCACAGGCGGTTCTCGTCGCCGCGTCCGGTACGCCCGCCGCGCTGCCGGCCCGCGCGCTCAAGCAGGTCGGCTACAGCGGGCAGATCTATCAGACGCACGGCGTGGCCAATCCCGATTTCCTGCGGGTGTGCGGTGCGGACTGCAACGGCACGCTGTTGCCAGTGGCGCCGGGACTGGTGGCTTCGCAGTTGCCGGAGTCCACGCCTTTCAAGTCGGCTGCGGTGCGGATGGACCAGATTTTCCAGAAGGCCTACGGCAACACCGTCTCGCAATTTACCGTCAACGCCTGGGATAGCGGGGTGCTGTTGGAGCACGCGCTGCCTGTTGCGCTGAAAGTGGCCAAGCCGGGGGACAAGACGGCCTTTCGTGCTGCGCTGCGTGACGCGCTTGAAGGGCTGAAGGACGTTCCCGGGGCTGATGGCGTCTACACCATGTCTGCGACCGACCACAACGGCCTGGATGCCCGCGCCGTCGTGATGGTTCGCATCGAGAATGGGGCCTGGAAGCTCGTCAAGTAATCACTCCAAGGTATCGCGGCCACCTGCAGGCGGTCGCCGCGATACCTCTCGACCACTGCTCCCATGACTTTTGACATTGCGCTGTACCTTGGCCAGAACGGGGTGACGCTGGCCGCGATCTACGCGCTGCTGGGCTTCGCCCTGGTGCTGGTGTTTGCCGTAACGCGCGTGATCTTCATTCCGCAAGGCGAGATCATGACCTTTGCCGCGCTGAGCCTGGTGGCCATCCGCAATGGGCAGCCGCCACTGCTGGCCTGGCTGTTGGTCGGCCTCGGCGCGGTTGCCTTTGCGCTGGATGGCATCACGGCGGTGCGTGCCGGGCAGGCGCACCGCCTGGTGCGGGTGGCCGCGGTCAACCTGCTTCCCGCGGGCTTGGTGCTGGTGGGGGTGTACACCCTGCCGCTGGCCACGCTGTCCTATCCGGTGCAGATCGTCCTGACCCTGCTGATGAGCGCGGCCTTCGGGCCGCTGCTCTACCGCGTGGTGTACGCACCGGCGGCGCACGCCTCGGTGCTCACGCTGCTGCTGCTTTCGGTGGCGCTGCACATGGCCCTCAGTGGACTGGGCCTGCTGTTGTTCGGACCCGAGGGCTCTCAGCTGCCGGCCTTCACCGATGGCAGCTTCCAGCTCGGCGGCATGCCCGTGGGGCTGCAGAGCCTGTGGATCGTGGGTACCAGCCTTGTGCTTTTGCTGGCCCTGTTTCTCTTCTTTCGCTACACGTTGTATGGCAAGGCCCTGCGCGCCACTGCGGTGAGCCGCACCGGAGCCCAGCTCATGGGGATCTCGCCGGCCTTCGCGGGCCGGGCGGCTTTCCTGCTGGCTGCGACGATCGGCGCGTGGTCAGGCATCCTCGTGGCCACAACCACGGTGATCGACTACGACGCCGGCTTTGTCATCGGCCTCAAGGGTTTCGTTGCCGCCATCATCGGCGGCCTGTCGAGCTATCCGCTGGCAGCCATTGGTGCGCTGACCGTGGGACTCACCGAGTCCTTTGCCTCCTTTTGGGCCAGCCCCTACAAGGACGTGATCGTGTTCCTGCTCATCATCCCCGTGCTGCTGTGGCGTTCATTGGCCAGCGCCCATCATGAAGAGGACGAGTTGTGAGGTTACCTCGGCTTTTCTTGATCGCCTTTGTTGCAGCGCTTTGTGCGGCGCCGTTCGTCTTGCAGGGCTATTCACTGCTGATGCTCAACTACGTGGGCCTGAGCGTCATCGTGGTGCTCGGTCTGGTCCTGCTGACCGGAGTGGGGGGGTTGACCAGCTTCGGGCAGGCGGCCTTCGTCGGCATGGGCGCCTACTCGGCGGCCTGGCTGACCACGGCCATGCACTGGAGCCCATGGGCCAGCCTGCTCGCCGGGCTGGTGCTCACCACCGTGGTGGCGCTGCTGCTCGGCTGGGTGACCCTGCGCATGAGCGGGCACTACCTGCCTCTGACCACGCTGGCCTGGGGCATTGCCATCTACTTGCTGTTCGGCAACAGCGAGACCCTGGGAGGGCAGACCGGTATCACCGACATCGCGCCTCTGAACCTGCTGGGCTGGAAGCTCACGGCGTCGTGGCAGTTCCACATTCTGATCTGGGGCGTGGTGCTGGCGATCATCTGGACGGTGCACAACATGCTCGACTCGCGTGAGGGGCGGGCCATGCGCGCGCTCAAGGGCGGGGCGCTCATGGCGGAGGCCATGGGCGTGAACACCACACGATTCAAGACCATATTGTTTGTACTGGCCGCGCAGTACGCCTGCGTGGCGGGCTGGATCTACGCGTGCATGCAGCGCTTCGTGAACCCGACTCCGTTCTCGCTGCAGCAGGGCATCGAGTACCTGTTCATGGGCGTGGTGGGCGGCATTGGCGAGCTGTGGGGCGGAGTGGCCGGCAGCTTTCTCTACGCCCTGCCGCGGGAATGGTTGCATAGCCACCTGCCGGCACTTCTGGGGCGCAGCGGCAGCTTCGAGGGCGTCGTGTTCGGGGTGCTGATGATCGTGATCCTGCAGCGCGCGCCTGAAGGGCTTTGGCCGCACCTGTGCCGCGTATGCCAGCGCCGTGCGTTCGCGCCTGGCACGAACGCGAGCGTTGGAGTGGCGGCACTGGAGGCACGGCCCAAGCCGAACAAGGGCGATGCCATCCTTGCGCTTGACGCCGTGACCAAGCGCTTTGGCGGTCTCGTGGCCAACAACGCCATCTCCTTCGAGGTGCGCGCAGGCGAGGTGCTGGCGCTGATCGGCCCCAACGGGGCTGGCAAGAGCACGCTGTTCAACTGCATCTCGGCAGTGAATCCGCCCAGCGCAGGAAGCATCCGCTTCCTCGGCAAGCCCGTGGAACACTGTGATTCGCGCCGCGTGGCGCAGATGGGGATGAGCCGCACCTTCCAGCATGTGCGGCTGCTGCCGCGCATGAGCGTGGCCGACAACGTAGCGCTGGGCGCACACCTGCGGGGCAAGCACAGTTTCGTCGCCTCGGCCTGGCGGCTGGACCGGGCACAGGAACTGCGCATCCGGGCTACGGCGCGCAATGCCCTGGAACGCTGCGGCTTGTGCGCACTGGAGCACGTGCCCGCAGGCAGCCTGCCGTTGGGTTCGCAACGGGTGGTGGAGATTGCCCGGGCGCTGGCAGCCGACCCTTGCCTTTTGCTGCTTGACGAGCCCGCAGCGGGCCTGCGTTACCTGGAAAAGCGCGAACTGGCCGATCTGCTTGAGCGCTTGCGCGATGAGGGGCTGGCCATCCTCTTGGTCGAACACGATCTGGACTTCATCATGGGGCTCGCCGACCGAGTGGTGGTGATGGATTTCGGCGAGAAGATTGCCGAGGGCACACCAGCCGAGGTCCGCCGCAACCCAGCAGTGATCGAGGCCTATCTTGGCGGTGTGGACGATGCAGGCGACGCGCAAGGCGAAGGAGTGAAGGCATGAAGGCCCTGCTGGAAGTCAGCGACCTGCGGGTGGCCTACGGCAAGGTGCAGGCGCTGCACGGCGTGAGCCTGCGGGTGCAGGCCGGGACCATCGTCACGGTCATCGGCGCCAATGGTGCGGGAAAGACGACGCTGCTCAACGCCGTCATGGGTCTGCTGCCGGCACAGGGCTCGGTGTGTTTCGATGGCCGACACCTCGCGCGCGCGGACACCCAGGATCTGGTGGAGCTGGGTCTTGCTCTGGTGACGGAGAAGCGCGACCTGTTCGGCAGCATGAGCGTGGAGGACAACCTGGTGCTCGGCGCCTTCCGCCACCGGCGCCAGGGGGCGGCGGCGCGGCGCCGCGCGCTCGAGGACGTGTTCGACATGTTCCCGCGCCTGGCCGAGCGGCGCGCGCAGGCAGCCCAGACCCTTTCGGGTGGCGAGCGGCAAATGCTGGCCCTGGGGCGTGCGCTCATGGGCGCGCCCCGCCTTCTGATGCTCGACGAGCCCAGTCTGGGGCTGGCGCCGCGCATCGTGCGCGACATCCTGCATCGCATTGCTGCGCTGCGCGACCGCGGCATGAGCATCCTGCTCATCGAGCAAAACGCCCGAGCCGCCTTACAGGTGGCCGACCACGCCTACGTGCTTGAACTGGGACAGGTGGTGCTCGACGGCCCTGCCAAGCGCGTGCTGCACGACCCCAAGGTCGAGGCAACCTATCTGGGCATGTTGAGCGCCTGATTGCACCGCGCGGGCAATCGCCCGGGACCATGAGCGGGGCTGTGGCCGGCCGGACAGCGCTCGACGTGCGCATCCCTCGGCGGGATCGCCCGTGACGTGTCGCGCCGAGCCCGTTTCGGGCTCGCACGCCGGCGCGGTCTTCCACCAAGTCGGTTCGCGCAGCCCCAGCGCCCCAACGCCGCGATCGAAGCGGCGGGTCGAGACCGAGGCGTGTACGCCTGGGGCGACGCGATGCCCTCGCGGCATGGGCGAACGCCACGTTCGGGCCGGCGCCGCCGTGGCGCGGGCCGAGCATCGAGGAGAATTTGGTTGCATGCTGATGATGAGAGCAGTCACAATCCTGATATCAGGGGGCCACGAAATCGCCGTGCCCCGCCATCACGACCGGAACGCATATGCTGGCCAAATCTTCCCTTCCCCCACCCAATGTCGATCTCGAATCCCTGGTCGGGCACCATATCCGGCGCCTGCATCAGATCGCGGTGGCGATCTTCCTGCAAGAGAACCAGCCGTATGGCTTGACGCCGGTGCAGTACGCGGCGCTGCAGGGGGTGCGCAACACCCCGGGGCTGGATCAGCGCACGCTGGCGCGCACCATCGGCTTGGACACGTCGACGACCGCCGGCGTTATCGACCGCCTGGAGGCCCGGGGGCTGATGCGCCGCAACGCCTCGTCCTCCGATCGGCGCGTGCGGCTGCTTGAGGTGACGCAGGCGGGCATCGCGCTGTTGGACGCGGCCTTGCCTGCAGTCCTGCACGCCCAGGAACGCATTCTCGAACCCCTGGCGGTGAAGGACCGTGCCGAATTCATGCGCATGCTGGGTCAACTGGTGCTGGCGAACAACGAACTCAGCCGCGCACCGAGCGGCAACTGACCGATCTCGGGGACGAACTCAGGGTAGACCCGCATGGCAATTTGCAGAAGTTATCACGATACTGATGATCTGTATACAAATGATCGGCCTCTGGCCATGACCCTTGGAGACGTCTCATGAACTGGAAGCAAGCGTTTATTGGCTTATCCGTCGCGGCAGGCACGCTCAGCGCTGCCGTGGGTGCCGAGCCGCTGAAAATCGGCCTCATCCTGCCCATGTCGGGTCCTTTTGCTGCCTACGGCAAGCAGATCAGCCACGGTGTGCAATTGTGGCTCAATGAGCACGGCGGCACCATTGCGGGCCGCAAGGTCGACGTCGTGCTCAAGAACGACGCGCCCGGCACTTCGGGCGACGTGGACAAGCGACTGGCGCAGGAGCTGGTGATCAAGGACAAGGTGGACATCCTGGCCGGCTTCGCGCTCACGCCCTCGGCCTTTGCTGTGGCGCCGCTGGCCACCCAGGCCAAGATGCCGATGGTGGTGATGAACGCGGCGACCTCGTCGATCACGACCAAGTCGCCCGACATCGTGCGCGTGTCGATGACGCTGCCGCAGGGGTCCAAGGTTATCGCCGACTGGGCCGCAAAGAACGGGATCAAGAAGGTGTTCGTGCTCGTGGCCGATTACGGCCCCGGCTTTGACGCCGCCACCCAGTTCACGAAATCCTTCACCGGGGACGGGGGCACGATCGTCGGCGACATCAAGGCGCCGCTGAGCAA
>JAGWOZ010000004.1 GCA_028870715.1 Betaproteobacteria bacterium | reverse complement strand
CAGGATCTGGACTATCTCATCGTCGACATGCCCCCGGGTACCGGCGACATCCAACTCACGCTGTCACAGCGCGTCCCGCTGACGGGTGCCGTCATTGTCACCACCCCGCAGGACATCGCCTTGCTCGATGCACGCAAGGGTTTGAAGATGTTCGAGAAGGTGCAGGTGCCGGTGCTGGGTATCGTGGAGAACATGGCTGTGTATGTGTGTCCCCACTGCGGCCACAGCGACCATATCTTCGGCGCGGGCGGCGGAGCGAAGATGGCCGCGGACTACGGGGTGGAGTTGCTGGGCAGCCTGCCGCTGGACCTGCGCATTCGCGAGCAGGCTGATAGCGGCCATCCCAGCGTGGTGGCTGATCCCGAGGGAATGGCCGCGCTGGAGTACAAATCCATCGCGCGCAAGCTGGCAGTCAAAGTGGCGCAGCGTGCGAAGGACTATTCGGCCAGGTTCCCAAGCATCACAATCTCGGAAACCTGAAATCGCGGCCTGCACGGGGCGCCGTCGCTCGGTCAGTCTGTTCAAAACGCGATGTGCCAGTTATCCTTACGGGAAATTTTCGAACGGTCGTTCGCTTTTTGGCGTCGGGCTCTCGCCTGACGGGGCGGGCACTGACGACGGAAGGAGACAGCATGATGGATCGCCCCTGGCTCGCGCAATACCCCGAAGGGGTGCCTGCCGATATCGACCCCGGGAGCTACCGCTCTCTTGCGCACTTGCTGCAGCGCAGCTTTGCCGAGTACGCCGACAAGCCGGCCTTTGCCTTCATGGGCCGGCGCACGACTTATGCGCAATGGGAGGCACACTCGACGGCATTCGCGGCTTGGCTGCAGCACAAGGGGCTCAAGCCTGGGGATCGGGTTGCAGTCATGATGCCCAATGTGCCTCAATATCCGATCGCGGTAGCGGCCATCCTGCGTGCCGGGATGGTGGTGGTCAATGTCAATCCGCTGTACACGCCCCGTGAGCTCGAGCACCAGTTGCGCGACAGCGGTGCCACTGCGATGATCGTTCTGGAAAACTTCGGCCACACGCTGGAACAGGTGGAGGAGCGCGCCGCCTTGCGCGTGGTGGTCGTGGCCAGCATGGGTGAAATGCTGGGGTTTCCGCTTGGACCCGTTGTCAATTACGTGGTGCGGCACAAGAAGCGTCTGGTGCCTCGCTACAGCTTGCCTGGCCACGTGCGATTCAAGAAGGCGCTGGATGAGGGCAGCGCGATGCATTTCACGCCCGCGGACATTACTGCGGAAGACGTGGCCGTGCTGCAGTACACGGGGGGCACCACCGGAGTCTCCAAAGGCGCGACCCTTACCCACCGCAACCTCATCGCCAACGTCATGCAGTCCGATGCGTGGAACCAGCCAGCACTGCGCAAGGCCCCGGGACTTGAGCATCTCAACACGGTATGCGCGTTGCCCCTGTATCACATCTTCGCGTTCACGGTTGTGATGCTGTTGTCAGCGGCGCAAGGGGGAATGATGATCCTGATCCCCAACCCGCGTGACCTGACCAGCACACTCAAAGAGCTGGCCCGTTATGAGATTCACTCGTTTCCGGCGGTCAACACGCTTTTCAACGCCTTGCTGCACCACCCCGACTTCGATAGGGTCAACTGGACGCACCTGATCAATTCGCTGGGCGGCGGCATGGCAGTGCAGGAGGCCGTGGCGCGCAAGTGGCTGGAGCGCACTGGATGCCCCATCTGTGAGGGCTACGGGCTGTCCGAGACGTCACCCTCGGTGTGCTGCAACCCGACTGACACGGACCATTTCTCGGGCACGATCGGGATGCCGCTGCCATCGACGGAAATCGTCGTCGTCGACGACGACGGAAGGCCTCTACCCATCGGTCAAGCCGGGGAGATCGCCGTCCGTGGGCCGCAGGTCATGCGCGGCTACTGGGGGCGTGATGATGAAACCGCCAAGGCATTCACGGCCGATGGATTTTTCAAGACCGGAGACGTCGGCATCATGGACGCACAGGGGTACGTGAAAATCGTCGACCGCAAGAAGGACATGATCCTTGTGTCAGGCTTCAACGTGTATCCCAATGAAGTGGAGGATGTGGCAGTGATGTGCCCTGGAGTGCTGGAGGCCGCAGCCGTGGGTATGCCCGATGCCAATTCGGGCGAGGCCGTGAAGCTTTTCGTCGTTCGCAAGGATGCGCTGCTGACCGAAGATGCGCTCAAGGCCTTCATGGCGGAGCGGCTCACCGGGTACAAGAGACCCAAACAGATCGTGTTCCGTGAGGAGTTGCCGAAAACCCCGGTGGGCAAGATTTTGCGCCGCGCGCTGCGCGATGGCGGCATTGCCGCAGGCTAATTCATCGTCTCGGTGGTTTGCTGCAGTAGCGCGGCCGCGGTCTCGAGGTCCATGGCTGGCCAAAGCGCCAAGCCTTGGACCTGGGTACAGCCGGTCTGTTCGATCCAGTGCAGATCGCACTCATCTTCCACACCTTCGGCAACGGTGTCCAGCCCAAGGCTGGTGGCCATGGCCAGCGTGGCGGTGACCACGGCGGCCTTATAGCGATCGGCAGCCACTCCGTGTGTGAACGCGCGGTCGATCTTGAGCTGTGAGGCCGGAAGCCGGGTGAGGTACTCCAGGTTGGAGAACCCCACGCCGAAATCGTCCAGCGATATGTTCACGCCTAGGGCGCGAATGTCGTTGAGGGTGCGCAGGCAATCGCCGCAGGCCATGATCTGCAGGTTTTCCGTCAGTTCGATGATAAGAAGTGCAGGATCAATAACCGCCGCGCCCAATTCCTCGCGCAGGCATTCCACACAGCCTCCCTTGAGTTGCGCGGGTGAGACATTCACCGACATGCTTCCTGCGTAGCCGAACTCGTCGCGCAGGCGGCGCAGGGCCAGAAGACTCTTGTGGATGATTTGTCGGCCGAATTGGGAGATCAGGCCCAGATCCTGGATGATGGGGATGAACTCCGTGGGGCCGACCACCTCGCCGTCGAGGCGTCTCCAGCGGGCCAGCGCCTCGAAGCTCGCGATGGCGTAACGGCTGCGCGCGGGTGCGTCGGGCGCGGCGTCGCCAATCAGCCGGGCGATCGGCTGCAGAGCGATCTCGAAGCCATTGGCATCCAGTGTGGCGTGCAGTTCAGCTTCGAGCCGCGCGCGGCGCTGCACGCGCGATTGCAACTCTGGCGTGAAGGCCTGCACCCGGTTGCGGCCAAGCGCCTTGGCTTCGTGCAACGCGGCGTCGGCGTGGCTGAGCAGTTCGACAATCGTGCGTCCATCGCGGGGGACATGGGCCACGCCCACGCTCACCGTGGTGTGCAGCACGCGGCCGTCCACGTCGTAGGCACGCGCCAGATCCGCGCGAAGCTGTTCGGCCAACGCGAGGTGATCCTCCGTCGCATTCATGTCCGTGCGGCGCGCATACACGAGAAATTCATCGCCGCCAAATCGACCTGTGAGGTCACCCGCGCGGCGGGTCGCCTGGATGCGCTGCGCGGCCTCGGCCAAGAGGCGGTCACCCATGCCGTGGCCCAGACTATCGTTGATCTGTTTGAACTGATCCAGGTCGATAAAGAGAAGGCTACCGCCGGGCTCTGGGGATTGCCCGAGCGCGGCTTGCAAAAGGCGCTCGAATCCGGCGCGATTGGACAGGCCGGTGAGCGCATCCGTGTAGGCGGCGGCGTAGAGCTTGTCTTCGGCCTCCCGTTGTGCGGTGATGTCGCGCGCGGCACCACGCCAGCCGCCGAGCAGGCCCTTGGCATTCCATACCGGTGTTCCGCTCAAGCTCCACCAGCGCGTGCTCGAACCCGCACTGCGAAACGGCAGCACAAGATCGTGGAATGGGAGCTGGCGCTTCATGAGGGTATTCAGGGCCACCCATTGAGGCAAGCTGGCCAGCGCCGCATTGACGCTGCGCCATTCGCGACCGATGACGGCGTCGCGTACCTGCTGCACGTGACGGTTGCGCAGGGAGCTGGCGCTCACGCTGGTGAAACGGCCGGCAGCGTCGAGTTCCCAGAACCAGTCAGACGAGAGCTCGGCGAAGGTGCGGAACTGCTGTTCGCTCGCCTGCAATTCATCCAACGCGAGTTTTGCAGCGCCGATGTCCAGACTGATGCCCATGAGCTCCAGCGGCTCGCCCGACGCGGATCGGCGGCTCACCAAGCCCTGGTTACGGGTCCACACCACGCTGCCATCCTTGCGGAGAATGCGCGTCTCCACGCTGGGGCCGACCTGTTCGCCGCTTCGCATCACCGCCTGCACAGCCTGGATCAGGATGTCCCGATCGGGGCGCGGCACCATGGCAAGGAATTCCCCGGTGGTGAATTCGGCGGGCTCGTCAAGCCGCGCTGGATCGTGCCAGTTTTGTTCGCTGCGCAGCACGCCCTGTCGCAGATCGAGCGTCCAGAAGGTGACACCCGCCGCATGTTTGAGCAGTGCACTGCGGTCGTCCTGCTGTTTGTTGGCCGATCGGTCGAGCGCGAGGCAATAAAAACCCACAACCTGCGGCGGCTGGCCTCGCGCGTTCGACTCCCATGCAGGCTGCAGGCGTACCTCCATCCACCGGATGTCCCGCTCATGGATCTGCTCGCGGGCATACAGGGCTGGCCGGCCGGCCAGTACTGCGCGCACGTGGGGCGCCACCAAGGCCACGTCCTCGGGGCCCAGCAACTGGTCCAGGCGCAGGCCGAGGATCTCCAGAGCCGGTCTGCCCAGCCAGTTTGCATAGGCAGCATTGCATTGGCGCAGGCGGCCTTCAGCGTCAAAATAGGCGAACAACGCAGGCAAAGCGTCGAGCCACTGCGGCATGGATTCGGGGCCAACGGGCGACGCGCCTGCACGCCCGGCCGGGCCGGCCGCCGCCGCGACGTCCGATGCGGCGGGGAAGTCGGCTCGTGGCGGATCGTAGGGCATGGCGCGACTATAGCCGAGCGCGTCGACTCGACAAGCCCTGTACAGGGGATGCGGCCGCCAATGCGCAAAGTGTTGCTTTATGCTCACTGCATGGACGCGAAGCGGGATTCGATGGCAGCGCAAGGCTCTGTACCAGGAACCGTGTATGTGGTTGGCGGAGCGGTGCGCGACGCGCTACTGGGGCGGCCTGTGCATGACCGCGATTGGGTGGTGGTGGGCGCGACGGCTCAGCAGATGCAGGATGCAGGTTTCACACCCGTTGGGCGCGACTTTCCGGTGTTCCTGCATCCCGTCACACACGAGGAGTACGCCTTGGCGCGCACCGAGCGCAAGACCGCCCTGGGCTACCGGGGTTTTGCGGTGCAGGCTGGTGCGGGGGTCACGCTGGATGAGGATCTGCGCCGGCGCGATCTCACAATCAATGCCATGGCACAGGACGCGCAGGGGCGCATCATCGATCCGCACGGCGGCCAGCCCGATCTCCACGCCAAAGTCCTGCGCCACGTTAGCCCGGCATTTGCCGAGGATCCGGTGCGCATTCTGCGGCTGGCTCGCTTTGCCGCGCGGTTTGGCGATTTCACGGTGGCACCGCAGACCCTGAAGCTGATGCGCGACATGGTCGAGGCCGGCGAAGTGGATGCCTTGGTTCCAGAACGGGTATGGCAGGAATTGGCGCGAGCACTGATGGAGGATTATCCGCGGCGTTTTTTTGAGGTCTTGCGCGAATGCGGGGCGCTGGCGCGCATCCTTCCGGAGCTGGACGCGCTGTGGGGTGTGCCGCAGCGCGCCGACTACCACCCGGAAGTGGACTGCGGCGAGCACCAAATGCTGGTGTTGCAGGCCGCCGCGCTGCTATGCGCGGACCTTTCTACGCGTTGGGCGTGCCTGATGCATGACCTGGGTAAGGCCACCACGGCTCCTGAGGTGCTTCCCCGGCACCCCGGGCACGAGGCGCGTAGCGTGGCCCTGGCACGCACCGTAGCGCAGCGCTTGCGTGTGCCCAGCGACTGCGCCGAACTCGCGGCCGTGGTGGCAGCCGAGCACGGCAATATTCACAGGAGTCTGGATCTCGGCCCCCAGGCACTTCTGCGCCTGCTCCAGCGCTGCGACGCGTTGCGTCGTCCGGCGCGCTTTGCCCTGGTTCTGCAGGCCTGCGAGGCAGACCATCGAGGCAGGGGAGGTGATTTCCCGCATCAACCCTACCCGCAGCGCGTGCGCCTGCAAACCGTGCTCAAGGCGGCGCTGGGCGTGGATGCAGGGGCCGTGGCGCGCGGGGTTGGGGAGGGCGGCGACAAAGGCGGCGCCATCGCGCGAGCCGTGCAGATTGCGCGTGAACAGGCTATCGCGCGGACACTGGAGGCCTGAGCGATTGATTCAGACGTCGCTTGACGCTGGGCGCAGCGCCAAGAAATTGTGCAGCGGCGCTGAGGGGTTGTCGCGCTTGAAGGCCAACAAGATGTCGCTATACGCTCCGGCGTCCTCCAGGGGCAGGTAGCGGACATAGGGCATTTGGGCGCGCTGCATTGATGCAGCCACCAGACCCACGCCTATGCCCGCCGACACCAGGCTGATGAGAGTGGGCATCTCATGCACTTCCTGGGCGACACGCGGCGCGAATCCGGCAGCAAGACACAGGGCGAGCGTTTGTTCGCGCAGACCCGATCCCAGCGTCGCGCTGTACAGGATGAAGGGTTCGTCGCGCAAGGCGCTCAGGCTCAGGCGCTCATGTCGGGCAGAAGGGTGTTCGGTATGCAAAGCGAGCAGCAACGGCTCACGAAGAATCAGGCGGCGTTCAATCGCGTCCCAATGCTCATGTGACGTGGGGCGGATGAAGCCGACGTCGAGTCGCCCGGCGAGCAAATCGTCAATCTGGGCACGCGAAGGCTGCTCGCGCAACTGCAGGGCCACGTCAGGCCAGGCCGCGCGGAAGTCGCGAAGCAATTGCGGCATCACCAAGGAAAACGGCATGGATCCGGCAAAACCCACCGCGAGACTCCCGGTTTCACCGCGTCCCGCACGCCGCGCCTGTTCGGCGGCGTGGTGCATCTGATCCAAGATGGCGCGCGCCCGAGGCATCAGGCTCCGCCCTGCTGCGGTCGGGGTTGCTCCGCCGCGGCCGCGCTCAAACAGACGCACTCCCAGTTCGGCCTCCAGTGCCTGGATCTGCTGTGACAGGGGCGGTTGCGAGATGTGCAGGCGTGCTGCGGCACGCGTGAAGTTGCGCTCCTCAAAGACCGCAAGGAAGGCACGCAGATGGCGAAGTTCCATATCAGAATCATATCGAGCCTTATGAAAAATCAATTTCCCATATGAAATATGACCAACTACGCTTGGTGCTCTGCTCATGCTCCTCTTCAAACGATGAACGTCCTCCACGCGCCCGCTGCTCCTGTCGCAACGCACAATCGAACCGATCGGGTCCAGACGCCGACAGCGCGGGTTCCAGGATGGCGCAGCCGCGTGGCGGTGGTTGCGGCAGGCATGTGTGCGTTTTTCACCATGTACGTGACCCAGGGTCTGCTGCCGACCCTGCAAAGCGTCTTCCACACCAGCGTGGCGCAACTCAGCCTGACGATCACGGCCACGACGCTTGCCGTTGCGCTTGCGGCACCGTTTTCCGGCAGTCTGTCGGATCGCTTTGGGCGCAAACGGGTGTTGCTCTTGTCCCTGGCCGGTCTGAGCGTTACGACAGTTCTGGCCGGTACGGCCCATAGCTTGGACGGTCTTCTGGTTTGGCGCCTTCTTCAGGGCATCTTCATTCCGGGCGTGTTTACTGCCACCGTGGCCTATATTGGCGAGGAATGGCCTGCGAGGGACGCGCCCGCCGTGACGGCCTTGTACATTTCCGGCTCGGTCGCAGGGGGGTTTCTTGGCCGATTTATTGCGGGCATGGTCACGGCGCATTGGGACTGGCAGGTGGCTTTCATCGTGTTGGGCGCGATCAATGCGGTCTTTCTTTTGATCATCGCGCAGGGCCTGGCGCCGTCGCGGGACTTTCGAGCAAGCGCCAGCCTGCGTGCCTCAATCGCTGACCTGCCGCTGCATCTGCGCAACCCGAAGCTTTTGGGTACGTATGCCATCGGGTTCGGCATTTTGTTCTCGCAGGTCTGCACGTTCACCTACGTGAGCTTTTATCTGGCCGCGGCGCCCTACGGGCTGGATTTGCGCCAACTCAGCCTGCTGTTTGCGGTCTATTTGGTTGGCATGATTGTGACGCCCATGGCTGGGAGGCTGGCCTGGCGGTTCGGCCAGCGGCGTGTGTTTGCCGCAGCAATGGTGTTGTCCAGCGGCGGTATGCTGCTGACGCTGCTTCCGGCGCTGCCGGCCATCGTGGTGGGGCTCACGCTGAGTTCGGCAGGTGTGTTCATCGCGCAGTCGATGGCCACCGGGCAGGTGCCGGCCTTCGCAACGCGCGCACGCTCATCGGCCGTGGGGCTGTACGTTCTGTGCTACTACCTCGGCGGAAGCATTGGGGCGTTGGCCCCCAGCCTCGTGTGGGAACATGAAGGGTGGCCGGGCTGCGTGGCGCTGGTTTTGCTCATGCAAGTGGCAATCGGTACCGCGGCTTGGAAGGTCTGGGCGCAGCGGCCACAGTCCTCACCGCCCCCACCGCCCTCTCCGCATGCGTGGAGGCGGGATGCGAATGGCGCCGCCTGATCCTCTGTTCGACAACCTCATCCTCGGGGCTGTGGGGCATGGCAGGATCCTCACGAGGTTGCTTTGAGGCCCGTGCTCGAGGTTCGATGCCGTGGAGTGCTCCTGCGTGCGAGCGGGGCGCCTTCGACATGCCCGGTGGCATGCATTGCGCCGGCCCCTTGTGGGCAGGGCCGATGAGCAATCCACCGCGAACCGGGTCGCGCATGCCCCTTGCGCACGAGCTGCCCAAGGGGTTCTAACGCAAGAGCCGCGCCAAGACCCAAGCAATCAGCGACAACAGAAACGTGGAGCCGAGGGGGAACAGCCATTCGCGTCCAAAGGCACGAAACCGCAGATCCAGCGGCAGGCGGCCGAAGCCGTAGCGCTCAAGGTAGGGAAGTAGCGCCGAGAACACGACGGAGGCGAGAATGAACAGGAGCAGCCACATCAGCATGCCGCCTCCGACGCGACGTGCGACCGCAGCGCTGCGCTGCGGTCGCCTTGGACGAAGCCCATGAGGGGCGCGCGCAGCCCGCGTGCCAGCGCGATGACCTTGAACAGTTCCCCCATCTCGGCTTCCGACAGCAGACGCTGCACGGCAGCTGTTTGCGCCAGGCCCGCGCGGTTTCTTGGTGCGCCGATGACGCCGTCCTGCCCGGCAGCCACTGCAGATCCGAGCACGTCAAGCAGGCCGCAATTGAGCAGGAAGCGCGCTTGCGAGGTGTAGCCCAGCACGTCGAGTCCCACGCTTGCCGCAGCCTGCGCGACGCTGGAGAAGTTCACGTGCGCCGTGATGTCCGAGGTGCCAGGTTGCCACAACGGGTCGTCATGCGCGCGGTGGGCGCGGTGGCAGCGCAAGGTGCCGCATGCGCGCTGTGGATGGTCGTATTCGTGCGCCGGAAAGCCATAGTCCAGGAACAGGAGCAGGCCGCGGCGCAGGCGCTCACCCAGAGTGGCGACAAAAGCGTCGGACGCCAGATGCAATTCGGTGACCGCACCCGGGGGAAGCGCTTGCATGCTCGGGCGCAGCTCCATCGCAGTGGCGCGGTCGACCCAGCGCAGAGGTTGCTGGGGATCGCCGGCAAACGTCACCCCCCGCTCAAGCCAGCGTTCGGTCGTGCGTACGGCGAGCTTCACGGGCATCGCATCCAGCACCTCGTTGCCAATGACCACGCCGTCAAAGCAGTCGGGCAACGCATCCCACCATTTGATGCGGTCGCGCAGATGCGCGGGCAACCTGGCCACAGCGTCCTGCTGGCGCGCGCGCATCGCGGCAGACACCTCGACGATCGCATATTGCCGAGGCAGCCATCCCTGCACGTCGAGCGCAGCGAGAAGGTCGCAGGCCAAGCGGCCGCTTCCTGCGCCGCACTCGACGATGGTGTCCAGACCTTCGAGCCTTGACACGTCGGCGACTTGTCGAGCGAGCGTGGCGGCGAACAAGGGGGTGAGCTCGGGTGCGGTGACGAAGTCGCTGGTGCCACCCCAAGCGCCCAGCACACCCGGGTCGGCAGCGTAATAACCGAGGCCGGGTGCATATAGTGCCAACTCCATATACCGATCGAATGCGATCCAGCCGCCCGCGTCGGCAATCGCCTGCTCAATATGCGACAACAATGCACGGGCCCGGTGCTGCGCGGCGTCGGGCGATAGACTCTGCAACCTGTTCATCGCTGCAATTTTAGGTTTCATGTCGTCTTCCAGCCTCGCCACTGAATCCATGCCCGTTCGCCCCGTCGTGCTCGTCACAGGGGCGGCACGCCGCTTGGGGCGAGCGATCGCATTGGACCTGGCAGCTGCCGGGTGGGATGTGGCCGTGCATCACCGCGCCTCGTCGGACGATGCGCGACAGACCTGCTCTGCTCTCGTGGGGTGCGGGGCAAGGGCTGAGGCGTTCGCCGCTGATCTGGCCGACGAGGAAGCCGCTCGTGCGCTTCCCCAGCACGTGGCAAGGACTTTCGGACGACTGGACGCCGTGGTCAATAATGCGTCGTTGTTCGAATATGACGACGCTACGGACTTCAGCGCGGAATTGGCTGCGCGCCACTGGCGCGTCAACACCCTGGCTCCCGTTCTGTTGGCTCAGGGGCTGCACGAGCTTTTGCGCGAGCGGGGCGGGCAGGGTTGTGTGGTGAACATTTTGGACCAGAAGCTCTGGAACCCGAATCCCGACTATCTGTCCTACACGCTGAGTAAGGCCGCGCTGCTTGAGGCAACGACGCTGCTAGCGCAGGCGCTTGCACCGATACTGCGCGTGGTCGGCGTTGCACCGGGTGTGACCCTTCCATCCGGGACGATGACGGCAGCGGAATTCGCCACGGCCCACACCCTGACTCCCCTGGGCCGCGCCTCCGCTGTCGACGATGTGGCTCAGGCCGTGCGCTATATGCTCAGCGCTAAGGCGGTCACCGGCACCACATTGGTCGTGGACGGTGGCCAGCACCTCGCGCCTCAATCGCGTGACGTGGTCTTTCTTGCCCGCAAACAACCCGAGTGAATCGCGCGGAGCCCTCCGCAATCGCCACGGAAATATTCCATGATCAGTGCACTCAATCATCCGGCTCTGGCCGACTGTCGCCGGCTTTTTCTGAAAAACTATGAGGTGCGGATCAACATTGGCGTGCACGACTTCGAGAAGCGTGGCGAACAGCGCGTGGTGATCAACGTGGACTTGTATGTGCCTTATGCGTATTCCACGCCGAAGCAGGACAAGCTTGAGGAGGTCGTGGACTACGACTTCATGCGCCGCACCATCGCGGAGCGCTTGGCGCGTGGCCACATTCATCTGCAGGAGACCCTGTGCGACGACGTGGCTGCGTTGATGCTGCAGCACGCGGGTGTGCGCGCCGTGCGCGTTGCCACCGAGAAGCCCGACGTCTATCCCGACTGCCAGGCTGTGGGTGTCGAGGTCTTTCGCATCAAGGACAGCGCATCATGAACACGCACTTCGTGAACGAGGTGGCTGCAGTGGATACCCATGCACGGGCGCAACGCAGGGCGCGCGAGGCCAATAAATTATCGAAGCGCCTGTACCGCCTTGTCGGCCAAGCCATCGATGACTTCGCAATGATCGAGTCCGGCGACAGGGTCATGGTTTGCATGTCGGGCGGCAAGGACAGCCATGCACTGCTCGACATCCTGCTCGGCCTGCAAAAGCGCGCACCCGTGGATTTCGAAATCGTCGCGGTCAACCTTGACCAAAAGCAGCCTGGTTTCCCCTCCCATGTGCTGCCCGATTACCTGACGAGCAGGGGCGTGGATTTCCACATCGAGCAACAGGACACCTATTCCATCGTCAAGCGCCTCATCCCCGAGGGCAAGACGATGTGCAGCCTTTGCTCGCGCCTGCGCCGCGGGGCCCTCTATCGGGTGGCCAGTGAGCTTGGCGCCACCAAGATTGCACTTGGCCACCATCGCGACGACATCCTGCAGACTTTTTTCCTCAATCTGTTCCACGGGGGCCAGCTCAAAGCCATGCCCCCGAAACTTGTGAGCGACGACGGCAGCCACATCGTCATCCGTCCTCTCGCCTACGTGGAGGAGGAGGATCTCTCTCGTTGGGCAGATCACCGAGCCTTTCCCATTATCCCGTGCACCCTCTGCGGCAGTCAGGAGAACCTCCAGCGCAAGCAGGTGGCCGGCATGCTGCGCGAGTGGGAAAAATCCAACCCCGGCCGCCTTCAGACCATGTTCGGCGCTCTCGGCAAGGTCATTCCCTCGCATCTGCTCGATCGCAACGCATACCCATTTGCCAGTCTGCGGCCCAGCGGGCGGCCGGACGTCAACGGAGACATTGCGTTTGACGAGCCCACCTGGTCAGACGCGCTGCCGTCTCGCAATGGGGAACGCGATGGCGTGGCGACTGTCCAATGGCAGAAGGGACTCTAAACAGGCTGTGCCCGTCGCGTATACGATAGGCGGGTCAAACCGATCGAGGATGCCATGCTCATGCACGCAACCTTTGCCACAGGCGGAACCGAGTTGTGCCCGCTTTCGAATCCGGGAAGCAAGAAGGTCCAGCAAGCGCTGCGGTTGCGTTGGCGGTTGGGCAAGGTGATGGTGACAGGCGCTTTGATGCTTCTGGGTGGCTGCGCCACATTGACTGCGGTGCGCGTCGATGTGGTGACGCCCAAGCCAGCGCCTCCAGCGCTGGTCGGGGCCAAGGTGCAGGTGCAGGCTGCCCCTGCGAATGCGGACAGCCCCGAGGCGGCACTCTTCCAGACTGCCGTCGCTGATGCGATGACGCGCGCTCACATGGTCCCGCTGCTTGGCGAGCCGGCACCCTTTACGGCGCGCTACAGTTTCCGCAGTTATGTGGACTTCGAAACCAGCTTCCCGAGCGCTTGGCCGCCGCCTGGTGCTCCGATCCTGCTGCCAAACGGCGCGTGGATTTACAGCGGCTATCCTTGGTGGTGGTCAGGAATGTCATGGCCACCACCTTGGTACGAACGGGTATTCGAGCTGGAGATCCGTGATACGTCCACGGGCGCCTTGGTCTACCGCACGAGCGCCGTGAGCGGGTCCTATGACCAGCGGCTCGCGCCGGTCGCGCAAAAACTGGCCGACGCGGCATTGGCCGGTTTTCCGCAGCAAAGTGGCCGGCACCGAGTGACGATTCCAGGCGATTGACGGGCACGAGGATCCGGGGCGACGAGACCGATCAGGAGTGGTGCTTTTATAATCGGCACAGATTTTGCTGCGGTTCATGCATGCATGACACATGCAAGCCACCTTGAACCCTGCGGCGCCGTACCCATCTCCTTTTGTATTCGAGTCTCTCCATCCGGAGTTTGTCATGCCCATTTACGCTTACAAATGCGAGTCCTGCGGACATAGCATGGACGCGCTGCAAAAGCTGTCTGATGCCCCGCTCACGGTCTGCCCCGCTTGCGGCAAGCATGCGTTGAGCAAGCAAGTTACGGCCGCTGGATTCCAGCTCAAGGGCTCGGGCTGGTACGCGACTGACTTCAAGGGGGCGGGCACCAGCGCCACGGCCGCCAGCGCGGCCAAACCGGATGCTGCGCCAAAGACGGAGGTAGCAGCCACGCCCTGCGGGGCGTCCTGCGCGTGCCACTGAATTGCGTGGATCCTGTCCTCCGGCGATGCGGCCCAGCCAGCGCCGTCGCTCAATGATGTCAACGCCCGCCTTTGCCTGCCCGCCAATCGGGCTGCCCGCATGCGCCTAAAAAACCTTTTTATGGCCGGCTTGCTGGTCTGGCTGCCGCTGACCATCACGATCTGGGTGCTGTGGCAGCTGTTGTCTGTGTTTGACGGCATCTTCCGCGCGCTGGTTGGCGCACTTAGCGCGGTAGCCCCGAGTTCGGCGCCCGCGCTCGATCGGCTTGTGAGCATTCCAGGCGTGGGCGTTGTACTTGTGCTCGCGGCCATAGTGCTTACAGGCTTGCTCGTCGCCAATTTTGTTGGCCAATGGTGGCTTGCACGCTGGGACGGGCTGATGGCACGCATTCCCATCGTCAAGAGCATTTACAGCAGTGTCAAGCAGGTGTCGGATACGCTGTTTTCCAGCAGCGGACAGGCCTTCCGTCAAGCTGTCATGGTGCAATACCCGCGCGCTGGGTCATGGACCATCGCGTTCGTTACCGGTTCCCCTGCCGGGGAGGTCGCCGCACATCTGCCCAGCGAGCACATCAGCGTGTACGTGCCGACCACGCCCAACCCCACATCGGGTTTCTTCCTGATGGTGCCGCGCGCTGAGGTGATGGAGCTGGCGATGAGCGTCGATGAGGCGCTTAAGTACGTGATTTCAATGGGTGTCGTCGCGCCCCACCCCCACACGCCCGCGACCACGGGGCATTGAACCTGCGCGTGAGACGGCTGCAGCTACGGCACGCAGCGTACTCTCGCAATTCCTGACTTTTTGCCCACCCTTCCTATCTCTCCCACACATCATGAGCCTACGCAGCCATACCCTCGGCGCCGTTACCGAAGCACTGCTCGGACACAGCATCAGCCTTTGCGGCTGGGTGCAGCGCCGGCGAGATCATGGCGGGGTCATCTTCATTGATTTGCGCGATCGCGAGGGTCTCGTGCAGGTGGTATGCGATCCCGACCGCGCCGAGATGTTCGCGGCAGCTGAGGGTTTGCGCAATGAATTCTGCGTCCAGGTGGTCGGCGTGGTGCGTTCGCGCCCGGCAGGCACCGAAAACGTGAACCTTGCCTCAGGCAAGGTCGAGGTCCTGTGCCATACCTTGCAGGTATTGAACCCATCTGCAGCGTTACCTTTCCAGCTCGATGACGACAATCTTTCCGAGACCACGCGATTGACACACCGCGTGTTGGATCTGCGCCGCCCCCAGATGCAACACAACCTCAAGCTGCGCTACCGCGTGAGCATGGCCGTGCGGCAGTACCTGGACGCACAGGGATTCATCGATATCGAGACTCCCATGCTGACCAAGAGCACACCGGAGGGGGCGCGGGATTACCTTGTGCCGAGTCGTGTCCACGCCGGGTACTTCTTCGCATTGCCACAGTCGCCGCAGCTATTCAAACAGATGCTCATGGTGGCCGGTTTTGACCGCTACTACCAGATCACCAAATGCTTTCGAGACGAGGATTTGCGCGCCGACCGCCAGCCCGAGTTCACGCAAATCGATTGCGAAACCTCGTTTCTCGGGGAAGATGAAATCCGCCCGCTGTTCGAGGCAATGATCCGCACCGTGTTCAAGGACGTGCTTGGTGTGCAGTTGGCCGATCCGTTCCCCACGATGGCTTACGCCGAAGCCATGGCGCGCTTCGGTTCTGACAAGCCCGACCTTCGCGTCAAGCTCGCATTCACCGAACTCACGGACGTGATGCGCGACGTGGACTTCAAGGTGTTTGCTGCGGCCGCTGAACTTTCGGACGGGCGCGTGGCGGCGCTGCGCGTGCCGGGCGGCGGCGATATGACCCGCAGCGAGATTGACGGTTATACCGATTTCGTCAAGATCTACGGCGCCAAAGGTCTGGCGTGGATCAAGGTCAACGACGTGGCCAAGGGTCGCGAAGGCCTGCAGTCACCCATTGTCAAGAATTTGAACGACGCCGCCATCGCGGCGATCTTGCAGCGCAGCGGCGCTCAGGACGGGGACCTCATATTCTTTGGCGCTGACCGTGCCAAAGTCGTCAACGCGGCGCTCGGCGCGTTGCGCGTCAAGATCGGCCACAGCGACTTTGGCAAGTCGCATGGGTTGTTTGACGACGCGTGGAAACCCCTGTGGGTCGTCGATTTCCCCATGTTTGAGTTCGACGACGATGAACAGCGCTGGGTGGCCTGCCATCATCCGTTCACGGCGCCCAAGGATGAGCATGTCGATTACCTCGCCACTGACCCCGGGCGTTGTCTGGCCAAGGCATATGACATGGTGCTGAATGGCTGGGAGATCGGTGGGGGGTCGGTGCGCATTCACCGCGCCGAGATGCAAAGCAAGGTGTTTGCAGCACTTGGCATCGGAGCGGAGGAGGCAAGCGCCAAGTTTGGCTTCCTGCTCGACGCGCTTCAATACGGGGCTCCGCCCCATGGTGGCATTGCATTCGGCCTGGACCGTATCGTCACCATGATGACTGGCGCAGCCAGCATTCGCGACGTGATCGCCTTTCCGAAGACACAGCGCGCGCAGTGTCTGCTGACGAATGCGCCAAGCCCGGTCGATGAAAAGCAACTCAAGGAGCTGCACATCCGCCTACGGCAGGCGCAGGCAGTGGAGTGAGAGAAATGGCCAGGGGCAATGTTTTTGCCCTCACCCATTTCATTCGGCGGGCAATGCGCGAACCGCTTCGGGTCTCGACCAATGTCTGGCGCACCACAGGCCCAACAGCGGTTCGCGCCATCCAGACCCAATTCGGGCTTGCAAGGCGGTCTTGCAGCGCACGGCAGGAGGGAAGGCCGCCGCAAAGGCGGGCGCACGTGAGCCAGCGCTGGCGAAATTGCCAAACACCAGCCAGGTTGGGACGTCTTTGGGCTTGCGATCCAACCGCCGGTCGGCATTCGCGGAACAGCTCCAGCTGTGCAATGTGTTTGCCACCCTCGTCGGCTGTCATGGAAGCAGGTGCCGCCGAGCGGCGGCACGCATATGGCCAAGCGGTGCTCACGCTTACCCTGCGCTTGGCTGGGCGGGCCACGATGGGCATCAACAGGATCGACTCTGATTTGTTCGCCAAGGATTGATACATGCCACGCATCGATGACCCCTCTCATGACCGCGAGGCCGGCCGTGCCGACGCGACCCTCGACACGACCCGCATCGATGACACCCGTATCAAGGCAGTACGCGCGCTGGTGTCGCCGGCGCTTCTGCTCGAAGAGCTGCCCGTGACGTCGCAAGTCGAGGCTGTCGTCGAGCGTAGCCGCGCAGATATTGCTGCGGTTTTGCAAGGAGCGGATGACCGACTGGTCGTTGTGGTGGGGCCATGCTCGATTCACGACCACGAGCAGGCCATGGCATATGCCCGTCTGCTCGCGTCGGCCAGTGAAGAGTTGGATGACGCGTTGGTTCCGGTGATGCGCGTGTATTTCGAGAAACCGCGCACGACCGTCGGGTGGAAGGGGTACATCAACGACCCGCGGCTTGATGGCAGCTTTCGCATCAACGAGGGCCTGAGGCGAGCACGGTTGTTGCTGCTGGAGATTGGCGCGCTGGGATTGCCGGCCGGGACCGAGTTTCTCGATCTGCTGTCGCCGCAGTATTTCAGTGACCTCATTGCTTGGGGCGCCATAGGCGCCCGCACCACCGAAAGCCAGAGCCACCGCCAGCTGGCATCGGGCCTCAGCTGCCCTGTCGGATTCAAGAACGGCACGGACGGCGGGGTTCAGGTCGCTGCTGACGCCATCGTCGCTGCAGACAACGCCCATGCCTTCATGGGTATGACCAAGATGGGTGTGGCTGCAATATTCGAGACCCGCGGCAATGCCGATTGTCACGTGATCCTGCGTGGAGGCAAGACCCCGAACTACGACGCGCAGGCAGTCGAGGACGCCTGCGCGACCCTGCGTCGTGCAGGCCGGCGTGAGCAGGTGATGATCGACTGTTCGCACGCCAACTCCGGCAAGCAGCCCCGTCGGCAGATCGAAGTCGCCCGCGACATTGCGACGCGCATCGCAGCGGGTGAGCGGCGCATCATTGGGGTGATGATTGAAAGCCATCTGCGTGAAGGCCGGCAAGAGCTGCGCCCTGGAGTGCCCCTTGAAAGCGGCGTCTCCATCACGGACGCTTGCCTGGGTTGGGGCGACACGTTGGCGTTGCTGCGTGAATTGGCGACTGCAGTGCGCGGCAGACGTGCCGGCACGTAAGCGAACGCCCTCATCAAGACTCAGGGCATGGATTCGCCAGTCATGGCAGCACGTGCCTCGGGATCTAACATGAGCACGGCGCGGTTCAGCGCCGTGCAGGCATTTCCCCGATTGCTCACCCATGTCAGCCTCTCCCTCCCCGTCAAGCTGTCCAGCGCACGCCGAGATCTATAAGATTCCGGTGTCCGTTCTGGTCGTGATACACACGCGGCAGCTTGATGTGCTTCTGATCGAGCGCGCCCGGCAACCTGGTTTTTGGCAGAGTGTCACGGGTAGTGTGGATACGCCGGGTGAGATTCTCAGCGACACGGCAGCGCGCGAGGTCGCGGAAGAAACCGGCATTCGCATCGGCTGCGATGGAGTGCCGTGGTCGGCGCTGCGCGATTGGCACCTGTCGAACATCTATGACATTTATGCCTTGTGGCGCCACCGCTACGCGCCCGGCGTATGGAAGAACACCGAGCACGTCTTTAGCCTGGAATTGCCGGCTCCAGTACCGGTGACCCTGGCGCCGCGGGAGCATCGCGCGCAGGTGTGGCTTCCCTGGGAAGAGGCCGCAAGGCGATGTTTTTCAGCATCGAACGCTGAAGCGATCCGGCAATTGCCGCGGCGCCTGGGGACGGAGAATTCAAGGTGACATCGCAAGCGTCACCTCCCACCTCCAGCGCCCTGCGTGTGGCGTCGTACAACATTCACAAGGGTGTTGTGGGATTGGGTCCGGTCAAGCGACTCAGCATTCACGACCTTCAGGAAGCGCTGCGCGGGCTTGATGCTGACCTCGTGTTTCTCCAAGAGGTGCAATTCGTCCACCAGCGCCACGCCCGGCGGTTTGCGCATTGGCCTGAACAGCCGCAGCATGAGTTGCTCGGGGAGGGCCTGGGTATGCATACGGCCTACCACACCAATGCCGTGACCCGACATGGCGAGCACGGCAACGCGTTGCTGTCGCGCTACCCGATCCTGAGCGTGAAGCATCACGACGTATCGGACCACCGGTTCGAGCAGCGCGGGCTGCTCCATGTGCGTCTGTGTGTGCCGGTCCCCGAGGCCGCGCCGGCACAGCAAACGCTGCACGCCATCGTGGTGCACTTTGGCCTCTTCGGCGGGGGCCGCAAGCGCCAGATTGCGCGACTGGTTCACTACATCACGAGCCAGGTTCCGCCTGACGAACCCGTTATCGTGGCTGGAGACTTCAACGACTGGCGCGGCCAGCTCGGCGCCGAACTCGGTGCCGTTCAGTTGACCGATGTATCCACAAGGGTTACGCAGCGGCGCGATGCGCGCAAGCCACGCTGGCGTCAGCGCGTGCGTACCTACCCTGCGCGGCTTCCACTGATGCCGTTGGACCGCATCTATGCGCGCGGGTACGCAGCCCGACTGGTTAGCCTGGGTTGGGGGGCGGGGTGGGCCCGGCTCTCTGACCATGCACCGTTGCTGGTTGTGCTCGAACGCGAGCACGGGGGCCTTTTGTCGCCCGGTGTGCACCAAGCGTCCCATGGCACGCCCGCGCAGCCGCCCTCTTGATGGGCCCTGCGATTTTCAAGTTCGACGGGTTTCTCGATTGGCCGCCACGAGGGCGGGCACAATTGGGCAATGTAATGTCAGAGTCACGGACTGGACCCATCGCAGCGCATGCCTGCTCCGCTCGCCACACCCGTACGTACCCGTAGTGCTTTTCGACGCACTCCTCGGCGAGCCGCTCGATTCGTCAGCGTGCGGGCTTGGCTGCGCGCGACCTGGCAGGCGGCACGCTGGCTGCGACTGCAGCCGGGAGGTGGGGCTCGGCTGGACCCGGATGGTGACGAGGACGCGGCGCTAGGGCCGGCGTGGTCCACCGGTAATTGCGTCGACTTGTTGCCTTATGGAACGGCACTCTTTCCTGCGCTCAAAGCCGCATGGGCGAAGGCGCACACCAGCATTTGGCTGGAGACTTATATCTTTCACGACGATGCTTTGGCACTCGACCTTGCTGCAGCATTGGTGGATGCCGCCCGGAGGGGCGTGCAGGTGCGGGTGATGGTGGATGGTCTGGGTTCGGCTCGAAGTGTGCCCAGGCTGGAAGCGCTCTTTAATGGAAGCGGTGTGGAGTTTATGGTCTACCGACCGTGGCGTCGCTGGTTGGATCTCATTCAACGTGGGCATTGGCGTAGGCTACACCGCAAGGTGTGCGTCGTTGACGGCGAAACAGCCTTTATTGGCGGTATCAACCTGATTGACGATCGGCTGGATATCCATCATGGGTGGACCGCTCAGCCGCGTCTGGACTACGCGGTACAGGTGCGGGGCTTGGTGGCTCAACAGGCGCTCTGGAGCATGCGTCGACTCTGGCTGCGTACAGTGGCAACGGGCAGTGTGCAGCGCCAGCTGCGAAGGGCTCCCGGACCTGATGTGCTGGGTTCACGCAGCGCACGCAAGCGCTATCTGGACGAACTCCTTGCTTGGGGTGGCGAGGCGCCACCGCGCGAAGAGGTCCAGGCGCCGCAAAAGCGATTGTTTGCGGGTGAGGGTCGGCAGCACCGCGTCTGTTCCGATGGTCGATCTGGCATGCGTGCAGCCCTTGTGGTGAGGGACAACCTCCTGCAGCGCCGCGCGATCGAGCGAGCTTACATCCACGCGATCGACCATGCGCGTGCGCAAGTTCTTCTCATGTCACCATACTTCTACCCTGGTCAGGCGTTTCGAGAAAGTCTCAAGCGAGCTGCGGGGCGGGGGGTGCGCGTGACGCTGTTGCTGCAGGGTCGCATTGATTACCGGGCCGCTGGCTGGGCTGCGCATGCGCTATACCGCGAACTGCTCCAAGCAGGCGTTCGCATCTGCGAATACCAGCGTGCCTACCTGCACGGCAAGGTGGCAGTCGTGGATGAAGCTTGGGCAACCGTGGGCAGCTCCAACATTGATCCGCTGTCACTTCTGGTCAACCGCGAGGCCAACGTCATGGTTCGCGATGCACGTTTTGCGCGTTCGCTAGCTGCGCATGTGCAGAGTGAGTTGGCCCATGCCGTGCCCATCGATGACCGACACCTGCGTCGTCGTGTTGCGTGGTGGACACGCCCGCTTGTCGCGCTGGCTGCCCGATTGTTTATCGCATTGGCGGGTGGAACGAGGCGGTATTAGGTAAAGCGGCAGGGGCGACAAATCTCTTCCCTTCTGCCGTAAAGGCCTGCACAGACGCGACGGGCGAGGCTTTGGGGCTGAACACAGCAAGCCAATGCGTTGAACCAACCTTCGCCCCCACTAAACGGCCGTTGCGCTTGCCGGGGTGTACGTGTCCGCATGCGGCACATTGCCGCGCGGTGTGATGCGCCGGGACGGCGCCCACAGCTTTGCAGCGCCCTTGGCGTCCCAGGTCGAGCAGCTGACTCGGCAATGCGGGCATGCCAAATCCCGGTGCTCGTTTTTCTCGTACTGGCGCTTCGGGGCGGCCCGGGGTCTTCGGCTGCCGGCGCCTTGCGGCAGCCGGCTCAGGCTTCACGCTCGGCTGGTTGTGGCCTGTAAGGGGCGGCTCGTGTGTTATCCGCCGCCTTTATATCCGACAGTTCTATGCGTATGGCGAAACTGTATTTCCCACGGGATCCGGCATTGCTCACAATGTTGGCCATGAACCCCACAAGATCCGAAAGCCGCACGAAGGCCGACGTCCCACTGCGCTCCTCCGTTCGTCCGGCCCTGCCGCTAGGCAGCCTCTGGGCGCGTCTCAAGAGTGGCATCGTGCTTTTCTGGCTGCTCGCCGCTTGGGCCTTGAGTCAAAGCGCGAGCGCCATGACTTCACCAGACGTTGGTCTGGACACGATCCCGGCGGCCCGAGGCACGTTTGGCCCATTACTCACGCCCGCTCAACTGCACGCGGTGCTGCCGCAGGTGCGTGTAGTGGACATACGCGAAGATGATGGCGGCTCATCGACCTTTGCTGCCGGCCACATCCCGGGCGCGTTGTGGGCGCCGTATTCTTCCTGGCGCGGTCCCGCGGATAACCCGGGGCAGTTGCTTGCGGTCGCAGATTACACGGCGTTGCTGCGGCGGTTAGGCATCGGATCGCGAACGCGTGTGGTGCTGGTGGCTGACGGCGACAGCCCGAGCGACTTCGGCGCTCCAGCCCGAGTCTACTGGACGCTTAAATGGCTTGGAGTGTCGCACCTGGCAATCCTCAATGGCGGGATGCTTGCGTGGACGCAGGCCGGTCTTGGTGTCACACGCAAGGCTGCGCAAGTGCCCCCCTCAGCGTTTGTGCCGCACTTGGATTTATCCATTCTGGCTAGCCGAAAACAGGTGGTGCAGGCGGTGCATGATCCGCGCGGCGTGCTGTTGCTGGATGCACGCCCAGCGGCGTTTTACCTCGGTAAAGCCAAGGCGCCAGCAGCGCTTCAGCCTGGCACCCTGCCGGGCGCGTTGAATTTCGACAATGCGCGCTGGTTTCCGCGCGGCTCCGGCGAACTCCCACACATGGCAGTGCTCAAGCGCATCGCTGCAGGCCTGCCTCAGCCTGAGGGTGTCGAGCCGGTCATCTCGTTTTGCAACACAGGACACTGGGCTGCCACAAACTGGTTCATCCTGTCGCAGCTGTTGCATGTGCCGAACGTTAGGCTTTATCCTGGCTCCATGGTGGACTGGTCGCGCGCCGATGAGCCCATGGTCCATGTGCCCACGCGTACCGAACAGCTCTGGGCGCAGCTCAGACAAATTTGGCAGGCACATTGAACACGGTTTCCGAAACGGGCTCCTCGGCGGATTTGCTCCGCCTGGCGCGTGAAACGCCTGGTGCTTTTGCGTGGGGCCGGCGAGCACTCCTATTGGGCACAGCGTTTGCCGGGTTTGCCATCACCACCTGGCTGGTCGGCTGGCGTCAGGGACTTCTGTGGTGCATCGGCGTTGGGTACGGTCTTGCGCTGTCTGCCGCGGCGTTTGGTTTCACCACGGGTTGGAGGGTGTGGATCACCGATCGAGACCCCAAGGGCCTGTGGGCGCAGTTCGTGGGCATTGCGATTGCGATGGTATTCAGCGTGCCATTGCTCGGTACGCATCCCGAGCTGCAAGGGGCCGACGGGCCGCTTTCCATCAGTCTTTTGGTTGGCGCCTTCGTGTTTGGCGCGGCCATGCAAGTCGCCGATGGCTGTGGTTCGGGCACGCTGTACAAGGCGGGGGCGGGCCATCCAATAAGCCTCGCGGTGTTCCCGGCTTTCGTGTTTGGCAGCTTCTTTGGTGCAGCGCAGCTGCCAGCTTGGCTGGCTCTGGGCGCGCTACCGCCAGTGGATCTCGTGAAGGTGCTGGGTGTGTGGCAGACTTTGACCGTGCAACTCGGTGCGCTCGCCGCGCTGGCGACGTTGCTTTGGCGGTTGCGTTCACGTCAGCCATCGCGTTGGCAGGGTGGGGCGGTTTGGATCGCGGCCGTGGCATTGGGTCTTTTGGGTGCAGCCAATCTGGTGGTGGCAGGACAGCCATGGGGTATCGTCTACGGTTTGGGACTATGGGGCGGCAAGATCGTGCAGGCACTCGGCGTGGATCTGCGTCACAACGCTTTCTGGGGCCTGCCAGCGCAACAGGCGCAACTTCACGCCAGCGTGTTGGCTGACAATACCAGCATCACAGATCTTGGGCTGCTTCTGGGCGCACTCATCGCTGCTCGCTGGAGGGGCAAGGCTTACGCCCGTGTGAGATTGAACGCGCGAACGTGGGCCGCGTCGGTGTTGGCCGGGTTGGCGCTTGGATACAGTTCGCGGTTGGCCTTCGGCTGCAACGTGGGGGCCTATTTTTCCGGGATCGCGACCGGCAGCTTGCATGGCTGGGTCTGGTTTGGCTGCGCCTTCCTCGGTAGCGTGCTCGGTGTGCGCCTGCGCAGGCGTCTGAGCATCCAAGGCTGACTGCGATTCGCGCAATGAAACTTCCGTGCAAAAAATCATGGGCCACATGCGCCCTATGGGCTGTGTTATTGGCGCTGATCGTGCTGGACTGGCGCACGAGCACCCCGCACCAGCGATTTGCCGAACCGCCCCCTCTGGCTCTCGGAAACGGCCCAGCGCCCGATGCCGGGCACTGCTCGCTCGCGCCTGGGAAATAAGGGCATTCTTCGCGCGGCGCCTGAGCTCCTGCGCGCGCATGACGGTCCACGAACGCCATGCGCGACGGCGCACGCGAAGGCAGCGCATTGCAGCCACCGAACCACTTGGTGGCTGTTATCCGACGGAGGGATGATCGCAAGAAAGGCCGTCGCCGCCCCGCGCCCCCTTCCCAGCCTCGGTTCAGCGCGCATCGGCGCCACGCGCCACACCCATCGTGTGGCGGCGTTCGACGTCCGGCGCAACGGGACACCCAACGCAAGGAACGGCGCGCCTGGCGGTGGGGATTGGTGGGACCTTGGCAGGCAGTTACACAGTCCCACGCGCTACAGTTCGGGATCCCACACTCGAACTCTGCGATGCTCGCCTACCGACACGCCTTCCACGCCGGCAACGCAGCCGACGTTCTCAAACACATTGTCCTGCTTGGCGTTCTTGAGCGCATGGGCGCAAAAGAAAAGGGCTACTGGTACATCGACACCCATGCCGGGGCGGGAAGCTACAAACTTGCCGAGCGCATGGCGCAGCGGCTGGCCGAATACCAGACGGGCATTGGTTTGCTTTGGGGCCGCAGGGATCTGCCCCCGCCCGTTGCAGCCTATGTGCAGCGCATCCGCGAGTTCAATGCCGACGGCGACCTTCGCATTTATCCTGGGTCGCCAGCATTGGCGAGCATGGTGCTGCGCCCGCAAGACCGCATGCGGCTGTTCGAGTTGCACACAACGGATTTTCGTGTGCTCAACGCCACGTGGGGCCAGCAGCCCCACGTCGAAGTTCGCAACAGCGACGGATTTTCGGGGCTCAGGGCTTTATTGCCGCCGCCAACGCGGCGCGGTGTCGTCCTGTTTGATCCATCCTATGAACTCGACAGCGACTACGGGCAACTCGTGGGCGCCTTGCGCGACGCCGTCATGCGTTTCGCGACCGGTGTGTACTGCGTTTGGTACCCGCAGCTGCAAAGTCTCGAAGCCATCCGCTTGCCCAAGCGTCTTAAGGCCATGGCGCCAGCCAGTTGGCTGCATGCCCAACTCACCACCAGCGCTCCACGCGCAGATGGGTACGGCCTGATGGGCAGTGGCATGTTCGTCATCAATCCACCCTTCGGCTTGCAGAAGAGCCTGGAAAGCGTGCTTCCTTGGCTGGCGCGCGTTCTCGGGCAGGATGGAGTGGGGAAATCGGTCCTGGAAGGATTTACGCCCTAGTCATTGTGTGCGAACCAACGCTTGCCAGTGCACCAGGCTGGCTTCGGGGACTCCCCCTGAGGCGGAGGGCGGGAACGAGCAACGGCTGGGTGCCGTGCTGCATGGCGCGAATCGCGGCATTGCCCGTCGATCGGGTGCTTGCGAGCTTGCATGGCCACGTGGCCGCATAATGCGGCGAGTTTCGACTTGCGTCTTTCTCGGGCCATTCAGCCGCTATGCGTCTGCCCTATCCGCGCTCCTTTTCCAGCCTTCTTTTGGTGGGTTTTGCGCTTGTCACGCTGCCGCTTTTGCTGGGCATGGGCTATACCGCCTACGTTCAGGAGCGACTGGCGGCACAGACGCGCTCAGCCATCGCGATTACCGTCCAGGTGACGCGCACAACACGGCAACTCGCCGAAGACATCTCCACGCTGCAGCGCGCAGCAGGCCAGTTTTATGTGTTGCAGGACCCGCAATTGCGCGCGGGTATGCGTGATGCGCACGAGGCCGTCGATCATGCGCTGCAGACGCTACGCGTGCTGCCATTCGGTCCTTCCAACAGCAGCCGGATCAATACCATAGGCCAGCGGGAAAGAGCCCTGTATTTGCAGTTGAACGACCCCGCCAACGTCGGCCTTCGGCGTTTCGATTCCTTCGCGACGGAATTTGCGGCCTTGAGTCGCCTGGCCGATCAGCTGACGGTCGCTGGCAACGCCATGGTGGACAGCCAGGTTGCCGCTCTCACGCGCCGCGCCCAGACCTTGCGTACGGTCTTGCTCAGCCAGGCGGCAGCCGCCGTCCTCTTGTCCGTTTTGATTGCGGCGCTCTTTTCCTGGTTGTTGTCACGTCCCGTGCGGCAGATTGACCAGGCCATTCGCCGGCTGGGCGCTGGCGACCTGCAGCCTCAACCACGGGTGCAGGGCCCAGTCGACCTTGTATTCCTCGGTCAGCAACTTGACTGGCTTCGCCTGCGCCTGCGCGAGCTGGATGAGCAGAAGCTGCGCTTCCTGCGCCATGTTTCGCATGAGCTCAAGACACCGCTGGCCTCTCTGCGCGAGGGGGTGGAGCTGCTGGCCGATGGCGTGGGCGGAAAGCTCACCGCGCAACAGCGCGAAATTACACAGATCATGCGCGGTAACGCACGGGACCTCCAGCAGCGAATCGAGAGCCTCATCGGCTATAGCCGCGCACAGCGACAGCTTGATCCGCTGGTCTCGGGGGGGGTGGACTTGCCTGCGCTTCTTGACGCTCTCGTGCGGCGCAATGACTTGGCGCTGCGAGCCAAGCGGCTGCGCGTGCAGCGTGAGGGCAGCGCCCCCCTTTTACTAGCCGACCGCGGAAAGCTCGATACCCTATTCGAAAACCTGCTGATCAACGCCATGCGTTTCAGTCCCGTGAACGGCGTCATTGCCATCACAGTGCGGGGCGCAACGGAGACCGTGGAGGTGATGGTGTGCGACCAAGGCCCGGGCGTGGCCGAAGAGGACCGTGCTCACCTCTTCAAGCCCTTCTTCCAGGGCAGCCGGCAGCCGCCCGCCGCCGCAACCGGCAGCGGTCTGGGCCTGGCCATCGCGAGGGAATATGCACAATTGCATGGCGGTGATATTGAACTTTGTCAGACCCAGGGGGATGGTGGCGCCTGCTTTTGCGTGCATCTGCCACTTCGCCCAGATCTGCCTGCCGCGCAAGGCAAGGCGCATGCGGTGGCAGCTGCTGCGAATACCGACCAGAGTGAAGGAGCCGGAGCACTCGAGGGCGATCCCGAGTCCTCTTCCGACTGGGTTTCGACACAGCCCTCCGATGACAAGGGCTGAGGGGCCGATGCACATCCTTTTGATCGAGGCGTCATGAGACATCCAACCGAATTCCTGCTCAGGCGGCTTATGCTCGTCAGCGTGTTTGCGGCTCTGGCAGGGTGCGCTCCATTGCAGCAGCCTGCCCGGCCTGACACTGCGTATCCGCCGCATGCAAGCGCCGCGGTACCCGGTGCACCATCCAAGGTACAGCCCGCGTCCTCCCCCATCACGGCTTTACAGTCCGTGTTCAAGCCCGAGCCGTTAAGCATGGCGTGGATTGGCGACACTTTGCGGAAGATCGCCGTCGAATCGCAGGCTGCAGCCAATACTGAAATGCAGCACTTGCAGGCGCTCGGTGCCCAGCGCACCCCTGCCGACAAGCTCAAATTGGCCTATTTGCTCATAGCCCGTGCTGCGCCCACCACTGAGGAGGCCACTCAGGCACAGGATTTGCTCCGTAAGCTGGATACGCAGACGGATGACCCAGCCTCGATTCAGTTCATTCGGGTAATCCAGCGACTGAGCCGGCAGACCCTGGAGCTGTCTCAGTTGCGCACGGAGCTCGCGCGCGCCAACAAGCAGGTGGCTGATCTTCAAGACAAGATCGGCCAGATCAAGAATTTGGAGGTCGAATTGCAGGATCGAACGCAAAGCAGGCCAGGAAAGGCGAAATGAGCGATTTTCGGGCCCACAAGGCGCCCTCCGAAACGGATCCGGGCGGGGCGCCTGCGTCCAGGCTTGAGTGCGCAGCGACATGAGCGTGACTGCGCCAAGCGTCCTTGTGGTTGATGATGATGCCGATCTTTTGCGCCTTCTGGGCATGCGGCTGCAGTCGGCCGGTTACAAACCGGTGCCTGTAACCAGTGCTGAGGAGGCGCTGGCTCGGTTGGCCGTGGCGCGTCCGCGAGCTGTCATCACCGATCTGCGTATGCAGGGAATGGACGGTATGGCGCTGTTCGAGCGCATTCACTCCACAGACCCGTCACTGCCCGTCATCATTCTCACTGCTCACGGCACCATTCCGGACGCGGTGGCAGCGGCCCAGAGTGGAGTCTTTGGCTACCTCACCAAGCCTTTCGAAGCCCCGGAACTGCTTGCGTTGCTCGCACGCGCGGTAGGCACTGGCAGCCCCGCGGTGGGCAAGCCAGCGAAGCAGCGATTCCCAGAAATCGTTACTGCAAGTCCGCTGATGAACGCGCTGCTTGACGAGGTGGCGCTTGTGGCAGCAAGCGAAGCCAGCGTGTTGATTCAGGGCGAGTCGGGAACGGGCAAGGAGATGCTGGCGAGCGCTGTGCACCAGGCGAGTCCACGGCGGCGCGGGCCGTTCGTGGCCATCAATTGCGCCGCCATTCCTGAGGCGCTGCTCGAATCCGAGCTCTTTGGCCATGCCAAGGGAGCCTTCACCGGGGCGGATTCGGCGCGCAAGGGCTTGTTCCAGACGGCGCAGGGCGGTACGGTATTCTTGGACGAAATCGGAGACATGCCGCTGGCGCTGCAGGCCAAGCTGTTGCGCGTACTGCAGGAGCGTGAGATCCGACCAGTGGGCTCGGCCCAGTCCGTCGCCGTGGACGTGCGCATTGTCTCGGCCACACACCGGGATCTGGAGGAGGCCATCCGGCAGCAGCAATTCCGCGAAGACTTGTACTACCGGCTCAACGTCGTCAACCTGCATATTCCCCCCTTGCGCGAACGCCGCGAGGATATAGGTCCGCTTGCGCAGCACTTCGTCGAGAAACTGGCCCCCAAGCATGGACGCCGCATCGTCGGCTTTGCGCCCGAGGCCCTGGATTTGCTGATGCGCGCCGACTGGCCAGGCAACATCAGGCAGTTGATGAACGTCGTCGAGCAGTGCTGTGCGCTGTGCACCACGGTACGCATTCCCGCCGCGCTCGTGGCGCGTGCACTGCGCAATAAGCCGACGGAGATTCTGAGTTATGCAGAGGCCAAGGACCGCTTCGAGCGTGAATACCTGGTCAATCTGATGAAACTGACCGGTGGCCAGGTCACGGAGGCGGCGCGGCTTGCCCAGCGCAACCGTACCGAGTTCTACCGGCTGTTGCAAAAGCACGCGCTTTCACCGGCGTTGTTCAAGACGAGCGAATAGCAACGTGTCGTTGTCGTTCATAAGCGACAAAATAGGTGAGCAAAAACAGTTCCTTGCGAAATCCCCGGGCAAAGCGTCGGGTTGAGGCGACGTTCGGGGCGCTCAAACGGCGTCTCGCTGTGCACCAATGCCAGCAGGCCTGCCTGAACGTTCATAACTTATTGATTTTGCATTGAAAATAATGCTGGCACGTAATGTGCTTAGATAGGGTGTCGCAGAAAGATCCATCCCTTCAATCCTGGATCAGATAGCCCAAGATAAAGGACGAACCCATGCAACCTTCCTTCTCAAAGAAACTCTGGACTTTCGCATTTGGACTGAGCGCCGCCCTTCTGTTGGCGGCCTCGATGATGTGGGGCCAGGCTCATGCTGCCGGAATGCCGGCCGAGACTACCGCACAAGCCACAACGGTCGCTCAGCAGGAGGCCAAGAGCAGTGCCTCCGCACCGGAAAAAGCGCAGGAAAAGACGAAAGAAGAAGGCGAGAAAAAAGATTAAGAATGCTCTCGCCGGTCACGTGCCGGTTGTTGTCTCCTCCCCCCTTGGCCAAGCTTCTGCTTGGCATTTTTTTTGCCTATCGTGCGCGTCTGATCAACACGCCATGCTGTGCCCCCCAGCGCCGCCTGCGAGTGGATCGGGGCTCGGAATGAGGCTGAGCGGGTCCGCTTGAGCACCTTCAAAGGCGGTCGACGCCAGGAGTTCAAGCTCAAAATTGTCGGTTGCCACGGCGATGCGCATGCGTAACGCGATCGCTTTGGCGCGGCTCAGTGCAACTTGATCCGGGGCTCAGTCGTGCGCGAAATCATGCGCGCAAGTGTGAGAAACACCGTCTTCCAGAAACCGTGGATCGCGTGCAAATGCATGCGGTAGAGCAGCCAGTAGATGAACCGGGCAAAATGGCCTTCAATGAACATGCTGCCCTTGGACAATCCACCCATGAGGCTTCCAACGGTGCTGTGCTCGCCCAGTGAAACCAGCGAGCCAAAGTCCCGGTAACGAAAGGCCTGCAATGGTTTTCCTGCTAACAGGCGCGGCAACTGGTGCACGAGAAGACTTGCCTGCTGGTGCGCCGCCTGCGCTCTCGGCGGCACGTTGCCAGCATGCCCTTCCCAAGGGCAGGCGGCGCAGTCGCCCATGGCAAAGATGCGAGCATCATGCGTCGTCTGCAAAGTGGGCAAGACGACGAGTTGGTTGGTTCGGTTGGTTTCCAGGCCATCGATATCGCGCAAGAAGTCCGGGGCCTTGACGCCTGCGGCCCAGACCACCAGCTCAGCGGGCAGAAAGTCTCCATCAGCCGTGTGCACGCCGGTGGCCGTGACGGCGGTGACGCGCTTGCCCGTGTGCATTTGTACCCCGAGCTTGGCAAGCTCAGCTGCCGCCGAAGCAGACAGTCGCTCGGACAAGGCCGGAAGGATGCGCGGGGCAGCCTCCACCAGGCTCAGCCGGACATCGCGCTCTGGATCGATGCGGTCCAACCCGTAGGCGGCCAGTACCCGGGTGGAATTGTGAAGCTCGGCGACCAGTTCTACGCCAGTGGCACCCGCGCCGATGGCGACCACTTTGAGCTGCTCCGGGCGTAGCGGACCATCCTGTGTGTTCGCGGCAATGCAGGCATTGACGAGGCGCTTGTGAAACCGTCGTGCGTCTTCCGGTGTGTCGAGTGCGATGGCGTATTCTGCGGCGCCAGGGGTGCCAAAGTCGTTGTTCTGGCTTCCCACAGCGATGACCAGAATGTCGTAGTCGAAGCTGCGCCGGGGCACAATCTCGCGTCCGTCATCGTCCAGGGTCGGCGCAACCAATACGCGCCGGCCCGCGCGGTCCAGGCCTTCCATTGCGCCCAATCGATACTTGAAATGATGCCAGGTGGACTGCGCAAGGTAGTTCAGCTCGTTGTCGTCAATGTCGAGTGTTCCGGCGGCCGCCTGGTGCAGCAGAGGTTTCCAAAGATGGCTGCGTCCTCGCTCGATGAGCGTAATTTCGGCACGGCCGCGCCGGCCCAAGGAGTCACCCAAACGGGTGGCGAGTTCGAGGCCGCCCGCGCCGCCCCCAACGATGACGATGCGAGGCAGCGAAGAGGAAACAGATGGCGAGTGCATGGTGTGCCTTTGCATGCGTGCGGAAATACGAAACGTGGACGGTGCGCTTGCGCGTTCAGGGCAATGCACAGCGCCGATAAGCTGCTATTGTGCGAAAAAAGTCGACCGTTGGGGGCCACGCAGGGTCCCCCGCAGTCAGGCAGGTTCGACGGCAACCGGGTCTGGCGCACAATTGCAGCAGGGGCACAGCCCAATTTCCATCACAGTGGGTTTCCGATCCGAGAAACCGACTCCAAATTCATCATAGCCATGTCAAGCCCAGCACCCGAAAGCCAGCCCGCATCCTTCGCCGACTTGGGCCTCCCCGAGCATCTCCTGGCGGCGCTACGCGACGTGGGTTACGAGACGCCATCGCCCATCCAGGCAGCCACCATACCCATCCTCCTGGAAGGGCGCGATCTGGTTGGCCAGGCACAGACCGGAACGGGCAAGACAGCTGCGTTCGCTCTGCCAATCCTGGCTCGCATTGATGTGGCCCGCAAGTACCCGCAAGCGCTGGTGCTGGCACCGACGCGTGAACTTGCCATCCAGGTGGCCGAGGCGTTTTCCAGCTACGCCACGCACCTCTCGGGCTTTCATGTTCTACCGATCTATGGCGGCCAGAGCTATGTACCGCAACTGGCCGCGCTCAAGCGGGGTGCCCACGTGGTGGTGGGCACGCCCGGGCGCATCATCGACCACTTGGAGCGCGGCACGCTCAAGCTCGACGGTTTGGCGCACATGGTGCTGGATGAAGCGGATGAAATGCTTCGCATGGGCTTCATCGATGACGTCGAATCCATCCTGAAGCAGACCCCACCTACGCGCCAAGTCGCCCTGTTCTCGGCGACCATGCCGCAAGCGATCCGGCGCATTGCCAGCACCCATTTGCGCACGCCTGCGGAAATCACGATCAAGGCCAAAACCAGTACGGCCACACAGGTCCAGCAGCGTTATTGGATGGTCAGTGGCCTGCACAAGCTTGACGCGCTCACGCGCATTCTGGAGGTCGAGACCTTCGATGGCATGATCGTCTTCGCTCGGACCAAGCTGGCCACCGAGGAACTGGCCGAAAAGCTAGGGGCTCGCGGTTTTTCCACGGCAGCACTCAACGGCGACATTCTCCAGGCCCAGCGCGAGCGCACCGTGCAACGCCTGAAGGACGGGCAGATCGACATTCTTGTGGCCACCGACGTGGCCGCGCGCGGATTGGATGTGGATCGCATCAGCCATGTGGTGAATTACGACATTCCCACAGACACGGAGAGCTATGTGCATCGCATCGGCCGCACCGGAAGGGCCGGGCGCAGCGGGCAGGCCATCTTGTTCGTGACGCCGCGCGAGCGGCATTTATTGAGCGCGATCGAGCGGGCAACGCGCCAGCCCATCACGCCGATGCAGTTGCCGAGCACACAGGACGTCAACAATAAGCGCATTGCCCGTTTCCTGGATCGCATTACCGAGGCGCGTGAACAAGAAGGGCTTGAGCAGTTTCAAAGCCTGATCGAACGCTATGAGCAGGAGCATGACGTTCCGGCCATCGAGATCGCTGCGGCGCTTGCGCGCATGGTGCAAGGTGGCAAGCCGCTTCTGCTTGCGCCCGGATCGGAATCCACTGCTGCACTGAGCAGCGAAGGCTTGGGCGCCCGCGCCCGGGAGCGCTCTGCAGGCCCAGCAGCGCGTGCGCCACGCACGAAGAGTTTCGAGCGCGAGGTGCATGGAGCCGATCGCGTGACGCCTGCAGCGCGCGAACCCAAGCCAACGCGCGCCAAGCCTCGGGGTCTCACCGACATTGCTGACGCAGCACTTGGCGAACTGGAGCAGCGGGTGCTCGAGGCGCGCCTCGAGAAGGCGCACGCGGTGCATGAGCCAGACGATGCCCAGTCTGCGCGTCCTGCGCCACGCCGGGGCAAACCGATGCCCGGCGAGATGGCCTTCGAAACCTACCGCGTGGAAGTGGGGCGTGCGCATGGCGTGGAAGTACGCAATTTGGTGGGCGCCATCGCCAACGAGGCCGGACTGGATAACAAGCATATTGGCAATATTGCCATTCGCGACCAGTACAGCCTTGTGGATCTGCCAGCGGGCATGCCGCGGGACGTCATGCGAACCCTGCAGAAAACCTGGGTATTGGGCCACCAACTGAAGCTCAGCCCAATTGGCGAGGGGTCAAAGACCCTTCCGGTCGAGGGCGTCTCACGCGCAAAGGCAGTTGCGGGATCGGGACGGCCGACGCTGCGTGCGAGCACCCGTGCCGGGAGCAGCAAGCCTGCTGTGCCCAAGCGCAAGCCGATACGCCGCTAACCCGCAACCGGAAATTCACGACATCCAGAAGGAGCATTCGCGGGCGTCGGATCCAGCCCCGGGGTGTTCAAATTCTCACGCCTTCGGCGCAAGGCTCTTTTGCACGACGTACGGCTGAAGACCCGGTGCGTCGAGGCGCGGCACGGGGATGCGGCTGCCACCTCGGTCTCGTCAGCGGGCGAGCGCAAGGCGTGGACGCGGGACCACGCGCCCGGCGTCGAGGACTCGATCAATGTGCACGGCAGGTTGGGTGAGCCCAAACTGCCGCAGGCGAGGCCGTCGGTTCAGCGCGTCGCGGCCAGTGTGCTTGGGGAGGTGGTGGCCGGCATGACTGGCCAGCGCTCGCGGTACCTCCGCGCGGTGCGAAGCCCTACCATGCGGTGATCCATTTTGATCGGCATGCGCCCCTTTATGCTCAACCGTCTCTGGCTCGGCTTTTTTCTTGTAGCGGCGATGGCGGCTCTGGCCCGCTGGTTGCTGGGTGGGGACCCGGCGGTGTTCGCGGCCATCGTCGGAAGCTTTTTCGCGATGGCGAAACTCTCGGTTGATGTGATGCTGCTGTTGTTCGGCACGCTGACGCTTTGGATGGGACTTCTGCGCATCGCCGAGAGGGCCGGACTCGTCACTGCACTTGCGCGTGCGCTTGGGCCGCTGTTCAGACGTCTGATGCCTGAGGTTCCCGAGGGCCATCCGGCGATCGGCCTCATCACGCTGAACTTTGCCGCCAACGTGCTTGGCCTTGACAATGCCGCCACACCGGTCGGGCTGCGTGCAATGCGCGAGCTCCAAACGCTCAATCCCAGTAGCGACACGGCGAGCAATGCACAGATCCTTTTTCTGGTGCTCAACGCCTCGTCCCTGACGCTGCTGCCAGTAAGCATCTTCATGTACCGTGCGCAGCAGGGGGCGGCCGACCCGACGTTGGTGTTCCTGCCCATTCTGCTGGCCACCAGCGCCTCCACTCTGGTCGGGCTTCTAAGCGTGGCCTTTATGCAGCGCCTCAAGCTTTGGGATCCGGTGGCGCTGGCCTATATGGCTGCCCTTGCGCTGCTGCTGGGAGGACTGCTCGCGTTTCTGGGCACGCTATCGGCGGCGACGCTTGCCAACGCGTCATCGTTGGTTGGCAACTTGGCGCTGTTTGGCGTCATCATTGTCTTCTTGCTCGCCGGGGCCATCAAGCGCGTACCGGTTTATGAGGCCTTTATCGAGGGTGCCAAGCAGGGATTCGACGTGGCGCGTGACTTGCTGCCCTACCTCGTGGCGATGCTGTGTGCCGTTGGCGTGTTGCGTGCCTCGGGGGCTCTGGGCTATGCGATTGACGGCATCCGTTGGGTGGTGAAGGGCGTGGGGCTCAATACGGATTTCGTCGCGGCACTGCCCACAGCGCTGGTCAAGCCATTTTCTGGAAGCGCCGCGCGCGCGATGCTCATCGAGACCATGCAGCATTATGGCGTCGACAGTTTCCCGGCACTCACCGCAGCCACCATGCAGGGCAGCACCGAGACGACGTTCTACGTGCTGGCTGTGTATTACGGCGCCGTGGGCATTCGCCGGGTGCGCCACACCGTGGGCTGTGCGCTGCTGGCGGACTTGGCAGGGATCGTGGCATCGATCGCGGTCTGCACTTGGTTTTTCGGCACCCGTTGAAAGTCGATGCTGTTGGCCGGCTTCGTCAAGTCGAGAGGTCATGCAGCAGCGCACGGGCACGACCGCTGCCTGCAGCCTTCATGAGGCCAACCTCCAACTCGGGAAGGAGGGCGCGAGGCTCTTCGACTGTATTGCATTGCCCGATTTTGAGCGGAAGGCGGTCGGCCTTGAGCAGCGCCATGTGTGCGCCGAGGAGTGCCTTCATGTGCGCATCGAAGCGCAGGTAGTCGTCGCCGGACGCGCCCGCGGCGTCGGGACCCTGTTCAAGCGGCTGCAGGGTGTCGGGCCCCAGCGCATCGAATGCCGACACGCTCTGGCTCTTTATCAAATTGCGCCGGGGCGCTCCTGCGTCGGGCCGGGGGTCCGCGGCGGTGATCAGACCCAAGCCACGAAGCTTCTGCAGCGCGTCTGCCGGTGGCCCGCAGGCCCGCGCAAGTGCAATGAGGGCCATGGAGTTCCGATCGCCATTCACGCAGAGTGCGACATGGCGCAGTGGGCGGCTCAACGATCGACCGCGGATTTCAGCCGGGCCCTTTGGAGTCTTGGCGTATTGCATCGACTGCTGATCGAGTCACCCAAGGACTCCGGAAGGTCGTTGGGTTCAATGCCTGAATGTGCCGCTTTTGGTGATGCTTGTCACATCCACATAGTTTGAGCCGGCATGGTCAGCGGGTGAAAAGTGCACCATGAAGCCGCCCAGATCGTCGGCGCTCATGCCGTTGAGCGCATCGATGAAGGTGGTGCGCGTTGGCGAGTGTCCGGCCTTGCGCAGCGCCTGGACCAGGACCTTGGCGTCAATATACCCTTCCAGGCTTGTGAAGTCGTAGTCGTCTTTGTGCCCTGCTGTCACCATGCGACTCTGGTACTCACGCACGATCGCGCTGGCCCCGGAATAGGGGAAGGGCACAACCTGGGTGATCATCACGCCGTCACCCTCGGCGCCGAGCGCTTTGGCAAGCGCTTCGGAGCCAACAAAGCTGACATTTGCGAACTGTCCGCCGTAGCCTTGAGCGCGCGAAGCCTTGATGAAGGCCGCTGCTTCCGTATAGGTACCCACTTCAACGATGAGATCGGGCTTGGCAGGCAGGATGGACTTCAGCGCGGCTGCGATATCCACCGTGTTGCGCTGCACCGTGCCAGTGGCCACCGGCTTGAGGCCATGCGCGGCAAGGGCAGCGTCAACGCCGGACAGGCCAGCCTTGCCGAACGCATCGTCCTGATAGAAGACGGCGACCTTCTTCAGGCCGAGGAACAGAAAGTTGTCGACGATCCGCCGTGTCTCGTCGTTGTAACTGGCGCGGATGTTGAAAACATAGCGGTCCACAGGCGCGCGTAGCGCCATGGCTCCGGTAAATGGGCCGACGAGCGGGATCTTCGCCGCGTCGATGATGGGCTTTGCCGCCAGGGTCGTGGGTGTGCCGACGTAGCCAAGCAGGGCGAACACCTGGTTGTCGCCCCCGATGAATTGCTTGGTGTTGGCCACGGCGCGTGTCGGCTCGTAGCCGTCATCCAGGCTCACAAGCTTGAGCTGCCTGCCGTCGACCCCGCCTTCGGCATTGACCGCCTTGAAGTAGGCCTCGATGCCCATGCGAAGGCGGATGCCAAGCTGCGCAGCGGGCCCCGTGAACGGTGCTGACTGGCCAATCAGGATTTGTGACTCGGTCAGGCCGGGATCGCCGGCCTGTGCGGTGGTGCACAGACCCAGGCAAAGCAACAGGGGCCAGAATAATTTCATGTACGCCTCAGATCAGAATAGACAAAAAGGGTCCGCCGGGGTTGGCTTGCAGCCGATCCCTCGGGAATTCAGACGATGGCCAGATGTTCGGTTCCGCTCGATGGATCCTGCTGGTCGCGCTTGCTATCGAGTTTGATGCGCAGACGCAGATCGTTGACCGAATCGGCATTGCGTAACGCATCCTCGTAGCTGATCTGGCCGCCTTCGTAAAGGTCGAAGAGGGCCTGATCGAAAGTCTGCATGCCGAGTTCGCGCGAACGCTTCATCACATCCTTGATCTCACCCACCTCGCCCTTGAAGATGTGATCGGCGATCAGCGGGGAATTGATCATGATTTCCACTGCCGCCATGCGACCGCGTCCGTCCTGACGAGGCAGAAGCCGTTGAGAAATGAGGGCCCTGAGATTCAGCGACAGGTCCATCAGCAGCTGATTGCGGCGCTCTTCGGGGAAGAAGTTGACGATGCGATCCAGTGCCTGGTTCGCATTGTTTGCATGCAGCGTGGCCAGGACGAGGTGCCCTGTTTCGGCAAACGCCACGGCGTGATCCATGGTCTCGCGGTCACGGATTTCGCCCATCAGGATGACGTCCGGGGCCTGGCGCAAGGTGTTCTTCAGCGCGGCCTCCCACGTGTCGGTATCGATGCCAACCTCCCGCTGGGTGACGATGCAGTTCTTGTGCGCATGGACGAATTCAATGGGATCCTCGACCGTGACGATATGGCCATAGGAGTGCTCATTGCGCCAATCCAGCATTGCCGCCATTGAGGTGCTTTTGCCGCTGCCCGTGGCGCCCACGAAAATGATGAGGCCGCGCTTGCTCATCGCGAGTTCCTCAAGAACGCGGGGCAGGCCGGTGCTTTCGATCGTTGGCAGAGTCTGTGGGATCAGGCGAAGCACCAAGCCGATGTTGCCCTGCTGGAGGAACGCATTGCAGCGAAACCGCCCAATGCCTGCGGGCGCGATCGCGAAGTTACATTCCTTCGTGCGTTCAAAGTCGGAGGACTGGCGATCATTCATGATGGCTCGCGCCAGTGCCTGGGTGTGCTGCGGCGTCAGTGGCTGCGCCGACATCTTGCTGACTTGTCCGTCGACTTTGATGGCGGGGGGGAAGTCGGCGGTAAGGAACAAATCGGAGCCGCCGCGGCTGACCATCAACCGCAGCAGATCTTGCACGAATTTGGATGCTTGGTCGCGTTCCATCAGATGGCTCCCTGGTCAAATGCGGCCTTGTCGGGACGGCGTGGAGAGATGTGCATCATGCGGGTTGCGAGGCTGCACCGAGTTTACGCAGGCGCAGAGACAGGCGGCGCGCGAGCGAGCCGATCAGCCGCGCGGCGGAGCCTGGATCCTGTTCCATCATGGTGTCGAGCGCACCTGCCTCGAGCACCGCGACCTCCGTGGGGTTCAGCGTCGTGCAATACGACCAGCGCGGTCCGGCATCCAGAAGCGACATTTCACCCAGCACATTGCCAGCCCTGACCTCCGTCAGGCGGAGGCGCTCGCCCCAAGGCTGCTGCCGGTCCACGGCCACGACGCCGTGCAACATCACCAGCATGAATCCACCGTACTCGTTTTGCTCAATCAGGTCCTTGTTGGCATCGACGGCGTAGAACTCGAAATACCGGGCGCATTTCTCCAGGTCGTCGGGGGTGAGTCCTGCCATGAAGCGGTCACGACTCCAAAGATCCTTCAGCCGCTTGACCGGCGCCGGACGCGCCAGTTTGCGTGCGCCAGTGGCCTTGGCGCGCTCGGCCCAGTGCACGACAGGCACCGTGGCATCGTCAACGTCCTGGAAACCTGTGGTGAAAAACTGGGATTCCGCACCTTCGTCGCCGTTTTGCTCAACGGGCTTGCTCCTGCGCAGCATCTCGAAGACTTTTTTCATGGTGGTCGGTGGCGAACGACGTGCCCGAATCAACGTGGGCGCTGGTGGGTTGGATGATGGTGTGAGCTAGCTGGCGGGGCAGAATTCACGCACCGGGGAAATTCTCAGGCTGCTTGGCCTTCGCACGGGCCTCCGTTGCCGAAATGGCGTTACGGCGCACCAGGTCGGCGAGGTTTTGATCCAGCGTTTGCATCCCGTGAGCTTGGCTCGTCTGGATCATGGAGTACATCTGGGCAACCTTGTTCTCGCGAATGAGGTTGCGAATGGCCGGTGTGCCAATCATGATCTCGTGTGCGGCGACGCGACCAGAGCCGTCCTTGACCTTGCAAAGGGTCTGCGAAATTACGGCCACCAGCGCCTCCGACAGCATGGCGCGCACCATGTCCTTCTCTGCTGCGGGGAACACATCGATGATGCGGTCGATGGTCTTGGGTGCGGAGGATGTGTGCAGCGTGGCGAACACGAGGTGTCCGGTTTCGGACGCGGTGAGAGCCAGCCGTATGGTTTCCAAGTCGCGCATCTCTCCCACCAAAATGGAGTCGGGGTCTTCACGCAAGGCCGAGCGCAAGGCGTTGGAAAAACTCAGGGTATGGGGACCGACCTCACGCTGGTTGATGAGGCATTTCTTGGATTCATGCACGAACTCGATGGGGTCCTCGATCGTCAGAATGTGTGCGTACTCATTCTCATTGAGGTGATTGACCATGGCTGCGAGGGTGGTCGACTTGCCCGAGCCTGTGGGGCCCGTCACAAGAACGAGACCGCGAGGCTTCAAGGCCAGGTCACCGAAGATCTTCGGGGCGTTGAGGTCTTCCAGGGTAAGGATCTTGCTCGGAATGGTCCGGAACACCGCACCAGCGCCGCGATTTTGGTTGAAGGCATTGACGCGAAAGCGCGCCAGGCCCGGGATTTCGAACGAAAAATCAACTTCGAAATATTCCTCGAAATGCTTGCGTTGCACGTCGCTCATGATGTCGTACACCATCGCATGCACGGTTTTGTGCTCGAGCGGTTCAACGTTGATGCGGCGCACGTCTCCATGCACCCGGATCATCGGCGGCAGTCCGGCCGACAGGTGCAAATCCGATGCGTTGTTTTTCACGCTGAAAGCCAGCAGTTGCGTGATGTCCACTGCAATCCCCCAAGATTGGCAATTTCCTTATATTACGGGCCAGCCTGCCTCCTCACCGCAGGTTTGTCCCATCGCATGGTGCCGCGTGTTGTTTCCACGGAACGATCAAAGCTTTACTCTCTTACCCGGCCCGTCCATGACCCAATCGACCCCAGCCAACCGTCTGCTTGATGTGCGCAGTCGCATTGCCCGCGCGGCCGCGATTGCCGGGCGCGATCCGGCCTCGGTATGCCTCCTGGCGGTTTCGAAGACATTTTCGGCCGATGCCGTGGCCGAGCTCGCCGCCTGCGGACAGATTGACTTCGGCGAGAACTACGTCCAGGAGGGCGTGGGCAAGATTGCAGCCCTTCGCACCAGGCATCCGCGACTTCGCTGGCATTTCATCGGCCCGCTGCAGAGCAACAAGACGCGAGAGGTGGCGACACAGTTCGACTGGGTGCACAGTGTGGACCGCCTGCACGTTGCTCAGCGGCTTTCGGCGCAGCGTCCCGTGGAGCGCGACGGTCATGTGCTTGCGCCGCTGCAGATCTGCCTGCAGGTTAACGTCAGCGGCGAGGCCAGCAAGAGCGGTGTGCCGCCGCAGGCCTTGGAGGACTTGGCCAAGGCCGTGGGCGCGCTGCCAAACCTTCGGTTGCGCGGGCTCATGTGCATCCCGGCTCCGAGCCAGAACATTCAGGCGCAACGCGCGCCCTTCGCGCAGTTGCACGCACTGATGGAGGCACTCAACCGGCAGGGCTTCGCCCTCGACACCCTGTCCATGGGTATGAGCGCTGATCTGGAAGCGGCCGTGCTCGAGGGCGCGACGATCGTGCGCGTAGGCACAGCCCTTTTCGGCGCACGCAGCACGGCCGTTGGGAGGGGGACGACGTGAAGGTGCAGCATGCACTGCGCCGGGCGCCGGCCCATGACCAGATGCGCCGGGTACCGGGTTGGCTCTTCAACGCGGCCGCCATTGGTGCCATTCGCAGATCCGCCGCTGAACCCAGCGCGGCGCGGGGCGAGGTGCCATGGTCAGCGACATTGACCGTGATTCGCAGCGTTGTTCATGCATGCATCGTCCCGGCGTCCCGCGGCAAGGCCGCATCGTTGTTGAGGGCGCTGCGTTTGCGGAGGCGGTCCCCAGTGTCTCGCGTGTGCCATGGGTGCGTAGCCATTGTGCAAGCGTGCCACAGCCGCAGCTTGAGCGGTGACGACGTGTCAGTCGCGAACGCATGAGGGAGTCAGCATGGGCGGTGGCGGAGTGTGCAAGCGTTTCGTTGTCAGTGGTCGGGTGCAAGGGGTCTCGTTCCGTGCGTACACCCGTTCCGAGGCGTTGGGTCTTGGCATTACCGGCTACGCCCGTAACTTGCCTGATGGGCGCGTCGAAGTGCTTGCTTGTGGTGACCCGCAAGCCGTGGAATGCATTCACCAATGGCTTTGGGCGGGGTCGCCGGCCAGCCGAGTGACGGCTGTCACGGTGATCGATGTCGAACCCGATAACGATCCGCATGGCTTTGTGATCGGCTGAGAGACAGCCCGATCACAGGCCGGATGTGAGCTGTCGAAGATCCAGTTGCACAGCGGTCGTGCGGCACAAGCGCTCGGCCTGTTTGAGCGCCTGTGCCGGATCCAGCGCCCCAAGTTCCTCGATCAGACGCTGCCAAATTCCTGTTTGCTGGGGCAGCGTGGCGCAAAACACCAGATGAGCCCCCCGCTGCACGGCCAGCAGGGGGAAGTTGTCGGGTTCGAAATCACCGAGCACTTCCGCGTTGTCTTCCACATCTACCCATAACCAGCGCGCTTGCGGAAATTGCGTGGCGAGACTGTCGAAGCTGGCCTTCCATTGCCGGCATACGCTGCACCACTGTGCGCACAGGCACGCAACGATCAAACCGTCCGCACACGGTTCACTTGCGGGTTGCATCGTTCGCATCCCGACGGGGCTCGGTGCACACGGTTGCGTCAGCGCAGCGGCTTGAAGCGCAGGCGGTGGGGTCGTGCGCCTTCCTCGCCCAGACGCTTCCTCTTATCGGCTTCATATTCCTGGTAGTTGCCGGCAAAGAATGTCCACTGCGAATCGCCCTCGGCGGCCAGGATGTGGGTGGTGATGCGATCCAAGAACCAACGGTCGTGGCTACTCACCATGACGCTTCCGGCGAACTCCAGGAGTGCGTCTTCGAGGGCGCGCAAGGTTTCCACATCGAGGTCGTTGGAGGGCTCATCCAGGAGAAGCACGTTCCCGCCGGACACCAGGGTTTTGGCCAGATGAAGGCGTCCGCGCTCACCGCCCGAGAGTTGGCCAACCAGCTTTTGCTGGTCACCACCCTTGAAATTGAATCGTCCTGCGTATGCGCGCGACGCGATCTGGAACTTGCCCACCGTGAGGATGTCGTGCCCGTCCGACAAGGCTTCCCAAACTGTCTTGTCGCCAGGCAGCGCCTCGCGGCTTTGATCCTCATAGACGAGCTTCACCGTGGGGCCCACGACGATTTCCCCCGCATCCGGTTTGTCCTGGCCGGCAATCATGCGAAAGAGCGTGGATTTGCCCGCACCATTCGGCCCGATCACACCGACGATTGCACCAGCCGGAACCTTGAAGCTGAGATCGTCGACGAGAAGGCGGTCGCCGTGCGTCTTGCGCACGTTGCGAAGCTCGATCACCTCATTGCCCAGACGGTCAGCGACGGGAATGAAGATTTCGTTGGTTTCATTGCGCTTTTGGTATTCGATACTGGCCAGCTCTTCAAAGCGTGTCATGCGCGCCTTGCTCTTGGCTTGGCGGCCTTTGGGGTTTTGCCGCACCCACTCCAGTTCCTGCTTCATGGTCTTGAGATGTGCTGCTTCGCTGCGCGCTTCCTGTTCCAGACGGGCCTCTTTCTGCTCAAGCCAATTGGTGTAATTGCCCTTGAATGGGATGCCGTGGCCCCGGTCGAGTTCCAGGATCCACTCCGCTGCATTGTCGAGAAAATAGCGGTCGTGCGTGACGGCCACGACCGTGCCCGGAAAACGGTGCAGATACTGCTCAAGCCAATCCACGCTCTCGGCGTCGAGGTGGTTTGTCGGCTCGTCGAGCAAGAGCATGTCGGGCTTCGACAACAACAGGCGGCACAGCGCGACGCGGCGCTTTTCACCGCCTGAGAGGGGTCCAATCAGCGAGTCCCAGGGCGGCAGACGTAGCGCGTCGGCGGCGATTTCGAGTTGAAGGTCGGTATTGTCGCCCTCACCGGTGGCAATGATGGCTTCCAGCTGCGCTTGCTCTTCAGCCAGCTTGTCGAAGTCGGCGTCGGGTTCGGCATAGGCTGCATAGACCTCGTCCAGCCGCTTCTTGGCAGCGAGCACACCGCCAAGCCCTTCCTCGACGGCCTGGCGCACGGTCAGCCCGGCGTCGATCTGCGGTTCTTGAGGGAGATAGCCAATGCGCGTGCCGGCCAGCGGCACGGCCTCGCCCTCGAAGTCCTTGTCCACGCCAGCCATGATGCGCAGCAGGGTGGACTTACCCGACCCGTTAAGGCCCAGGACGCCGATCTTCGCTCCGGGGAAAAAAGATAGGGATATATCTTTGAGAATTTGTCGCTTCGGCGGAACGATCTTGCCGACGCGGTTCATTGTGAAGACGTATTGCGCCATGTGACTCAGGAAATTGCTTCAAGGGGTTTCGTTGGGGTGGTGACCGCGCGCGGCGCGCAATGGGCAACCATAGGGCGGCAGCTTAACGGACTGGGTCCATCCGTGGCAAAGCCCGTGATCTTGGGTTGGGGGCGCGGGGGATGAGGTCCGGGCTCGATCCGGGGTTACTGGCCGGCGTTGGGCGAGCTTTGCGCCAGGCGGCTGCACGAAGTCGCATGCGCGCGCCTGCGTCGCTCGCATGACGCTTGCACAGCGTCTCACGCGCTTCGAGCGTGGCGATCGAGGCGTCCTGCCAAGCTTCTGAGGCCGGCTTGCCTGGGGCGCAATGCAGACACTCTGCCTGATGCGCCGTTCCACGCTGCCCATGGCGTGCCCGTCGGCCCCAACTGTGGGTGGAAGTCAGCAGTGTGCTTTGCTCCGCTCGCCATCACGGCGGTGAGCCGATGACGCCGGCCCTAAGCTGCAGTGTGCGATTTCGGGGACGGGCTTTGCGTGCAAGTGCCTTGCGCGGGCGCGACGGACAGGGGTGTGTCCCACCGCTGTCTTGAGCGGGTCGCGAGAATTTGGAAGGGGGTGCCCAGCGCTGACAAGCCGCGCGGCCCGCGGCTCAATCCTGTGGGGGCCAGGCCAGCGGCGCGCGTTTCAAACAGACGTAACGCTGGGCTCAGCGGTCGCCCTCGTCGCCATGGTCTTCATGGTGGTCGCCATGCCAATGACGCCGCCTTTCATAGTAATAAGGCGGCGCCGGTGCATACGGCTGGGCCAGGTAATAACCCGGGGCAGGGGCATACTGCACAGGCGGTGGGGCGACGTATACCGGTTGGGGGGCGACTGGGTAGACGTTGCCAAGGTTCGCGACGAGTCCTGGCACGCCCACCGCGAGCGACCAGAAAGGGTCGCCATCGGCGCGCGCGGCAGGCAGAAGGGCAAGCGCAAAGGCGGCGCCAGAGAGACCCTTGAATATGGTTTTGCGCATCATGATTTCAATTCCGTTTAGTGGTCAGCCTTGTCCATGCAGTTCTTGAGCATTCCCTTGCCGCATCAAGTCTGGTACGAATCATCCCGCGCGCCACTTATTCCAGCCCTAGCGTGTGGCATGCCCTAAGCCTGAACGGCACGCTCGTGGACCCATACAAGGAACCGGCCTTCAGGTGGTACTGACTGATACGCCGGTTTCATGTCTCGGGTCGACGACCCCGGTCATGCAGGCAGCTGCGCGCCAAGTTCCGGAGCGTCTTGGCCGAGCGCCCGGTGAACCCCAGCGCGAGTCAAGCGCAGTCGGGGCATCCGCTTGTCCGCCCTCGACCTTCTGGCAGGATTGTGCCTGCAGAAGGCCGACGTGCGACGCCATGGACGCAGGGCGATCAAGTCGGACGCCCCCAGTTTCAATGATCCTGCTGTTGCTGGCTGCTCGAATCGCCGCCTTCATTCGAGGGCATCTCGGAGATTCGGATCAGGGGCGTGTCGTGCAAACTGAGCAAATTGTTGCCGTTTGCGCTGGCAAACACCACGGCCTGCGTGCCCATGACGTAATACGTTGTGCCCGGTGTTGGGGTGCCTCCGTTACGTGAGAAGCTTGCGCTGGAGTCCGTCAGGATGAAAGGCGAAGTGGAGCTTGAGAACTCAGTCCAAATGGAAGCTGAGAGACTTGGCGGATTCAGATTCGACGTGCTGTCATCGAAATTGAATGCAGCACCCTGGCCGGCTTGCGTCATGGTCCAGCCCGTCGCCGAGGGCGTAATGCACTCGCCGACGCTGCCGCCACCGATCTCGTTGCCAAAGGCGTCCAGACGCACAGGAAAGCCAGTCATACACGACACGCCGTCGTGCCGAGACGCACCGGTGGGCGCTGCGATGCCATTCCACACGGGCGTTGCTCCAGCGGGCGCTAGCACCGCCTCGAAGTTTGTCAATGTCTGGGTTGCAGTGTTCGCGCCGCCACTTTGAATGGAATAAGACGGGCCCCCGGTGACCAGCGCGGTCGGGATGGAACCGATCTTGCCTCGCAGGGTGTAGCTCTGTGCGCCATCCGTCACGCTCAAGTTGATGAGATTGCCCACAAGCGTGCCCTTGACGTAGCCGTCCGCGGAGGTGACATTGCCACTGACATCGACGGTGATTGCGCTGTCCGTGAATACGCTGGCAGGGTTCGGTGTGGTTTGGGCGCCGCTGGCGCTTGTCATCCCTGTTTCGGCAATGACTCCCTGGAGTTGATAGGTGCCCGCAGTCACGCTCTGAATCCCCGCATCGATTACGTCACCCAGATCCAGTTCCGGCGCGAAGTCCGGGTCGGCTGCCATCTCCTGCGGAAGGCTTGCAAGAACCGTGGGGCAGTTGCCGCCCAGAGTGGTTGCGGCCGTGGTGAGGGTTGTGGAATTGCCCGAGGTCAGATTGGAGCCCGCCGCAATTTCTGCCGCGAGATTCGTCGTCGAGGTAGGCGCAGGGCTTGGGGTGCAGAGGTTGTCCCCCACGGCTTTGATGGCCGCGGCAATGGCCAGGATATCGCTGCGATACGTCTGCAGGGTGGACGCATAAGTCGTCGGCGTCAGGCCCGCATAGCTGTTGCCGTTTGTCTGCGCATACACAGCCAACGCTGCCGTGCTCACAGGGCTGATGTCCAGATCGGGGAGATTGGATGTTGTGAGCGTGCCGGCTGCAATCAGCGCGCTTGATGAGCCCAGATAGCTGGTGAGGATGACGCCCGGGTTTGCCGGGTCCACAGCGTTTGCGAAGATTGGCACGTTGCCCGCAGGCAGGGCGACGGTGATGGTGAACTGACCGCTGCTGCCAGCCGTGATCGTGCCTGCGGTTGTTGCGCCCGTATCGTTCAGCGGAGCACCGGCGGTAATCGTGATCGAGGCGCCAGCGATCGGCGCGTCGATTGCCGTGCCGCTCAGTGTGGCTTTACCTGCTGTTGGAGTGCCTGTGAGTGAACCCACGCTTCCGCCACCACCGCCTCCGCACGCGGAAAGACTCAAGGCGAGGGCTGCGGCCAGAGGCAACAGGGTCCACGGACGGATCGATGCGGCGGTCGGATGTTTCATGGCGAACTCCTAAGAGGATGGATCGAGATGGAAGCGCACACCCCGCAGTCGCGGGATTGAGCGGAATAATAGCTGGGAAAAAATAACATGCAAGAAGTTTTTTGCCGTATACTCCTGTCATCTTTTTGACACGCCACCCGTCCATGGGACGCCCCCCAAGCCCATTACCCGTCGTCAACTCGCCCGCGCACCCCCTGCCGGCGGCGGACGATGCGCTGCGCGCCTTGGCGCCTGTGATGGCGCCGCTTGTGCAGTTGCTGCTGGCCGCGGGGATCGACTACACGCGGCTGGCTGCCGAGCTCAAGCCGGTCTTCATCGAGCAGGCGCGCGTGGAGTTGCTGCGTACGGGGCAAAAGGACACCGACTCGGCCATCAGCACGCTCAGCGGGGTGCATCGCAAGGACGTGCGGGAGTGGCGCGAGAACGGGCTGCGGGGCCGCATCGCACAGGAGTTGTCGATCAGCTCGCAAGTGTTCGCCCGCTGGGTGCAGGATCCGCTGTACCGCGACCGGCGCAAGCGGCCCAGGCCTCTGCCGCGACTGGGGCCGTCGCCATCCTTCGACACGCTGGCGCGCAGCGTCACGCGCGATGTGCACCCGTACAGCGTGCTGAGCGATCTGCTGCGGCTGGGGCTGGTGCAGGTGCAGGTGGTCAAGGGCCAGGAGATGGTCGTGCCGCACCGCGACGGTTTTGTGCCACCGCCGGGGTCGCGCGAGATTCTGGAGCTGTTCAGCGCCAATCTGGCGGACCACGCCTGGGCGGCGGTGGGCAACCTGCGGGGGCAGGGGCCGCGGCTGGAGCAAAGCGTGTTCGCCGAGGGCATCACGGCGGAGTCGGCCGAGGCGCTGGGTGCGCTGGCGCGCAAGCTTTGGGCGGACGCGCGCAGCACGATGATCGCCGAGGCGACACGCCGCTACGATGCCGACCTGCACAGCAACGACGCCACCTGCCGTATCCGCTTCGGCACGTATTTCTGGTCCCAGAACTCCGCAGAGGACTCATCGTCCACGGATACGGCGGCCCCGGGAGGACACCGTGAAGACCTATAGATCGCTGATTGGGGCTGCACTCGCCCTGTGCACGCTACTGCTGAGCATTTTGCTGACATCCTGCGGCGGGGGCGGGACATTTGCGTCCAGCGGTGGCGTTGGAACGGGTGGAACCGGGATTTCCATGGGGACGGTGACCGGATTCGGGAGCGTGGTTGTCGACGGAACGGCCTACAACAGCGCCACGCCGAACTACTTTGCTGGTACAGACCAAAGCGAGGCGGCACAGGCGCCGTCGACAGCCGTGGACCTGGGCGACCAGTTGCAGGTCCGGCTCGACAGCCAGGGGAATCCCTCCACCGTGTTGATCGAGCCCGAACTGATGGGAGTGGTTGCAAACTTGGACGCCTCAGGTTCAGGTTTCACCGTCAACGGTGTTGCCGTGCGGGTCAACGCGAATCCTGCGGCGGGTCCGGTGACGTACTACACGGGGTTATCCGGATATTCCGGATTGAGCAACGGTATGCAAGTTGGCGTGCACGGATCATATGGAGTGGATGCCAGCGGACAGGGCTATATCCAGGCCACGCGCATCGAGCAGCTGCCAGCCACGAATCCGGTGGCGCGCGTCACCGGGGTGGTGGCCAAGCTCAATCCGGCAACAGGAACCTTCCAGATTGGTAGCACCATCGTGCAGATCGGAGCGTCGACTGCGGTGGAGCCATCGCAGGCGTCACTTGCCAACGGCCAGCTGGTGAATGTATGGAGCCGCGCGCAGCCATCGGGGAACGTGATCGCAGCAGACCTCATTCGGATCCATACCCTGCAAGGCACTGCAGGCGCGGTGCAGGTGGGTGGGCTCGTTGCCGCGCGCTCCGGAGCCAGCTTTCAGGTGGACGGCATTCCGGTGGATGCCAGCGATGCATCCTTGGCCTCAGTTGTGCAAGGCCTGACGCTGGGTGAATATGTCGTCGTGCAGGGGCAAATCGATGGCGCAAGCGGTGTGGTCAAGGCCAGCAGCATTCGAAGCTACGCCGCCAATCCCTCGCAGGTAGAGTTGCGCGGCACGATCACGGGGTTCGTCAGCGCGAGCAGTTTCCTGGTTCGGGGCGTGCCTGTTGATGCTTCCGGGCAGGGCGTCGTCTTTACCGGTGGGAGCGCCGCATCCTTGGGCAACGGCGTCTTCGTGGACATCGTCGGCAATGTCGCCAGCGGCGGTGCTAACGTGGTGAACGCCAGCAGCGTAGCGCTGCTGGCCAAACCCGGCGACGGCGAAACGGTGGATTACCAAGGTACGGTGAGCACCTTCAATGCGGCAGCGGGCACTTTCACGCTGACGTGGCAAAGCGAGGGCGCAGCGCATATGGCGAGCGTCATCCTGGCGCCCAACGTGGTGTACAGCAATGGCTCGGCATCCCAGCTGATCAACGGTGCAAGTGTGGAGATTGAAGCGACCAACACGGCTGGTGGGCTGACGGCCTACAGCGTGTCGTTTTCGGGGCTCGCCACATCCAGCGCAAATGGCGGAGACGGCGGATCTTCCTCGCCGACGTTGGAAATCAAGGGAACGCTCTTTGGCCTGAACGCGACGAGTTTCATGGTCAACAACGTGCAGATCCAGATTGGCGGCGCAACGATCAAGCCGCAGGGAACCGCATTGGCCGTTGGCCAAACTGTCGAAGTGAGTTTCACCCAACCGAGTGGACCAGGCGGCCCGAATCTTGCGCAGGAAATCAGCATCGATCAGTGAGCGCTGCATAACCGGTCAGCGGGTGATCGCACCCCAGCGTCGGCTTGGGGGCTTCGCTTGTGCTTATCCAGGCATCGGCGAGCCGACAGATGCACTGACATACTCGAAAAAAGTGGCGGGCGAGAATCGCATTCCCGCCCGCCTCAACTTCCTGCCGCTCGCTTGAAGACTGCTTTGGCCGAGGCCCGTCGCGGAGGGCGCGCCCTCCAGCACCGGATTTACGCTCCTGTCCCGCTGTTGTGGCTGTGCGATGGTCCCGCTGAGTGCCGCGCTAACCGGAGTCAGCCCATTTCCACGGGCACAAAAATCCGGTTGTTGCCGCGCTGGATGAGCAAGGCGACGGTCTTGCCCGAACTCTTGAGGATGGAGCGAACCTGCGCCACGTTGTCCACAGGCTTGCCGTCAACCGCCAGCAGAATGTCACCGGATTGCACACCCGCCTGAGCGGCTGGACCCGAAACGTTTTCCACCAGCAGGCCATGACGCACATCAGCCTGCTGTTCCTCAGTGGGCTTGAGCGGGCGCACCTGGAGCCCCAGCCCGTGACCACCCTCGGCGGTGCTCGCGTCGGCCAACACCATGTCGTTGCTGAAGCTGCCCAGCTTGGCGGTGACCGTGCTCTCGTGATGGTCGCTCCACACGCCGAGCTTGACGGGTTGCCCGGGTTGCATCAGTCCGATCATCATCGGCAGGTCTGCCGAGTCATTCACCGGTTCGCCATTCACACTGAGGATGATGTCCCCGGCCTTGATGCCGGCCTTTGCGGCGGGGCTGCCCTTGGATACATCGGCCACCAGTGCGCCGCGCGGGGTCTGAAGCCCAAAGGAGTTGGCGAGTTGCTGCGAGACGGTTTGCACGGCGATGCCCAGCTTGGCATGTTCGACATGGCCGTTCTGGATGATCTGCTTGGCCACGGCTTCAGCCACATTGATCGGTATGGCAAACGACAGGCCTTCGAATGCTCCGGTCTGCGTGAAAATTTGCGAATTGATACCCACGACCTCGCCCTTGGTGTCAAAAAGCGGGCCACCGGAGTTCCCAGGGTTGACCGCCACGTCGGTCTGGATGAACGGCACCATGTCATCGTCGGGCAACGATCGGCTCTTCGCGCTCACGATGCCTGCGGTCACAGTGTTGTAAAAACCGTAGGGCGAACCGATGGCGAGAACCCAGTCGCCGGCCTGAAGGGTGGCCGGATTGCCCACGCGCACCGTAGGCAGGTTGGTCGCGGGGATTTTCACGACGGCGATATCGGTCTTGGTGTCATAGCCCAGGACCTTGGCTTTATAGGTCCGACGGTCGGTCAGTGTCACCGTCACTGACTTGGCATCCTTGACCACGTGGGCGTTGGTGAGGATGAGCCCGTCGGAGCTGATAATGAAACCCGAGCCCAGACCCTCGGTGGGAACCTGATGCGGCTGCTGGTTCTGAAACTGCTGAAAGAACTGGAAGAATGGGGAATTGCGCAATTGCGGCGGTATTTGCGAAATGTCGGCCCCTGATGTGGCCTGTGTCTCTCCGCGCACATTGATGTGCACCACCGTCGGGCCGAATTCCCTCACGATGGTGGAAAAATTCGGTCCGCCCACGGCCGCAGCTGGCATCGCAGCAGCCGGCGGATTGTTGAACAGGGGCACCGCCTTGTGGTTCATCTCCACATGCGCTGGCATGCCGGCATAGCTGAACTGATAGGCCATAAAGCCGCTGGAGCCGATGACGCCGGCCGCGACCAGGGCTGCCCAAAGTTTTCTGGATTTCATCGTGTGCCTCCGGAATAAATCGGATGGGATCAAATGAGCTTGTGATGAATGATCCTTGCCTCGGCTTAGGACTGCCTTAAGTGCACAAGCCACGCCGGTTCTCAGCATCGGGAATGGTGGCGACATGTGCCGGGCGCTCGCAGCTTTCGCTGTCGGCGCTTGCTGCCGGATAGCCCGCTGGGTTATGGTGGCATGTACTGCTCGCACCGGAGTCGGCACATGAGCCCGCGTTCCCGTTTTAGTTCGAAAGCCTTGATGCAGCGGCTTCTTGCCGCGCTGCCAGCGGCACTCCTGTCCGTGGCCTGCCAGGCCCAGCCACCATTGCCCACACCGCACTCGCGGGCTGCACAGGGTTGCGCCTCGGCGCCATCAGGCATCGTGCACCTCGAAGCTGTGGCGCGCAGTGAGGTCAAGCCCGACCGCGCCGTGGCGACGCTGGCCGCAGTGCGCCAGGGTTCCGACGCTGCAGCCCTCAACGTCGAGGTCGCGAGGCTTCTGCAGGCGGCTGTTGAGGCAGCGCATGCCACAGCTGGGGTGACAGTCCAGACCGGAGGTTTTCAGACCACGCCGCGCTACCGGACGGTTTCCGGTCAAAGCGAGCAGGACGGCTGGATGGTGCGTGGTGAGTTGATCCTCAAATCGGCGGACTTTGTCGCGCTGGGTCACCTGCTTGGACAGCTCGGGCAGACCCTGCAAGTTGCAGGCACTGGCACGGAGATCTCGGGCGATCTCCAGGCGCGTGAACAAGCGCGGCTCACGAAAATGGCTATTGCCCAGTTCCGTGTCCAGGCCCAAGCCGCGGCGCGCGAGTTCGGTTACCGGGACTACGTCCTGCGTGACGTCAGCGTTGGGAACTTGCAAGGACTAACACCCGCGCCACGACCCATGTTCCGCGCCCTGGTGGCCGCCAGCCCTGCCGAGGCGCCTGTCCCCATCGAGGCTGGCGTGTACACGCTGACCGTGAATGTCCAGGGCTCCGTGCAACTGCAGCGCTAAGGGCCGATCCGACCACTCCCATGTGCGAACTGTTCGCTGTCAATAGCGCCCGCCCAGCGCGGGTTCGACTCCGCTTTGCCGAGTTCGCGCTGCACGGCGCGCACATCCACGGTGGTAACCCCGACGGGTGGGGCGCGGCCTATTTCGATGGTGCGGATGCCCATGTCTTGCGTGAGCCCATGCCCGCAGTGCAAAGCGCCTTCGTGCGCGTGCTGGAAGATCACGACTTTCACAGCACGCTAGTGCTCGCGCATGTGCGTCGCGCATCGCGCGGGCCGGTGGCCCTTGCCAACACCCAACCGTTCTCACGCGAGCTGGCAGGGCGTCGACACGCGTTTGCCCATAACGGCGACCTCCCTGACATCCAGACGCGCTGGCCGCTCGGTCCCGGATGTTGGAGGCCTATCGGGCAGACCGATTCGGAGCACGTGTTTTGCCAGCTTCTGCGCATGCTTGCGCCTCTGTGGCAGAGGGAGATTCCGAGCGTCGAGGCGAGGCTCGATGTCATGGCGACCTTCGCCGAGGGTTTGCGCCCCATCGGCCCCGCCAATTTTCTCTATACGGACGGTGACGTGCTGTTCGCCCATGCGCACCGCCGTCGCCAGGCCGATGGGGTGGTCCGCACGCCCGGATTGCATCTGCTGCGTCGCAAGGCGGCGGGATCACATGTTCAGGAAGCGGCGGGCATGCAGGTGCGGAGCAGCCATGCCGGCGATCATCCCTTGACCATGCTGGCCAGTGTGCCCCTGGGCGGTGGCAATTGGGAGGCCCTTGCCGAAGGCGAAATTGTCGCTCTGCGCGAAGGCAGATTGATTGCAAGGCGTTCCGGCGGGCTTGCTTGACCATTTGGGAGCGCGCTGCTGCGCGCTTGTCGGACAATGATGCGTCCGTCGCGCATTTCCCTTCCGCTCTACCCCTATGCCTCGTCGTTTCCTTTGGATGATCGCCGCCGTTGTTGTGCTGGTGCTGGCCGCAGTTTGGCTGGTTGACTGGTGGCGCGGGCCGCTGGTCGTGGCCTACCGGGTGGCGAGCCGTCCGCTGGTGCAGGACGTGGTCGCCACAGGCCGCATCATCACGCCTTCGCGCATCAGCGTGGCAAGTGAGATCACGGGGGTCGTGATCAAGCGCCTGGTCGATC
>JAGWOZ010000351.1 GCA_028870715.1 Betaproteobacteria bacterium | reverse complement strand
GGAATTACCAAAACCCGGCGCGGTGCGCATAGCAGTGAACAGCGTGACTTTGATTTTGGAAGTCACAACATGTTTACACCAGAGTCTTTTTACACAGCAAGCGAAGTTTGCGCAGCGCTGCGCATCTCTCGACAAACCCTTTGGCGCATGGAGCGCCGCGGCGAACTCACCCCGCGGCGATTGACGGGGCGCACGCTGCGCTACCTGGGTTCTGACCTGCTGATCCTGCTGGCCGGGGGTGTGCAATGAACGCCGCCGCCGGAATCGAAATTCGGATCATCGATCGCAATTTGCTGCGGATCGCGGCAGCGCTGAAACTGCGCGACTGGCCGGACTATCTGAGTCTTGAGCAGATCGCGGCGGTCGCGCGGTTCACCGAAATCGCGAAGCTAAAAGACGCACACGCGCTCTCGTCGAGCGTCGAACGAGGCGTCCGGCGCGGCGATAAGCGCTGGCTCGCGTACCGGGCGGTGATCAGGAAAGGTGCCCACCGCGTCCCCGCTACCGACGTCGCACGCTGGATGGCGATCGCCGCGGGCCGACTCGCCATGCCACCGGCCACAGATCTGGACGACCGCGCAGGCGCGGGGCGTGCAGCCACGACGACTAATAGCATGTTGAACAGCGTGTGGAGCGGACCTGCCCACGTCCATCGCTGCCTTGGTGGGGGGTGATCAGCATGCCCACCGCCCAAGTGGCGGGCGTGGCTGTTGCCGCGCCTGCCGTGCCGCCCCAATCCATATCCATTCACCAGCAACAGCAGGTGGATGGCATGACAACCCCAACCCCAACACAAATCGCCCGGCGCATTGCCGAGCTGCAACCCGTGCGCGCCGTGATGGCTGCTGCGATGGCCGCTTATTTTCAGGCGCACACTAAAAAGATTGAGGAAATCGACGCCACGCGCGAGGCAAACCGCAAAGCGCGTGCGGAAGGTGGCAAGACCATGCCCGTGCCTGCCCCACTGCCCCCGCTTGGCGTGGCTGCGACCGTCGGTCTTGGCAAAAGCAATGCGGTGACAGGCATAGCGCAGGCCGCGCAGGATGCGGGGTTGCCGATCACGATTCTTGTCCCAAATCACGAAATCGCCGAAGAGTATCAACAGCGACTGGCGAACATGGGCGCCGTTGTGTATCACGGTCGCCGCGAACCCGCAGTCGGCACGCCCAATGGTGCGCCGGTTGACCCCGGCGCACATGCTTGCTACCGCATTGTCCCTATCGCGGTAGCTGGCGAGCGGAACCAGCGGCCTGCGCAAGGGCTGTGCTCGACATGCCCGAATGGAATGGCCGCGACGCTGAAATACGTCAGCGACCCGGCGCGGATCGAGCGCGCACAACAGTTCTTCCAGCGGCACGGCATCGACGCCGAAGGCGTGCCGCCGTGTCAGTTTTTGTTCAAAGGCTTGCCCGATCAGCTCGCCGCGCCCATCCTGATTGCCCCCGTGCAGGCGTTTTCTGAAGCGATCGGTGTATGGCGTGAAGCTGACATCGAGTCGGGCCTGACGATCAGGCAAGTCCAACGCCTGATCGTTGTCGACGAGCACATCGACCTAGCGCATGACGTGGCCATCGGTGCTGGCGATATTGCGGTTTGGCGCAACAGACTGGACGGGCTGTCCGAGCGGCTTGAACGACGGATCGAGTTCCTGCAAGCCAAGGACGCGACAACCTTAACCAAGCCAGAGACCGAAGAGATCGAACAGGCGTGCACTATGCGCGATCTGATCCCCGAAATCGACGCGACATTCCGCGCCCTCGCGTCGAAAATCGCTGGTGACATCTCCATCGGCGCGGACACCGTCCGCATCATCGATTTGCAAAAAAAGGTCAGCAAAGCGGGCGGCTCGACGGCCGGCACAGCAACATGGGAAAAGGTCATCTACGACAGAGAAGAGGACGGCTTTTTCATCCCACTGCGTGCGCTGGCGACGCTGGCGCGCAACTGTGCCGCGGGGTCTATGCGGCAGGAAAAGAGCGTCTTGTTTGCCTATGAAACCAGCCCGGTGATTGAGTGGGCACGG
>JAGWOZ010000104.1 GCA_028870715.1 Betaproteobacteria bacterium | reverse complement strand
GACGTCGTTGCCGTGAACCTGTGGTTTTTTGATCACCCTGAAAGCAGCGGGGTATTCAACCTCGGCAGCGGCCGCGCCCAGCCCTTTAATGACGTGGCCGATGCCGTGATCAACACAATGCGTTTTGCACACGGCCTCAACGTGCTCAACCTGCAGCAAATGGTGGCCGACCGCCTCATCGAGTATGTCGAGTTCCCGGCAGCGCTAGTCGGGAAATACCAATGCTTCACCGAGGCCAGTCTGCACAACCTGCGCAATGCGGGCTGCGACCATCTGTTCGCAGACGTCAGCACGGGCGTTCGGAGCTATGTGCAGCGGCTATTGCAGGACCAAAGCCAACGAACTTGAACGGACTGGCGCGCCAAGACGACGCCCATAAATCGGTACGGCCAACGAAACCCCACGCCACCAAACCGCTGTTGTGGTTGTCGTGCGGGTTTTCCGGTTCTGCCCCAGCCGCGCGGGGCTGTTTCCAGGGCTGCGGCTTAAACGCCGCTCCCATGCTAAGTGTCTCCAGCAACCATCAGGTGGACAGCCAATCTTGCGTCGAGCGAACTTTCAGCCATGGCGCCAAAGCCAAGCTGCACCCCGCACCCCAGACGAATCTCCGTGAAAAGCTGGCACCAGGCGCGTGCCGACAATGTCGGAGAACACCCAACTACCCCAGCGCTGTGGAACTTCCGCGTAGAGCTCAGTGACATTGCTCATGCCACCCCCAAGCACGATGATTTCAGGGTCGAGGAGATTGATGACGTGCGCCAAAGCCCGAGCCAAACGGTCGCAGTAGCGGACCACGCTGGCCCGCGCGACAGCATCTCCCGCCCGCATGGCCCCCACGATCAGTGGAGCAGCGAGTTGTTCTCCCGAGTGAGCGGCGTAATCCATGGCGAGGCCGTGGCCAGATAACCATGTTTCGATGCAACCCGCTTGTCCACACCAACAGTTGGGGCCGGGCAACTCGCGCCACGCTGCGGCCAATCGCGCCCACGGCAACGGGTTGTGGCCCCACTCTCCGGCAATGGCATTGGCGCCCATCCACTCGCGCCCATCCACTGCAATTCCTGCACCGACTCCCGTGCCCAGAATTACGCTCACCACCATGCGCGCCCCTTGCCCTGCACCATCGACTGCCTCACTTACGGCTAAGCAGTTGGCGTCGTTGCGCACGCGCACTGGACGATTGAGCAACTGCTCTAGATCGTGCACGAATGGTTTGCCATTAAGCACGGTGGAGTTGGCATTGCGGACCAAACCACTCAAGGGCGAAATCGAGCCCGGGATCCCAACGCCCACCGGCAATCTGTTGGGTCGACCGGCTAAGCCCAATGCAAGCTCGCCCTGCCGCAGCAGTTCGGCAATTGCAGCCAAGGTATTAAAGTAGTCGCCTTGCGGCGTCGGAACGCGCCGCCGCCATATGACCCTGCCAACTCTATCGAGTGCTGCGCATTCAATCTTGGTGCCACCGAGGTCAATGCCCAGCAGGATGTCGTCGATGAACTCCCCCGTCGCTAAACGCATGGCGTTACAGCGGGGGTTTCGCGGGTCAAGGGCCTCGACTTGCCACGTTGCCGTGGCACAGGTTTGGGTCTCGCCGCCACGCCCCTCCCAGGCGTGTCCCGTAAAGGGATTTGCTGCGCTGCATGCGCATCGAGGAGAAGCACCAATGCGCTGTTCTGATCGCGAGGCATGATCTGTCCGCAATGCGTGCATCCCTGCACACGCTGCGCTAACGTCTTCGGCACGCGTTCCCACGGATTGCGCTGGAGCGCACAGGCCTCGTCGGCCACGCGCAGCGTCACCGACACGAACCATTGGCCGTTGCGGCGCGTGGGCGTGACGTCGTTGGGTTTGGCCTCAGGCCCGAAGCGGTGACGCCCGCGTGCCCGGATGGACAGGGCGGCCTCGCCGCTGCCCAGCCGAAGCGTGGCACCACGGCCGCCATGCGGCATGAGCTTCCAGCCCGCGGGGTCGGGATAGCCAAAGCCGGAGAACCGCCTGCTCGATTTGAAGCGCGGAAAGCCGGGTGTCTGCCCGGCTTTGACCCGGCGAAAGAACGACTGGAAGGCGAGATCGAGTCGTCGCAGGGTTAGTTGCAAGGCGTGGCTGCCGAGTTCGATGAACTCAGGCCGAGCGGCTTTGATCTGCGGCAACGCGTTTTGCTGCTCGTCGTAGGAGATGGACTTACTGGCCTTGCGCCAAGCGTCGATACGCTCTTCGAGTGCAACGTTGTACAGATCACAGTGCAGTCGCGTCCACGCCTGAAGCTGCGCCGACTGCGCGGCATTCGGGTCGAGCTTGAACGTGACTTTGCGGCGTTGCATGCTTGTGATTTGATCTAGCTGACCAAGCCCAGCAAACCAGCTTCATCGATGATGGGCACTCCCAACTCCTGCGCTTTTGCCAACTTGCTGCCTGCCTCAGCGCCCGCCACGACGTAATTGGTTCTTTTCGAAACCGAGCCCGCCACTTTCCCGCCGCTGGCTTCGATCCGTGCTTTCGCCTCATCGCGTGTTAGGTTCGGCAAGGCCCCAGTTAACACGAACGTCTTTCCGGCCAGTGGCCTGGATCCCTCGCGCTGGCTCCGCTGCTCGCTCCAATGCACACCGGCAGCACGAAGCTGTTCGACGATCTCCCGGTTGTGCGGCTGCTCGAAAAAGGTGTGGATGCTCTGCGCGACGATTGGGCCGACGTCGGCCACTTGGCAAAGGTCCTCCACGCTAGCGCTCATGATGGCATCCAGGCTGCAGAAATGCTGCGCCAAGTCTTTGGCCGTCGCCTCGCCGACATGGCGTATGCCCAAGGCATAAATGAAGCGGGCTAGCGTCGTGTGTTTGCTGCCCTCAATGGCGGCGACCAAATTGGAAGCGCTCTTGTTCGCCATGCGCTCAAGATTGGCAAGCTTGGCGACACCGAGTCTGTATAGGTCCGGTAGGACGCGAACGATCCCTGCATCGACCAGTTGATCGACCAACTTCTCGCCCAGACCTTCAATATCGATCGCCCGCCTGCTGGCAAAATGCAAAAGCGCTTGCTTGCGCTGCGCTGGGCAGTACAAGCCGCCGATGCATCGCCAATCAACCTCCCCTTCCTCGCGGACAATGGCCGATCCGCACACCGGACACTTTCCACCAAGCCATGCCCACATGGCAAACGGGGAGCCAACTTCAGGCGTGCGGCGTTCCAGCACCACCGCCACAACCTCGGGGATCACATCGCCTGCCCTGCGCACAATCACCGTGTCGCCGACGCGCACGTCTTTGCGCCGTATTTCATCTTCGTTGTGGAGCGTCGCATTCGTCACGGTCACACCACCGACGAACACAGGCTCAAGCCTCGCCACCGGCGTGAGCTTACCGGTGCGGCCAACCTGGACGTCGATCGCCAGCACTCGGGTCGCACGCTCTTGCGCTGGGTACTTGTGTGCCACCGCCCACACCGGCTCGCGGTTACGAAAACCGAGGCGCTCTTGCAGCGCAAGGCTGTCGACCTTGTACACCACCCCGTCGATATCAAAAGGCAGTTGGTCACGCAAAGCGGCAATGCGTGCGTGAAAGTCGATAAGGGTTTTCGGTCCAGGGCCATACACGCGTTGACTCGCCACCGGAAGCCCAAATTCCGCCAAAGCGTCAAGCATCCCATGTTGGCTACCGGGCTGTTCAGCCCAGCCGAGAATCTCCCCCCATCCGTAGGCGTAGAAAGCCAGCGGCCGCTGCCCCGCAATATTGGGGTCGAGTTGCCGAATGCTGCCCGCCGCACCGTTGCGCGGATTGACAAGTGTTGGCAGGCCACGCGCACGCTGACGCTCGTTGTAGTGTTCAAAATCAGCGCGCTTCATCACCACCTCGCCTCGCACCTCCAGTACCGCGGGTAGATGGGCGCCAGCGAGGCGTAGGGGCAAACTGCGAATGGTGCGAAGGTTTTGTGTGACGTCTTCACCCGTTTCGCCATCACCCCGAGTTGCGCCTCGCACCAGTATGCCGTCTTCATATCGCAGACTGATGGCCAGACCATCGAACTTGAGTTCCGCTTCGTACCCAACCGGCGGGTCGTCCGGGCCCAACCCTAGCTTGGCGCGAACGCGCTGGTCGAAGGCGATCGCGCCCGCTGGCGTGGTGTCGGTTTCAGTCTGAATGGACAGCATCGGCACGCTATGGCGGACCGGAGCGAATGCGGCCAGTGCGCGGCCTCCAACGCGCTGCGTCGGCGAGTCGGGAGTACGCAGATCGGGGTGTGCGGCCTCAAGTTGCTGCAGTTCCTGAAACAGCGCGTCGTAGTCGGCGTCCGCGACAAGGGGAGCGTCGAACTGGTAATAGGCACGGTCATAGCGCGCAATCTGCTCGCGCAGGCTAGCTGCGCGGGCTGCCGTCGCTGTATCAGTTGAGTCGGACCGCATGGCGCCAGATGCGAGTGAGAAGCCAGCCAGGATTGCGGCGGAGCAGGCTTGCCGCCTAACTGAAGAGACGTTGCGTGGTGAGCGTACCCGCCTGCAGACCACGCTCATCGAGCGCGGCATAGAGCTGCGTCAGCTGCTGCTCAATTTGGTCCAATGCCGCTGGTGACAGCGGTGCGCCGTTGTCATCCACCTGCCTTGCATCCAGCCCTTGGGCAAGCCGGCGTGCCGCATCACGCATGCGTGCAAACGGCTGCAGTGATTGGGGCACCTGGGGTACATCGAGCAAAAGGGTCGCCCGACTCACCGGCATTTCTGGGTTCTCCGCGAAGTCCGCCAAACTGTCGTAATGGAGCTGCACCAAAGGAATCGGCCTGCCCACATCAGCCCCATCAGCCGCCGCTTCCGCCGGGAGCTGCTCCACGAGTGCTAATCGGCCTGCCGCCAGGGATGTATTAAAGCCCACGGCTTGCGCTTGCTGACGCAGGTAGTCAACCCCCCAGGCCACACCATGGGCCTGCAAATTGATGGAGAGCTGTGCGTCATTCGCTGCTGCGAACGAGTCAAGATCGCGAGCCTGCTCCAGCACGTCCGCCATGTCCGGTAGGTCAGGCGATGAACCGATGGCCTCACCCAACGCGTGACATTTCGTGACAAACTCCGAGTATTCGATCGCATTGAGCGCTCCACTGCGGCTGGCCAACTGCACGCCAGCCTGTAGTTCCGCGTAGCGTTCAGAGGGTTGAAGCGTCTCCCATAAACCGGATAGCGCATTGCGCCCCTCGAACAGTAGAGGCTTGGTTCCGACACGCGCAATGCGCGGCATGCGCGACAGTAGAGCCTCGCCAGGCACTGGTTGCTCGAACATGAAACTGGCGATGGCATCGATAAGCGGATCGATGCGCAGCGCTGGTGGCCGCAGGCGGGTGGACTCTGCAGGCGCCAGCTGCGGCTCAACGTACTGCGGCTCATCATCATCGAGTCCGGGCTCCCGCTGCATATCGCGGCCGGCCGCAGTGCCCGACTCGTCGCCCATGAACGGGCCTGCACCCTCGGATCGCGGCCGACGTCGCCTCAGCTGCCAGGATTGCCAGACATTGAATGCCACGACAGCAGCAATGATCAGCGCGCCCACTACTAGCAAGGCCTGCTGCAATTGACCCATGGATATCGTCCTCGTTCGTCCTGTAGCGTGTTGTCGGGTGGGCCGATAGACCTCCGCACCACGAGATTCTCGGTGCGGCCTGTACGTTTAGGCTGCAGCTTCGGCCAATTGCGCCGCCGTGTCCATGTCCACTGCAACCAAGCGGGAAACACCTTGCTCTTGCATCGTCACGCCCACCAGTTGTTCTGCCATTTCCATCGCAATCTTATTGTGTGAGATGAACAGGAACTGCGTCGCTCCCGACATGGCTTCCACAAGCTTGGCAAAACGCTCAGTGTTGGCGTCATCCAGCGGAGCGTCCACCTCGTCGAGAATGCAAAATGGCGCTGGGTTCAGGTGAAAGATACCGAAGACTAGCGCAATTGCCACCAAAGCCTTCTCGCCACCGGACAGCAAATGGATGGTGCTGTTGCGCTTGCCAGGAGGCTGCGCCATGACCTGGACGCCTGCATCCAGAATCTCATCACCCGTCATGATGAGGCGTGCCGCACCGCCCCCGAAAAGCTCCGGAAACACGCGGCCGAAGTGGGCGTTGACCTGGTCGAAAGTCAGGCGGAGTTGCTCGCGTGTTTCGGCGTCAATCTTGTGGATGGCGTCCTCAAGGGTGCGCGCGGCTTGCTCCAAGTCAGCGAGTTGCGCATCCAGAAACTCTTTGCGCTCACGCGCATGGCCGAGCTCGTCGAGCGCGGCCAGGTTGACCGCACCGAGCGCAGCGATCTCGCGACTCAGGCGCTGCGTTTCCCGCCCAAGCTCCTCGGGCTTGCAGTCCGACGGCAGGCGCGCGGCAAGCTGCTCCACATCAACCTGCGCATCGGCCAGCATCTGGCGGTACTGCTCTGCCTGCAGCCTAGCCTCCTGCTCCTCGAGTTGGCGCGCCGTGATGGCGCCGCGCAGCGGCTCCGCTTCGCGTTCCAATTGCACCCGGGTCTCTTCCAGCGCGCGTAAGCGCGTGCTCAATTCATCGTGTTCGGCACGTCGATTGGCCAAATGCTCTTGACTACGTTGCTGAGCCGCAAGCGCATCCTGAAGGCCTGCACGGGCCGTGGCATCGCTTAGGCGTGTCAGCTCCTCGTCAACCGATTGCAGTCGCGCGGCGAGTTCAGCGAGTTGTTGCTTCGCGGTCTCAGCCATTCTGGCAGAGTCGCTTCGACGCTGCTCCAGGCTGCGCATCGCATACAGGGCCTCTGCCTGGGTCTGTTCCAGCACCCTCAGGTTGGAGCGCGCAGCGGCCAGCCCAGCCTGCTCACGCAGCACATCACCATCCAGGTCCGCTTGGGCCTGCTGGCACTGCCCGAGATCGGCGTCAAGTTGCTCAAAACGAGCCTCGCTCTCGGCCTGACTGGCCGCGAGCTCCTCGGCTTGCGCGTCCAACTCGCCAAGGTCCGCATCCAACCGTTCAGTGCGACTCGCCGATTCCTGCTGCTGCTGCTGCAATTTGAGCCACTCCACCTGAACCGCGTGGAACTGATGGGTCAGCGTCTGCACGCGGCGGCTCTCCGTAGCCGCCTGCTCCTGCGCCTGGCTCCAAGCCGATTCCGCCTGCAACGCCGAGCTGCGCGTATCGTCAGCGAGGATCTGCTGCGCCTTGACCTGGCGCTCCAAGTTGTCGATTTCCTGCGCTCTAGCCAACATGCCAGCCTGCTCGCTGTCCGCCGCATAAAGACTCACGCTGTGGCGACTCACGGCATGCCCCTCGCGGGTGACCAGCATGGCCCCGGCCGGCAGCCCCGTGCGGCCCCGTATGGCCTGTTCGACCGATTCGGCAGTAAAGACCAGTGCCAGCCATTCGTCGAGCACGGCACGCAACCCCGGGTCGACGTGGTGCAGCAGACTCGCCAGTGGCTGCAGCCCATTGACGTTCGATATGGGGCCAGCCGCCTGGGGTGCCGCAAAAAACGTGAGCTTTGCCGGCGGCGGGTCGGCGGCGAATCCCGCCATGGCATCCAGGGAATGCACCTCAAGCGCGGCCAATCGCTCGCGCAGCGCGGCTTCAAGGGCGGTTTCCCAACCTGGCTCGATATGGATGCGCGTCCACAACCGCGCCATGCCCTCGAGCCCATGGCGCGCCAGCCACGGTTGAATGCGCCCCTGCGTCATCACCTTGTCCTGCAGGGCCTTGATCGCGTGCACACGCGCGATGGTGGATGCCAGAGCAGAAGCGACTTCCTGCGCTGCTGCTTGCCGCTCCTGACGAACTTGTTGAAGAACGGGCAGTTGCTCATGCAGTTCTTGTTGACGCGCCTGTGCTTCATCACGCTCGGCGGCCAAACTGCTTTGCTGCCGGCCGAGGTCGTCAAGGCGCAGGTTGTCGGGTTTGTGCAAGCTGCGCCGCTCCGCCTGCAGTCGCTGCATCCGCTGCTCGAGCTGCTGGAGCTGTTGGCCAAGGGCGCGCTGACGTTCCGCCTCCGCTTGCAAACGCTGCTGTGCGGCGGCGGCCTGCAAGCGCTGCTCGGTTGCCTTCAGTTGGGCGTCGGCCAGGCGAGCCTCGAGCGCCGGAATTTGATCCATCTGCTCGCTCACTCGCCCCTCGGCCTCGCCCTGCGCAAGTTCTGCGTCAGCCAACTTCGCGGTTGCCATCTCCGATTCGCGCAGCGCTTCCTGCTGGCGTGCTTGCCATTGTGCTTGCTGGGAATGCAGCTCGAGCTGGCCCCGCTGAGCGCGGTCGCGCGCCTCGACCACGTAGCGGATTTCCGCCTCAAGGCGCGCCACTTCGGCTTGGGCAGCGTAAAGATTCGCCTGTGCGGTACCCAGCGCGTCGGTCGCGGCATATTGGGCCTGGCGCAGCGTTTCAAGCTCAGCTTCGGCAGCGCGCAATTCGGACGTCTTTGCCTCGAGGGCATTCAGCGCCAGGGCCGAAGCCTGCGCGATGCGATCCTGCCGATCCTGCGCTTCTCTCAATCGCAGTAACCACAGCCCATGCTGGCTCGTTTCCAGTTGTTCCTGAAGCCTGCGATAGTTCTGCGCGACGGCAGCCTGCTGTTCCAACTTGTCGAGCTGACTTTCCAGCTCGCGCAGGATGTCATTGACTCGAAGCAAGTTTTCGCGCGTGCCGAGAAGCCGGTTTTCGGTTTCGCGCCGGCGTTCCTTGTATTTGGATACGCCTGCTGCTTCTTCCAACATCACCCGCAACTCCTCGGGACGCGATTCAATGATGCGGGTGATCGTGCCCTGCCCAATGATGGCGTAGGAGCGAGCCCCTAGTCCAGTTCCAAGAAAAATATCCTGGACGTCACGCCGGCGCACAAGCTGATTATTGATGAAATAGCTGGACGTGCCGTCGCGCGTAAGTACCCGCTTGACGGCGATTTCCGTGTATTGACCAAAGCTCCCGGTGATGCGATGGTCGCTGTTATCGAAAACCAACTCAACGCTGCAGCGCCCTGCTGGCTTGCGCGTGGTCGAACCGTTGAAAATGACATCCATCATCGATTCACCGCGCAGTTCCGAGGCCTTGGATTCCCCGAGAACCCAGCGCACAGCGTCGATGATGTTCGACTTGCCACAACCGTTCGGGCCGACCACACCCACCCGCTGACCCGGCAACTGGAAGGCTATGGGGTCGGCGAAGGACTTGAATCCGGCTAGCTTGATCCAGGAAAGACGCACTGAGTTAACTAATTGATTTACAAAGAAAAATAGTCGTTTATCCGACTTGCATTGGATGATAGCATCGACCTACTGACGTCCCAGTCATCTCCGTCGATGCGACAGCGCCCGATAATGCAAATTTTCAGCGGCGTACCCGCCCTCACCATGAGCACCAAGCCCAGTAAACACCTGCAGACCTTCCCTAACCCTGCGCCTGAGCGCGATTTTCATATCCATATGCAGGTACCTGAATTCACCTGCCTGTGCCCTTTGACGGGTCAACCGGATTTCGCTCGCATCGTGCTGGACATCATCCCTGATAAGAAGTGCGTGGAACTCAAGAGTCTCAAACTGTATATGTGGAGTTACCGCAATGAGGGCGCCTTTCACGAGAAGGTGACCAACACGATTCTCGACGACGTGGTAGCGGCCATCGCACCGCGTTTCCTGCGTGTTACCGCCCAGTGGTATGTGCGCGGGGGCATCTACACGAATGTGGTTGTGGAACACCACAAGCGGGGTTGGAAACCCCGACCGCGCGTAGACCTGGCCCACTTTGAGTTGGGACAACCCGCGGTAGCGGGAAGCTAACGCAACACCGGACACGGTTCAGCCGGCACGGGGTTTAGGGATTCTGAACAATCCGAAGGATCGCGTCGCCGCTGCTCACAAGAACGCTTCCTTGCGGCCCCGGCGCCACACCATAGGGCGTGATGAGGGCCCCTGGCAAGGGGCCAAGTTCCACCTTGTCGAGTTGACCCTTGCCAGCCAAGGTGGTTACGCTTCCATCGGGCGTGATGCGCCGCACTTTGTGGTTGCCGCCGTCAGCCAGAATCACGTTCCCAGTTGCATCCACGCACAGTTGCTGGGGCTTGCGAAAAAGCGCCGCCGTGCCGTGTCCATCCGCATCGCCACGCTGAGCGGGGTTGCCGGCCAATGTCGAAACCTGACCGTGCGTCGTGATCTTTCGGACATCCTGATTGAAAAATTCGCTGACATAAATGGTGCCATCAGGTGCCACTGCGATCCCCACTGGCGTATTGAACAGCGCCTCTTGAATTGAGCCATCGCGGTGGCCGGTCAAACCTGGCTGACCAGCCATCGTGCTCACCTTTCCCTCAGCAGTGACACGGCGAAGGGTGCTGTTATAGGCGTCCGCTACCAGTACGTCGCCTGTCTGCGGGTCAAGGGCGATTCCCACCGGATGATTGAACTGCGCTTCCGTGCCGTGCCCGTCGGCATATCCAGGCCGTCCTGCCTGCCCGGCCAATGTGGAGACGGTGCCTCCCCTCAGCAGACGGATTGTGTTGGCATAAGAGTCCGCAATGACGATGGTGCCGTCGGGCGCCACCGCCACGGCGTCGGGCCCAACGAAGCGTGCTTGGGAGGCTTGTCCGTCTTTGCTGATGCGCTCTTCGGCCCCGCCAGCGAGGGTCGTGACATCACCTGAAGGGGTGACGCGGCGGATGAGGGCATTGGCCGCATCCGCCACGATGGTGTCACCGTTTCGCGGATCCAACGCCAGACCCCGCGGGTCGAAGAACGTTGCGCTACCGCCGCGCCCATCGATGTGACCATGCAGGCCTATCTGCCCTGCAAACAAGCTCAGGACTCCATCAGGTGCGTTGGCGCGCGCTGATCGCGCAAAGGGCATCGTCCCCAGCAACAGAAGACCGGCGGTGCATCGCAGACTCTGGCGGCGTGTGATTGGCATCGGTGCGTTTAAAGATGGTGTGTCGCTGACATAGAGACCGGAATGCTAATACCTCACGTCATCCCTGCTTGTGCGTCGCGTTCATGCGCCACGCCGATCCATCAAGGCGCGAGCGATGGTGCCTAGATCAACGTATTCAAGCTCTGCCCCAGCTGGCACGCCCCGCGCGAGTCGGGAAATCCTCAGATCCAGCGAACGCACAGTTTCGGCAATGACATGGGCGGTGGCTTCGCCCTCATTGGTGAAGTTGGTGGCCAAGATGATTTCCTCCACACCTCCGCCTTGCACGCGCTGCATCAGGAGATCCAGGCCAATATCTTTGGGACCCATGCCATCGAGGGGACTGAGATGGCCCATCAACACGAAATACAGCCCGCCGTAAGTAAGTGTCTGCTCAACCGCAGCCTGGTCGGCTGGACTTTCCACAACGCAAAGTAACCTCCGAT
>JAGWOZ010000350.1 GCA_028870715.1 Betaproteobacteria bacterium | reverse complement strand
GCGGACCAGACGAAGGTGTGACATCTTTGGTACGGCCCGGATCGATCGGGAGTCCGGGCGCTACGGGGGTGTCGATGTGGGGAGGCGTTGCTGCATTCGGCAACGCCTCGTCTGGCCTGGATCGGCTGGATGGCAACCTCAGGCCCTTTGTCACACGATCAAACCACCCGACCCCACGCATGGATTGCACCGCCCCGCCGTTCGGAATCCTTCATGCCACGCAGCGGCCATCGTGCGCATGGCTCGGTTTCTCGAATGTGGCCTATTGTGGCGCCACTCGGGCTGCGCGGCGCCCTTCGGACGCAAATTCTTTCGCGACTTCGTGCCCTATTTCACGATTTTTGCGTTTTGCCGAGCTTCAACCCCTTTGCTGCACGCTAAGGGGTCCGCTCGCATCGAGCCGCCAGACATCAGCTGTCCTGGGGTCCGGGCCCGGGACTCATGGCTTGCGCGCCACCGCATCGATCAACGCCGAGCGCCCTGCGTGGGCATGGCCTTCGGCCAGCTCCGCCTCGTGCTGGCGCAACAGGAGCCACTGGGCTTGGGGAAGCAGCTCACGCAACAGCGATTCGGTGTACAGGTGCTCAAGCTTGCCGGGGCCTCCCGTGCGATAGTCGAGTTGCTTGGGGGTGTACCCCTGGATCAGCAGAAGACCGCGGGGTTTGAGCGTTTGCCAAATGCCGCTAAACAGCTTGCGGCGCAAGTCAGGGTCAGCGAACTGCACGAAGATGGCTGCGACGGCGTCGAATGCGGCCGGGGTCCATGTCCACGCGTCCGCGGCGGCGACGTGAAAATCCACCTGCACGCCGCGCTCGGCCGCCCATTTGCGCGCCTTGTCGACCGCCACTGGCGAAATGTCGAATGCGGTGACCGCGTGGCCCTGCTCGGCAAGAAAGATCGCGTTGCGTCCTTCCCCATCGGCCACGCTAAGCACATGGCTGCGCGGCGCAATGCGCTGCGCCTCGCGTTGAAGGAAGACGTTGGGCTTATCCCCGAACAGCAGGCCCGGCTGGGCGAAGCGCGCGTCCCAGGTTGCGCGAGGATCGGTGAAGGCGGGTGTCGATGTGGCAGTGTTCATTGCGATGTGTGTGCGTTGCCCGAGGCGTGAATTATTTGAGCTTTTGTCCGCTGCCGTCATAGACCGACACGTCCATCGGGATGCCGTTGCGCACGCTCTGACCTACCGTGCAAAACTCCTCGAACTGGCCGAGGATGCGGTCAAGGTGATTCAGGCTTTCGCTTTTGGCCCCCATGTGAATCGCCACGTCGATGTGCAGAACGCGCAGGCGGCCCGCCTCATTGCGGCCAATTTGCGCGCGCGCGGTGGTGGTCATGCCATGCGGATCATTTTTGAACTTGGACAGAGCGAAGTACAGGCTCGAGCTCATGCAGTTGCCCACCGCAGCCAGCAGCAGGTGAGCAGGCGAGGGTCCAGCCCCCAGGCCGAGAGGCGGCGGCTCGTCCGATACCACGTGTGGCATGGTCGGGGTGAAGCTGATGTTGAACTGGTACCCCTCCTGCTGGGTCAGGACAACGGTTGGTGCGGATTCTTCAGACATGGTGCGCTCGGGAAGGATTGGCGAAGTGACAAAGCTTACGCAAATCCGTTGCGGCGGGCATTGCGTTGGCGCAGGAACGCCGTGCATCCCGTGCGTGCCATCGGGCCTGGTCGCAGGGTGCCGAAGCGTTTCGAGCCGGAGTGCGTCGCCGCTTGGCGAAGGTCGTTGCCCAGTGCTACCGGATACGGCGGGCGCTTGTCAGCGCGGGCTCAAGGCTGGCGTTGGTCTTGCCTTGGCGAGTGCTGGGGTGGCAACGGTTCGCTTCACGTACGTCGATGAGCGCCGCGCGATTGTGCTAGATGACGCACAATCGATCCATCCATTGCGCCGATTGGACTATGGCTGTGCGGGGTTGCCGCACAATAGGCGCAAGGAGGAATGCGTCATGCCCCTGTCCAGCCGTCTCCTGCTGCAACCGGCCGAGCAGCGTTTGGCGAGCCTGCCATTGCCGTGCGCCCTTCAACGTCCGGACGGCCAGCGCAT
>JAGWOZ010000349.1 GCA_028870715.1 Betaproteobacteria bacterium | reverse complement strand
GGGATCGCGAACTATTGCGCGACGCCAAGCGCTGACCCGCGATCGATGCCGTCCCCTGCCATCAATGCGGCATCCTGCAATGCGCCGCCTTCGCGCGCGCGCTCGACATGCACGATCCGCTCCAACCAAGCCGCGCTTTGCGCCCGGCCGGAAGGCCCGGTCCAGTAGCCCGTACCGGCGACCTGCTCGGGCTCGAACACTTCTTGTACAAAACTGGCGTGCCTCGCGTCAAACACGATAGGCGCCAAACGATGAACCCGCAGCGTGTCCTCTGGGCGCTGCGGCACGATGACCAGCACGCAAGGCTCCGTGTCCCCCTCCGAATGCACGCGGCTTGAAGGCGGATATCTCAGACCGAAACAATCGGCTCCGGCGATGAGAAAGGCCAAGTCCGGCTCCTCAAGCGATTGCAGCCAGAGAAACGGGCCCTGCCCTTCATGCTGCAGCAACGCGAAGCTGTGCAGCGTCTCGAACCCTGGCATGGGTCCCGCGCAGGTCCAGCGCTGTGCGGCGGTGATGCGCAGTGGTCCGAATCGGGTGAGGGACGTCATCACGTTGGGTTTCTGGGTACGTTGCGCAGCCTAGGGCGAGGGTTGCACGCCCCGCTGCAACCAGGTGTCGAGCGCGCCCTGGTCGGGCGCCGTGGCCTGTTGGTTGAGGTCACTGACCATCTTGTACAACTCTTCACGCAGGATGCGAAGCTCTTTGGGCCCTTCGATGCCCAGCCTGACCTTGCCGCCGCCAATGTGCACAACAACGATGCGGATGTCCTGACCGATGAGGATGGCTTCGCCAGCATGACGACTCAGGATCAGCATTGGCCAGGACCGGGTCAGGCGCTGCCCAAGGGCTTGGCCGCCTGCTGCGTTGCGAGTGCGTGTCCAGCCGGCCCGTACACTCCCGCTGCGTTGTCAGCGCCAATCCCGCGCAGAATGTCCAGGGCGCCCTGGGTGTTGCGGATCAGTGCCGACACGATCAAGCCGTTGCGTTGGTTGGCCTGCACGACGGCGCGCCCGAGCTCCTGGACTTTGCGCATCCGGTCAGCCTCGCCGACCGCCATGGCGGCGCTGCGCTGGCCTGCGCGCTCCAGGCGCTGCTGCTCGAGAGCTCTGAGTTCGGCGAAGACGTCCATCTTGCCAGCCGCCAAACCGTGGAGATGCTCCACGTCACCTGCGAGCAAGGCTTCAAGCTCGGTCTGGAGCATCTGCTGGAGCCTGCCCAGTAAATCCTGTTGGGCCAGCAAGATCCGGTCAAACGCTTCGGGTTCCGACATGATGACGACTGGACAGCGACTGCGTGATGGCTCAGGGCCGTGGCATTAACCGCCTGCCGTTGCCTTCAGAAGCGCTTGACTATCCTGCACCAGGCCCTTGGCGATTTTCTGCGGATCGACCGTGTATTGACCTGACGCGATGGCCGCCTTAAGGGCATTGATGCGCTGGTTAGACACGCCGGAAGTGGTCACGGTGCTCGCGGTGTTAAGCAGGCGCGCGGAATTGGAAATGGACACCATATCGCCCCCCGCTTGCACACCGGCTGCTCCGGCGCCTGAAGACTTGGATGCCCCGACTCCACCCCGCTTGACGCCGAGATCGGTTTTCTGCGTGCTCCCGCTGGTCGACGTGGTAATGGAATTCTGAATGGGATTCATGGCTGATATTCTCTTAGAAAAACGCCGGATCGTCGCAGGCTTCCTTGCACGACCGAGTGCGGGCAGATCGCCTCATCATCGCCGACCTCTACCGCTGACACTCGAATTGACGGCACAATTTCACGAAACTTGAGCATAGTGCACAAAAAGTCCATGTGCACGCCATGCGCAATGCAGTCAATGCACCCCAGCAACAGGCAACCCTGCAGGCGCTTGCATCTGCGCCTGCGCCTGCGCCGCTGTACTGGCGGTCTGTTCGGCGCCCTGGTCGCTCACGATACGCGCGTAGGCCTGTTTGGACAAGACCACGATACTCACACGCCGGTTCAGCGACGAATCCGGGTTGTGCGTATCGAAGGGCGCCGCCGAGCCCATGCCCACCACGCGCAGCACCTTGAAC
>JAGWOZ010000103.1 GCA_028870715.1 Betaproteobacteria bacterium | reverse complement strand
TAGGTGTAAGCATCCGACACCATAGCGCGTTTGCTTCAATCGCGCACGACCAGGGTCATGGCAGCTTCTCAAGCGCAACCATCGCGGACGCGAGCGGGGCCCGTCTTGATGGCGCTCGCGCAGCGGCTCGCGTGTCGCGAAAGCCACCGCGGCCAACCCACGGCACCGGCGCGTTTCGTGAAAGAACGGCCCGATTGGGCGAGCAGCCCAGCTCACGCCACGCCCACGTCCATGCCAACTGCCGTGCCGTTGACCCGGTGCGCGACAAACCCCGCCGCCCCAGGGCGGGGACAGACAGCGCGGATGCCGCAGGCATCCTTGTCGGGCTTGCGGGGTGTTCGCGTGTGCTGTATATTTATCCTGTCAATAAAAGAAGGGTGGGCCACGCCGGGATCGCCTGTGGCGTGCGTGGTGCAGCATGTGCCAGCAGCAAGAACCCACCGAGGTGACGCATTCGCGCTTGATGCAGGCGTGAGCGCCGTCGGAGTTTCTGTCCTTTTCGCGCAAGCCGTGGCAAAGGCCAAGGACGGCGACGATGTCCAGCGAAGGGATTGCAGGCTTTGGACACAATCCTTCCGATCACGCGCTCCAACTCACGCCGGCATTGCGCATCTCGCCGCCACCCGCGCCTCAAGCGGTCGATTTTGCCTTTGCGCCACATCCCTGTGCATAGACGCATTGAGGGTCTTGCACATTGCCGGAGCGCGGCGTAGATTTGGATCAAGCACAACAAAAACAAGGAGGTCGTATTGCCTATCAACTGGGAAATATTCTGACCGACCAACACGCTGCGGCGTGAAACGGCTCCCGCCCATGGGAGCCATGCGTCAGGCACTGCACAGACCATGCGTCAGTCAGTGCCTGAACTTTTTTGGGCCCTGCTGCTGGCGGTGGGACGACGTGCATATCCAGGGCTGAACGGCGCGGGCCACAATGAGCCGGGCCCCATTGGCTTTCCGGAAAATCAGGATTACACGGGCGCGTTCGGAAAGCGAGCTTGCGCACAGCCCGCGCTGAGGCGACTTTGCGAGCTGCACACCCGCCTTTAACCTCGGGCGAGCGGATTCGGCGTTGGCTCGGCAACCTTGATCAACGTGCTGCGATCGGTATGGTGAAAGGGCTCGTCCTGCCCAAGGATCTGCAGAACCGTGTCCTCATCGTAGCTCCAGGTGCCGTCGACGTTGATCGCAATTCGAATGCGAAATTCCGTCGTTCGGAAAGCCCGTTGCAGGAATGGCGCCGAGCAGATGCCGTACGTTTCGAGCCCCTGCGTCGCCACGAGCTCGAACGCGGTTGCGTCGGCACTGGCCTGACCCGCGGCCATCGCCACTTGTCCGCGAGGAATCGTCAGCGTGTGAACGATGGTGCCGGTTGCAGGCTCCCACAACCAGTAGCCGACCTGGTCATGGTAGGTCTTGACCTGGTTCGGCTTGACGACGTGCTGGTGGTAGCGCAGGCCATACAGGAGCTGGGGGCCATTGGTTTGAGGATCGATGGGCTGAAGCTCAATGCGCTCGACATAAGCCTGCTTCTTCGGGCCCTCAGCCTTCGGCTTCACGTCGAGGCCCCGTGAGCCCTCCCAGACACCGGCCATTGCCCGCAAGGGGCCGAGGTTGGCAAGGGTGTCAACGTCAATACCCTGAGGTTCGGTGTAGATGTCTGTCGGAAACTCGTCGCTCATACGAATTATGTGTTCAAAGGGGCCTGTAACGTTGGGATTGTCTTACAGTCAACCGAAGTCCCGTGTGGCGAGATCGCGGTGCGGGCCTGCCAAGTCCGCACCGCGCGGCGGCGGGCAAAGCCCTCGCCTGATCTTGTATCTCCCGGAGGATCTCAGCGTCGCGCTGGCGCGATCGACGCCAGCTGCGCGACCTCCGAAAACCGGCCAATTCAGCGCCAGCGCAACGGGAGCCCGTTGTGATCTGTGATGCGGCGATGCGAAGTCCATGGAGTGCCGAAGACACGCGCTGCCCCAGGAACGGAATCCGAGTCTGCGCGTTTCGCTGGATGCATGTCTGGGCCAGCGCTGGCACAATGCGGCCAAACAGACAAGACAACAAGGCGCCGGCAACCTGCACTGCGCCGCATACGGGGGCCGTTGATCGCGAGGCTCGCTCGCTGAGTCTCACCCATACTGGAGCGTCTCCATGAAAGCCTTTTACGTTTTTGCATCCGCCCTTCTCTTTGCGGTAGCCACCTCCGCCAGCGCCATGACGTTCACGCAATATGCCCACAATATCAAGACGGATGCGGTCCATGCAGGCAAGAAGATGATAAAGGTCGGCGCGGAGACAGGACATGCTGTCGTCCACGCTGGGAAAGTCGTCGGCGGCGACGTGGCCAACGGCGTCAAGGAGGGCTACCGCGCCACGACGCAGGAAGTCAAGAAGGTCAGCTAGATCGGCGAGTCCAGCGCCACGATCCTGGCTGAGCCTTGCCCAGGGCTGGGATAAACATCCAGCCCAAAGCACGGATCTGCATCCGATCCGTGGCGGCCTCTTATCGCGCTAACCGGCTCGATGCTCGCGCATTGCGCCGATTTTCCATTGCCCGATTGGTTTGGACTCGAGTTCCTCCGGCGGTTTGACGCCAAGTTCCTCCGCAACTTTGTACGGTCGTGGCTGCAAGCGGTTGCGACGCCGATAGGCCGCGCCGCGCACCTCCTCTGCACCGACACGGCCGACCAGCCAGTCCAGCAATTGCACATCGCGGGAACTCTCAATGCGAACTCCGAGCCTCCACAGTAGCGGCTCACTTCCATCATCACTCACGGGACTCTCCTTCGATAAAGCACATCACTCATGTTGATGGCTCAAGGTTTGTTGCGTTTTACGTCACAACTTGTTTCAACTTTAGCACGCGTGGCACAGGATGACTCTGCGTTTTCTCAATATTTTGCGCCGATGAAATGAAGGCGTCGACACAGCGCGGTCGCGCAACCTGTGCCGCGTCAAGGCTCGGCAAGAATCCGTGGCCAGGCACAGCCTCCATGCACCGCAGGCGCAAGGCGGTGTCCGCACCTGCCCACAATGCCTTGCACGGGCCCATTCAGATGTTGCGGCACAGGCGTTGATGCTGCAGAGCAACATTTAGGCCGATGGCTCTTGAAATTCCATCGTTAGCTGTTAGATTAGGGTTAACCCTAGTTCTACAGAAGGCTCCCTTCAGCGGGAGAAACATCATGAGCGCGTTCACAAAATTCCTCCAGAAAATCTTCTCAGGGCTTGAGTCCCAAGAGCAGCTCGATGAAGAGTACTTGTCCCGCTCCGTCGACGTCTGTGACCTTGAGCGGCGCATCCATGAGCTCGAGTATCGCGCCAATGAGCACGAAACTCTTCCGCTGCACGCCGGATTCCCGGGGCTGCACAGCCGCAAGGCCCTCTGGTAGGCATTTGTTGCGCAGCCTGGGCCAGGGAGGCTTGGCGCTTGCACAAAGCCACGCCTGCGGGTGTTGTTCGGTATGCCTGCCGTGCGGTCTGCGCGGTGGCTCGGGCGGCATTGGCGTCCACTCGGGGCTGAAATGTGCGACTGCGCTCAAGGGTGGTATTGCGCCCTTTGCATTCACGCGTGCGGTAGCGGTGCGCACGCCCAAAGCAGCACACTGGACAGTCGGCGCGCTTCGCGAAGTGCGGCTTTACGCCGTGCGCCCGACGGTCGGGGCAGCGCCGCAGAACGACCCGTTCGTGTGCTCGGAGGCGGTCGTGGGCAAGGCCGGCACGCGTGCCCTGATGCGCTCGACACACGACGCAAGCCGGGTACTGCCGCGACCTAGCGCCAGGCACTGTCGTCGCGGGATGCGCGGCGCTTTTGCGCAATCGGTGCAGGCATCAGGCCGCGCCAAGGCCCGATGCGGGCCACGCGATCAGAATTGCGCGAAGAAGGTTCGGGCCGCGGCGGTGCAGAACACACGCTCGTTCGTGTGATAAAGCTCCAGACCGACCGTGGTGCCAAGTTGGGTTGCCACGCCTGTCTGATAGGTTGTGAACGCTTGCTGCGCCTGCGTTGCAACCGCCTGCATCGTGGCGTTCTGGGCGCCGGTCAGACCGTGGGTCGTGAACGTGCCCGTGGTGCCAGCTGAGATGTCAAGGTCAAGCGTTGCGTAGCGTAGATTCGGGTCGCTCGGTGCTTTCGCGTTCAACGTTGCCGTCATCGCGGCAGCCCCCTGCGCCCAATAAACCTCCGGATCATTGAGGCCGCCGCACATCATCAATGGCATGCTCGGCGTGTAGTTGCGCAGATCGTTTGCTTTGAGATCCTGGCGCAGCAGCAATTGGGGGCTGGCAGGTAGCGTGGCCGCTGTTGTGGAGAAATCCGGAGGTGATCCGTTCGACGGCGCCGCGCCGTCCGGATTGGCATCAACATCGTTGACATAGGCCTCGCGAAACGCCGTGCTGATCAGGTAATTCGACGGATCAAAACCGACGGGCCCCAAAGGCAGCCCCTCGGGAAGCGCATCGAGATTGGAATAGCCAGTTAAGGCCGATTGGAACAGCGCCGTTGATGGGATAAGGCCCTGCTGCATCGCGGCTTGGGCGCTGACATCGCCGGGAAAGAGGGAGACCGCATTGGCATACTGCGTGGAGAAGACCTGGCTGGGATTGATCGATCCCTGCTTCAGATGCGCGTACGAGTTCAGCACCATGGGCAAGAAGACGGTGCCCCCGAAGTCGGGATGACCCAAAAAGATCTCATCACCGGTGGCGAGCAAGGCATAGGGACCGGACATCGGAGCCCCCGCCGTTGCAGGCCGGCCCTGCGAGTCCAGCGCGGCCAGTGTTGCCATGGAAACATAGCCGCCTTGCGAGTAGCCCGTGACATAGAGCTTGCCGTTGTCGCTGACCGGGGCATTGAGCAGGCCAAGCATCTGGCGCCCGGCGGTCAACCCATCGATCACGTCCTGGGACTGCTGCGACCCGTTCAGATACGGGGCATACGGCAACGACGAAATGTCATAGCCGGCATAGTTTGGAGCAATCACGATGTAGCCCTGCGCGGCAAAGACCAACGCAATGCGTGTGGACGTACCGTACGCCGGGTTTGCCGTGTTCGTGATCGCCGATAGATCTTCGGCGCGCTGATCCGCAGTTCCATGCGCATACAGAACGATCGGCCGTGGACCGGTGCACTGTGGCGCGGTTCCGGTGGGGACCATCAAGGCGCCGGAAGCGTCGGTGGCCTCGCCTTCACCACCCGCGGTGGCATACGTGAACTTCACGACCTGCACACCACAGACCGGCGTTCCCACAAGCGCTTGCGCCTGCGGGTCCGGGTACCGCGTGGCGAGAAGACTATCCAGTTGCGTCGCTGACAGCACGCCGGTGGTGTCGACGGTGGTCGCAAGCAGCGTGTTACTCGTCCCGCTGGTGGCAACCGAACTGCTACCGCCCCCACACGAGGCTAGCGCGAGTGATCCGGCCATGATCGCCAGTCCCCATTTGATCTGCATGACTGTCTCCTGTTGGCGGTCAAGGCGCTCCGTCGGCCTTGAGACCGATTTGGCCGCGACAAAATCGCACGGACGTTCGTTTTCGCCGATGCTAAGAGCGGGCGGCGCTGATATGTGTCACGAAAGGTAAGTCCCACAGGCGCCCGCTGCTGCCGCTCATTTGCATCCATGCGGCACGTGTGCACGTCGCTCGTCGCGAACTGATCGGGACTCTTGCGAGCGCACCAAACACGGTGGCGCTCCGGTTTGGTTGGAACAGGCGCAGAGTAATCAATGCCTGACTTTTGGGGCATGGCGAAAATCGAATCGCGCGCTCAGGGATATCCGATCATGCACAATCCCCCGGACCGCACGGATGCAGGCTTCTCGTAGGGCCCAGTGCCCATCGCATGGGGCGTCTTGCGGAATCGAACAAGCCAAGGGAGGCTTTCATGCAGACCTCATATTTGTCGGCCCTGAGCGCCTTCAGCCTCGGCGATTTGGCAGCCAGGCTCGATGGCGATCTCGTGCACGGCATCAACGCGTGCGTCGAATGCTGCGACCGCCACGCGCATGATGATCAGATAGCCCTGCACTGGCACGATCACCAAGGCAGGCGCACGACTTACACCTTTGCCCAACTCCAAAGCGCCTCGGCGCGCTTCGCGCATTGGCTCACCGCGCAGGGCGTCCAGCCTGGCGACCGTGTGGCTGGGTTGCTGCCGCGCGTGCCTGAGCTCCTTATCACGATTCTGGGCACATGGCGAGCTGGCGCCGTGTATCAGCCCCTCTTCACGGCTTTCGGGCCTGAAGCGATTGCGTACCGTCTGGGCAGCAGTGAGGCCAAGGTCGTAGTGACTGATGCGGCCAACCAAGGCAAGCTGGCGGACGTGAAAATGGCACCGCGAACCCTGGTCATCGGTGGCGTGCACGGGGATGCCTTCCAGGAAGCGTTGAGCGCGCACACGGACGCTTTCACGCCCGTGATGCGAACGGGCGAGGATGCCTTCATCATGCTGTTCACCTCGGGCACGACGGGCAAGGCCAAAGGAGTTCCAGTCCCCATCAAGGCGCTCATGGCGTTCGAACAATATATGCGCCTGGCGGTCGACTTGCGTGCGGAGGACAAGTTCTGGAACATTGCCGATCCCGGCTGGGCCTATGGCCTTTACTACAGCGTTACCGGTCCCTTGCTGATGGGGCACGCAACCACCTTCTATGACGGGCCGTTCGCACCCGAGACAGCGCTTGCGTTCATCAAGGATGAGGGGATCACGAATCTGGCCGGAGCACCCACTGCCTTTCGATTGCTGATGACGGCGAAGACGCAAAGCGTGGAGGCAATCAAGGGGCAGCTTCGTGCTGTCAGCAGCGCGGGGGAGCCCCTGAACCCGGAGGTCATCAAATGGTTTGCAGAAAGGCTTGAGGCGCCGGTCTTGGATCACTACGGACAGACGGAGATCGGCATGGTGGTGTGCAATCACCATGGCTTGCAACACCCGGTGAAGCCTGGCACCGCTGGTTATGCGATGCCGGGGTACCGCATGGCCGTCGTTGAAGAGTCAGGCGACGCAGTGCGTGTTCTCGGACCCGATCAGCCGGGCATCCTGGCCGTCGACCGTGCTGCGTCCCCGTTGTATTTCTTTCCGGGCTACTGGCAGCAGGCAACGCCGGCCTTTCGCGGCGGTTACTACCTCACAGGAGATACGGTCGAGATGGCCGCGGACGGCCGTGTCACCTTTGTGGGCCGCAGCGACGACATCATCACATCGTCGGGGTACAGGATCGGCCCCTTCGAGGTCGAGAGCTGCTTGATCGAGCATCCTGCCGTCATGGAAGCCGCCGTTGTGGGCCGACCGGATCCGCAGCGCACCGAAATCGTCAAGGCATTCGTGGTCTTGCGTGCGGGATTCAAGCCCAATGCAGATACGGTGGACGCGTTGCAGACCCATGTCAAGACGAGGCTTGCCGCACATGCCTATCCTCGCGAGATCGCCTTCGTGGACGCCCTTCCAAAAACGCCCAGCGGCAAAATTCAGCGCTTCTTGCTCAGACAACAGACCTGAGCAAAGCGCAGCTTCTTGCAACCTCGCGCTGGCAACGACAGCGGTGCCTCATGCAATGGCGTTGTCGTTCACGGGTGACGACCAAATCAGTGACTTCGCGCCATTTTTTGCACACTGATGGGCCGACCCACTCGCCCTTGAACCGCGAAACTCCCACGACAACCGCGCATGCGTGTTTTAGTGGCGGGACAGTTCATCACAGAGCCTTTCGCTGTGTGCTCAGCACGGCCAACTGGCCATGTCGGCCAGTCTCCGGCCAAGATTCCCGCCCATTCTGGTCTTATGGCGCTGCGCGCCTCCTGGATGGGTCTCAATGCGTCGCTCAACCCGCACGCGGCCACACACAAAAGCGTGCCGTGATGATCGAGATCCGCGCGATCGCCCCTGGTCGCATATGGCGCCCAGCATCAGCGAATGCCACCCCGCGACCGCGAGCCGCCCCTCAAAGGCGGTCCATGCGGACTCCACAGCAATCGGCTGGTGCCGACACAAACCGGGTTTGAGCTTGCATGCCACTGCGCGCAAGTTGGCGTTTCCGCGTTTGGGCGCTCCACACGCATGTAGAACAGCAATTGGCCATGTGAAATGCGTGGCGCATGGCGATGGCGGTGGTAACAACTGACGGCAGGTGCCACGGTGCGCGATCCCGCCCCTTCATGCTTCGCGTGGCAGGCGGCTTGCAAAGTCATAGCATCCGTTACTGCCGCATACCTGCTTCATGCCGCGTGTGCGGCTGCTTCCGCCAGGCTTGGCGCTCTCACAGCTCAAGGACTCGTCAATATGAAAATTCTGATTCTTGGTGCCGGTGGTATCGGAGGCTATTTTGGCGCGCAACTCGTGCGCGCTGGTGCCGACATAACTTTCCTGGTGCGTGAGAAGCGAAAACATCTCATCGACCGCGACGGCCTGCGCATTGAGACGCCGCGGGGCGATTTCACAGTGCATCCGCACACGGTGACCGCTGCCGAGTTGGCGCCGATCTATGACCTCGTGATTCTGGCGCCCAAGGCCTACGACCTGGAAGATGCGCTTGCATCCGTGTCCAAGGCGCAGGGCCATGCCGTCTTCTTGCCCTTCCTGAACGGGATCAGCCATCTGGCGACGCTGGACCAAAGGTTCGGCAGGCAACGGGTCATGGGCGGAGTGGCCCACATCGCCTCCATGATCACCGCATCTGGCGCAGTCAAGCAACTCACCGATCTGCATAGCCTGACGATTGGGGCCCGCGATCCAGCGCATGAGGCCTTGGCGCACGCCTTTGTCGAATCGTGCAAAGGCGCTGCCTTCGACAGCCGATACACCGACGACATCGAGCAGGCCTTGTGGGATAAATGGGTGTTTCTGGCAACGCTTGCCGGCATGACAACCGTCTGCCAGGGTTCGGTCGGCGACATCATGGCCACCCCCTACGGCGAAGCCCTGACGCGCCAAATGTTCGCTGAATGTTGCGCCGTCGCGCGCGAAAGCGGCCGTCCCATCAGCCAAACCGCCGCCGACAAAGCGCTCAGCATGCTCACGCAACAAGGATCGGCCTTCACCGCGTCGATGCTTCGGGATCTTCAAGCAGGGCAGCAAACCGAGCACGAACACATCCTGGGCGCGATGGCGCAGCGCGGCCTGGCGCGGGGATTGCCGATGGACCTGATGCGGTTGGCCCACACCCACATGGCAGTACGCGCTGGGCAATTGTCACGGCGAGCAGCGTCCGTTTGAAAATTTGCGTGTCCGGGGATTTTGGCTGCCGACGATTTGCGGCGGCCGATGCGCGCAAGCGATGAGAGCCCGCGACGCAGGCTCCAAACTCCCCATGTTGTGCCGCCCATCGCCACCACCATAGAGGCGCAAGGGGGCGTCCACTCTCGCCCACCACGCACCGCAAACTGCTCAGGTGGAAGCGTTTCGGATGCCGCTGTGCGCATGGGGCGCGCTCAGGTTGGTTCGTCACGCGTCTCGGGCATGGCCAACATGGCGATGGCCGTGACGATGCTTGCGATCGTCACATACCATGCGGGCGCAACCGGGTTGCCGGTGGCATGAATGAGCCACGTGATGATGAACTGCGTCGTCCCACCGAATATCGACACACCCACTGCGTAGGCAACGCCGAGGCCGAGCGCGCGATGCCGGCGAGCAAATGCCTCGGGAATTGCAACCAGCGACGCTGCACCGCTGATTGCGGTGAGTGCGGCCAGGAACGCGCTGACCAGCACGAGCGTGAGAGGTGTCGGTACCGCGTTCAGCAGCAGGAAAGCCGGCACCGTCGCGACCGCAGCCAGGACGCGCGGCCAAAACATGATGGGCTTGCGCCCATATCGATCACACAGCCAGCCGCCGACAATCGAAAAGACCAATGTGAACAGGCCGACCGCCACTGTTGCCCCCATCGCGACGGCCGCGGGCATTTTGAGTGCCGTGATTGCATAGGTGGTCATGTAGTTGCCGACGTAGGTCGAGACAGTGCCACCGAGAATCACGCCAACGGCAATGACGACCAGCTTGCCAGGTGCCGTGCTCGCCCGGTGCCTTGGCGTTGTGTGCGCCATTGGGACGGAATGGAGCGTCTCGGGCATCGCGCGCCGCATGTACATGGCAAGGGGCACGATCAGCAGGCCGATCAGGAACGGTACACGCCAACCCCATGCGAGCATGTCCGCGTGGCTCAGCACTCGGCTGAACAGCACCCCCATGAGGCCGGCGACCAGGATTCCCGCTCCCTGGCTGCCAAGCTGCCAACTGGCGTACAGGCCGCGCTTGCCCGCCGGGGCTGATTCCACGAGGAATGCGCTTGAGGGGCCGATCTCGCCGCCCAGCGCAAGGCCCTGCAACAGTCGTGCGATGACCACAATCACCGGAGCGGCGATGCCGATGGTCGAGAACGAGGGCGTCAATGCCACGCCCAGGGTGCCGGCTGTCATCAGCACGATGGTCACAATCAGGCTTGCTCGCCGGCCAATACGATCGCCCATGAGGCCGAACACAACACCCCCAAGTGGACGCGCAAGAAATCCGATACCGAACACGCCAACCGACATGAGCAGGCTTATGTAGGCGGTGTGCTGCGGGAACAGGCTATTGCCGATGTACACGGCGAAAAATGCATAGGTGACGAAGTCGTAGAACTCAAGGGCATTGCCGGCGACGGCCGCAGCAACCACGGCCCGCGTCGCAACGGGAGCATTGCCGATTTCGCCCACGCCATTGCCGTAGGTACATGCCATTTCGGGCGTTGTTGCACTCATGTTGCTGTCTCCATTTGTTGTGCGTTGTCGGGTCTTCGGGCCTGCAAGAGGCAAGGCGCCAGCTTGGCTCACCGCAGGTTCATTCGATTACGGGCTGTGCTGAACAAGAAACCGTTCCGCTAGATGGGTCCAGAACGCAGCGCCGACGGGCAAAACGTCATCGTTGAAGTCGTAACCCGGGTTGTGCACCATGCACACGGGTGCAGTGCCGCTTTCATCGCCATTCCCGATGAGGACATAGCTCCCTGGAATCTTTTCCAACATGAAGGCGAAGTCCTCGCTGCCGGTCAGTGGTGGGCCTTGCAGGGTCACGTTGGCGGAGCCAAGCAATTCGAGCGCGACCTGACGCGCAAAGTCGGTCTGCGCCACGTCGTTGACCAAAACCGAGTAGCCTTCGCGCCAGTCGATGTGCGCCTCGACGCCAAAACTTTGCGCCTGCGCCTGCACGACTTCATGCAAGCGACGCCGCAGCAGCTCACGCACTTGATGATCGAGACTGCGCACGCTGATCTCCATCACGGCGTCCTGCGCGATCACGTTGTTGGCCCTCCCCGCGTGCAGCGCACCGACCGTGATGACCGCCATGGCCAATGGGTCGACGTTGCGCGCAACAATCGTTTGGAGTGCCATGACGATGCTCGATGCAGCAACCACGGGATCGCGTGCGTGGTGCGGAATCGCCCCATGCCCGCCT
>JAGWOZ010000102.1 GCA_028870715.1 Betaproteobacteria bacterium | reverse complement strand
GTCGTACCCATGGATGGGGATGACATTGCTGGGTTTGGGCATGAGCTTCATCTTGATCTCCTGCTTGCATCATCGCACGCACATGGGGCGACGCAACCCCGGGCGCGACACTTGGGCGCCCGAGGCTGGCCGGACCCATCACGCCATGCGCGTCGCCACCTTCCAGAACCCGCGTGCGTTCGCCAGCACCGGCTTGGGCAGCACGCTGAAATCCACCCCGGCGAACACCTCGCGCATGGCGTCCTCGAAATACTGCGCGCCGCCGCCCGCCAGGATCAGGTGATCCACCCGCACCTTGTTGCTCTGCTGGCTGCGCTGCAGCATCTCGGCCATGCGTTGGGCGATGATCCTGGCGCCCTTGCGTACCGTCTGCCGATACTCGGTGAAGTCGATGCTGCCGACGCCGACCAGGGAGATCTTGCCGCGCTCCAGCCCGTCCTCGACCGTCTGGATGTCGATGCGCGCGTTCGGATGCTTGCGGGTGATCGCCACCGAGACATCTTTCAGGAGTTCAGACACGCCGCCGTCGAACGCCCCCGACAGATCCGGGATGATCACATGGCCGCGCATGGCGAACCAGTCGAAGGTCTTGTAGCCCGGGTCGGCCACGATCACCGTATCGCCGTCCGGCGGCGGCACGGTCAGGCGTCCGCGCCAGTCCGTCATCGCGCCGACCGGCTGCGGCATGACCTTGATCGCCTTCGCTCGCACGAACACCGTGTCCTTCCCATAGGCGGTGCGAAGTTTTGCCGGGACCGGAACCTCGAAACCCTTGCCCATTTCCGCCGCCAGACCCTCGCGGAACTTGCCGAAGCTGTAGACAGGCAAGCCCACGACGAGCGCGTCCACCCACTCGACCACCTCGCCGAGGTCCTTGAACGCCATGTACAAGGCGCCGCAGACCAGCGCGCGGTACTGCTGCGTGTGGATGTAGTCGTCCTGCAGCGTGCGGCCATACACCGCGGTGGACGGGCCGACGACATAATGGCCGCCGTCCACCTGCACCAACACCTCGTCGGTCTGCCCGGTCGAGGACAGGGCAGGCACCGGCGCGCTCACCTGCGGAGCTGGCGTGGCGACATGGATGGGATGCGGCGCCGCGGCTTGCCCGTAGAGCATGGCCGTCCCCGCGTAGAGGACTTGTTGAATCGCCCTGGCGCGATGCTGCTTGCCGGGGCCATGCGGAAGCGTGCCAGTCCCTCATATAATGACTTCAACGCTGGGTCTTCCGGGTCGATGGTGCGATTGAAACGCACGCTTTTTCCTCACGATTTGGATTTCGAAAAACAGACCACGTCAAGCCAACGCGGATGAGCCGGCTCCAGGCGAGAAATACGCCGATGAGGACGAGAAACCGAGTCAATCCACGTCAAGGCCATGCAGTTGTTCTACACCGACATCGTGCATGCGCAAGCCGGTGGCGCCGCAGCCGAAAAATGACCTGCGCGACGTGGGATTCGACCCACACAACCCCCCTGTATCCGGTTTAGGATGCACCAAGCCCGTCACCGGGCACCGTTTTTCCAGTCCCCGCACAAGCGGAATGAGTCTTCGACCGGCATGCCCGGCGATCGCGTCCCAGTCTCTGGTGCGCAACCAGTGGTCCATGCGAGCCCATGACGCGCCGACCGCCGCCAGGCGGTTTTTTTGGCGCCCCTCACCAGAAAAAACAGCAGAACCCTGAGTGAGGCAAGAGTCGTGTCCACGCGCGCTTTTCCAGGCGTCAAAGACACCCTTCACCCTCCAGTATCAGAAAAAATCTTCGCCGTAGAAGCTGGGCAAGGCAGCCCCATCGTCGTTTCGCGCGCCCCTTGACTGGGTGCGGCGGGCGCGATGACGCCATGTTTCCCGAGGGAGCATGGCCGCCCGATCAAGGTCGGGTCTCAGAGAATGCAAGCGTTGATGCCTCGCGCCGGGTCGCTCTGGCAGCATCCGCATGGCCCCCGTCAACGGGCCGGTTCCCTCTTTGCAGAGGGAGACCACCACCCGCAAGGGCGTGGCAGTTGAAAGCGGTGGCGACTGCTTTTGACTGAATTCGGGACTCCTGAAGGTCAATCGCCCCTCGTATACGAGTGCAAGGCAGGACCCGGGGCCTCATCCGCGGCGACGAAGAGCACCGTCTGACGTGCTCACACCACCGCCCGGCTGATGCCGTGCGGGCAGGCTCTTTGCCCTGATTGTCCTGCGCCGGGATGCATGCAGCGCGGCATGCCCAGCGGCCACTGCAACGAAAACTTGCATGGAACGGCTGATTTTTGAGGTGAGGTGCGCTGCGGTCTTGCCTAAGCTGACTATTGCAAACAGGAGCACAGCGATGTCAACAGCCGTAGAAATAAATCCAACCATTCGCCTCGAATTCATCATCCGCCTCGAATTCGAGGGATACTCCATTTTGGCGCAGGGTGATACTCAGGGGCCAATCAATGTTGTCATGCTGGCATTGAATTGCACGATTCAAACAGTTGTGCGTAAACATCCAGAAGCTGGGTCGTTGTCGCCTCGTGCTTGGGACGCTGCCGCATTATTTATTGACGCGCTGGATTCAGACCATGGACTGGGGAATCACTCGGCAGTCGATAAATAAGTCGAAAATGAACTCACGTAGAGCATGTCCATCTCAAGGGTATGAAACGATGGACGCAGCTTGGACCACAAAACGCTGGAGACGATACGGCGGATGGCGGTCGAGCGGGTGCGTGAAGGCGAACCCCGGCGAAGGTCATCGCTGCCTGTGGGTTCAACCGCACGACGATCGACAAATGGCTCCAGGCAGCGATGCAACCTGGCCTTGGCGTTCGCGCCTTGCGCTCCACACCCGCCACGGGACGCCCGCGCACCTTGACGCCCAGGCAGGAGAGTCAGGTGTTCCGTTGGGTCAACGGACGCGATCCGCGGCAATATGGTCTGGACTTTGGGCTGTGGACCCGCGCCGTGGTGGGCGAACTCATCGAGCAGAAGTTTGGCATCGCACTGGAACTCAGCGCCATCGGGGCCATGCTGGCTCGACTGGGGCTCACGCCCCAGAATCCCCTGCAGCGCGCCGACCAGCGTGACCCCGAGGCCATCGAGTGCTGCGTCTGCCGGGTGTGGTGGCCAGACACTTTGGCAGCGAGAGTTGCCTCCTTCATTTCTGCTACAGACCGACGCAGATCTCTTCGGCTATCCCCGAGAATGCACGCCTGCCGATCGGGACCGCCAATTTCGATATCGCAGCATGCACGTCCTACGCGGAGTACTACCACGAGCGCAACGAGTGGTACGCGCGAGGCTGGAAAAAGGGTTTTCCGGCAGTGGTGTTGGGCGAAGAGCTGATGAGTCGCCGGGAACTCTTACGCACGGAATGGGCTGACTATTGCAAGTTGGCAGGGGGCATGTTTGAACTGGTCGGCGCGCAATGCATGGTTTCGCGCGACTTGATTGCCGCAATCGGCATTCACCGTCCCCTAGGGGCCGGCCCTTTCAACGAATCCGACCGGCGCATGATGGCCCTGGTTCTGCCGCACCTTCAACGTGCTTTCCAGATCCACGAGCGCTTGGGGGTTGAAGCCACGCGGAGCGCCCTGGCGATTGATCTGCTGGATTCCTTATCGGTTGGGCTGGTGATGGTGGGGGCTGATTCCCGCTTGCTCTTTGCAAGCACTGTTGCTGATCGCGTGCTGCGCCAGGGTCAGCACCTTGTCCTTCGAGATGGGCGATTGCGGGCAGTAAGCAGTCCGCCTTGCAAAACCCCTGCGACCCGCATGAATGCTCACTTTTTTTAGGATTTTTGGTGCACCGATTCCCGTAGAAAGCGTTATGCGAGAAACTGATTTCTGAGGGATTTGAGGATGACGACGCCCGACTTTTTCCGCAGCCGCATCGACGCCATGATCAACGTGAACGATCCCCTGACCGTGCTGGCCACGCGACTACCGTGGGCGCAGTTGGGAGCAGCACTAGCCGTCAAGTTCGAGCGCCAGGCACGGACCGGTTCAGTCCTCGAAGAACACGACCTGTTCGGCCCCACCCAGGCGCTTGTGGGCGCAGGCGCCAGTCCTGCCGGCCGCCCGCGTCTGCCCCTGCGGCTGATGATCAGCCTGCTGTACCTCAAGCATGCCTACAACTTGAGCGATGAGGAACTGGTCGTGCGCTGGAGCGAGAACGTGCTCTGGCAGTTCTTCAGCGGACAGGTGTATTTCGAGCACCGCCTGCCATGCGATGCCACGCAGGTCGGGCGCTTTCGCCGCGCCCTGGGCGAAGACGGCCTGGAAGAACTGCTGGGAGCCACGATCGATACCGCGGTGAGGATGCAGGCCGTGCAGCCCCAGGAACTGCAGCGGGTCATTGTGGACACCACGGTCCAGGAGAAGGCCGTGGCCCACCCCACCGACAGCCGCCTGCTGGAGATTGCGCGCCACAAGGTGGTCAGCAGCGCCAAACAGGTGGGCATCGTGCTCAAGCAGACCTACGCCAAGGAAGGCAAGGCGCTGCGGCGCAAGGCTGGCGGTTACGCCCACGCCAAGCAGTACCGGCGCCTGCAGCGCGTCATCAAACGCCAGCGCACCATCCTGGGCATCGTGCTGCGCGCGGTGCAGCGCAGAATGGAGGCGGCCGACTTCACGCCATCCAGCACGAAGGCGCTGGCCGCGCTGCAGCAGTGGATGCAACGGGCTGAAGCGGTGCGCACGCAAAAGCCCAAAGACAAGAACAAGCTCTACGCCCTGCATGCCCCAGAGGTGGAGTGCATCGGCAAAGGCAAGGCGCGCAAGCCCTACGAGTTCGGCGTGAAGACCGCGGTGGTGGTGTCGCACCAGCAGGGGCTGATGCTGGGGGCACGCACCTTCCCTGGCAACCCCTATGACGGCCACATCCTGCATGCGGCGCTGGAGCAAGCCACCATTCTGATGCAGGACTGGGCGGTGGCCATCCGGGAGGTGGTGGTCGATCTGGGGTTTCGCGGGGTGGATGGCGACAACCCGGGTCGGCACATCCTCCACCGCGGCAAGTTCAAGAGCCTGACTGCACAGCAGCGCACCTGGCTGCGCCGCCGCTCGGCGGTGGAGCCGGCCATCGGGCATTTGAAGGCCGATCACCGGTTGGATCGTTGCTGGTTGCAAGGGGCACTGGGCGATGCGTTGCACGCCCTGATTTGCGCGGCGGGTTACAATATCCAGTGGCTGCTGCGCGCCATCGTCCGTCTGGGTCTGGGGCCGGTTTTTTTGCGCCGACTGCGCCTGATGTTTGGGGCGGCGCTGGCGACTGGCGTCTGGCGATCGGTCCACAACCATGGACACGCCCTTGCCTGAGAACACGGGGTCTCACAGGAGCCATCCTGACGCGGACGACCCACGGGTGTATCCAACGCCACGGGCGAACGAAAACGGATTTTGAATTTTGCAGGGCCGACTAAGCAGCCATAACAGGCCATGGCTGGATCGCCTGATTGCAAGGGGCCGTGCGAACCAGCGCAGGGCTTGTCGGCGGGGCGGGTGGAAAGTTTCACCTTGGTGGGGCCAACGGTTCTTCTTTGGCCGTCCTGGTGGCACCCTTGTGTATCCCGTCTTTAGGCTTCGGTTTGATGCAGCCAGCGGCGATCGTGATCTTTGCGGATCCTGACACACGAACGCATGTGCCTGAGGAAAGACTGCGCCAGCTCTACGGGCTCACCCCTGCGGAGATCCGCTTGCTCACGGCCTTGCTGAACGGGCAGAAGCTTGCGGAGTATGCAGGCACCGCGAGCATCACCTACGGCACGGCGAGAATTCATCTGAAACGACTGCTTGAGAAGACAGGGGATGGCATCCGCCCTGGAGGAACAGCTCACCCAAGCCGGCATGGCCGCGATGAGCTTCGAAGAAAGGCTGACCTTGCTCGTCGAACGCGAGATCCACCTGCGGCACGACAAACGCCGCGCCCGTCTGCTCAAGGAAGCACGGCTCAAGTACACCCAGGCTGCCATTGAAGACATCGATACCCGCGCCGGGCGCGGCCTGGAACGCCGCGCCGTGATGAGCCTGGCATTGGGCGAGTGGATTAGCGCCGGACATGCCGTGTTCATCACAGGCCCGACCGGCGCGGGTAAATCCTGGCTGGCTTGCGCCCTGGCGCAGCACGCCTGCCGGCGCGGCCACTCAGCCTTCTATCAGCGCGTGCCGCGCTTGGGTGAAGAGCTACGCATCCGCCACGGCAACGGCACCTTCGGGAAATGGCTGATCCAGTTGGCCAAGACGGACGTGCTGCTGCTCGACGACTGGGGCATGAGCGCGATCGACAGCCAGACCCGCGCCGACCTGCTGGAAATCATCGACGACCGCGCCGGCCAGCGCGCCACCATCATCACCAGCCAATTGCCCATCGAGCACTGGCATGCCTGGATCGGTGACGTCACCATCGCCGACGCCATCCTCGACCGTCTCATGCAGCAGCACCACCGCTTCACCCTGACCGGCGACTCGCTGCGCCAAGCCCCGAAACCGCCCAAAAAGGAGGCAAAACCCGACTGATCGTGACCGATCAACCTAAACTGTGAGCGCGCAACACCTCATGCTGCATAACCGGTCACGTTCGGCCGGAATCGTCGGTCACGTTCGCCGAAATACGCACGCAGGGCGCGCAGGCGGCACAGCCGCGATGGGGGTGACGAGGATGCGGGTTGCGCTGCGAGTTGGATGGGCATCGTGGGCGCTCCAGTTTGCAGTGCTGGTCGATTGCTACCTTCCGCGGGTACGGGTCCTCCACCCATATCCGCATCAACGCTTCGCGTCATGACTCAAGGCAGGAGCCGTATGCGGTAGTGCCGCACGTACGGATCTGTGCGGGGGGCGGGGAGCAATCTCCGTCCCTACCGCGACCGGTGCATTGCAGCGGCAACGTCAAGCACCATGTGCAAGCTACTTGCAGGCGTTGCGCAGACGCTCCTTGGTCGACCATGATCGGATCGAAGCGTTCAGCGACACCTTCCGCACCTTCTTTCTGGATATGCTTGGGATGGAGGAAAACACCATACCGGGTCAGCCACGGCAGGAACGGTAGCAATCCTTTCCGCTTTGCTTGGCCAAATACATTGCGGCATCGGAGATCTTCACCAACTGCTCTGCTGTTTGTCCGTTGTCTGGGTAGAGGGCAATGCCGATGCTCACGCTCACCGAACAGGTCTTTCCATTCAGGACGAAGGGACGGGAAATGGCTTCGAGGATGAGACGAGATACGCGATCGTTGCCGTCCGGAGTCTTTGCGCTGCTCACGATGACTGCGAACTCGTCGCCCCCCATGCGGGCTACGGTATCCGACCCGCGCACACAGGTCACGATGCGCTGGGCAGCCTCGCGCAGCAGAGCATCACCGACATCGTGCCCGAACATGTCGTTGACAGGCTTGAAGCCGTCAAGATCAAGATACAGGACGGCAAAAGATTCTTGCCATCGATGCGCTCTGGTGATCGCCTGATTGAGGCGATCATAGAACAAGATGCGGTTCGGAAGTCCCGTAAGTGCATCGTGGTAGGCAAGGTGCGCGATCTGGTCATTCGTCTGCTTCAAGCGCGTCAGTAGGCTCCAGAGGAAATAGGCCTGGAAGCCACCAATCACATTGGTACTTCCTAATTGAGCCTGTGCAAAGCTGCTGACGTTCTCGTCGCCCGTGAGGTTGAAAGCGAGGCATGGACGGCTAGCCTCGATGGCTTCAGCAAGATCGGTAAAACTCCGGATGCCATGTTGCGCTGCGATTGCCAAAGCCGGAGCCTGCGGATGGGTGTCCATGATGCCGACGATTTCAATCATCGGGTCGGCAATGAAAAGTTCGAGCATTGCTGTTCCACCGCGGCCTCCTCCAATGACAAGGACGCGTTGCTGGCCGTGATGGGGGTGTGGTGTCGGCGGCATGGTCGATTCGGAGTTTTCCATGAATCTATCAGGGTGATATCGCCTGCTGCTGGATGCGCAGCGAGTGCAGGCTGTTCAGGCTCGGCATGTCAACCTCAGGCTTTCCCATAGGTGTCCCTGTCCCCAGTCGACACCGGCCCCGCGCATCAGATCGCGCATGGCCTCGGCCCCCATTCCCTCGGCGACCATCAGGATGCCCAATGCCTGGGCCATTGCTTGAATGGAACGAATCATGACCCAAGTCTTGGGGTCAAGGATCGCACGCTTTCGTGTCCATCGACAGCGGCAACAGATATATGCGGTGTCTCGGTCTACAGGAACGAAGTGGCTCATCGGGGCGGGCTGGGTTGTGCAGCAGGGATTGTCTCGGACAGTGTCAGCATTGGGAAGACTGGAAAGTCCGACAAACTCCTCGGAAGTGAAAGACGGACCAGAGGATCGCACGGGAGTCGCCACACGATGGCCACGCGGCGCAAGACGCTGTACACCACCCTCACGGCATGCCGTCGTGCAGTTCCACGGATTGCCCCAGACTGCCCACCGCATACGCCAGTTGCAGACGTGCCACCAGCCAGTCGGTGAGGGCCTGGATGTGTTGCTGACGCGCTTTGACCAAGGCTGCCTGGGCGCTGAGCATTTCCAGGACGCTGGCCACCCCGTGTTGGTAGCGCTGTTGCGCCACCGTCAGCGATTGCCGTGCAACGTTCTGCACGGTGCGGGTGCTGCCCAGATCGGCCGTGGCCGTCTCGTAGCCCGTGAAGCCGGACCAGACTCCGCGCATCACTTGCCGGCGCGCATCGGCCAGCGCTTGGGCTTGCTCTCGCGCCTGTGCCTGCGCCTCGCGTACTTTCCAGTCCCGATCAAAACCGTCGAACAAGGGAATGTCCAACTCGACGCCGATGTAATTGTCTTCGCCGCGGGCCGGGAAACTGGGCAGTCCCAGCCCCGTCACCGGCTGGGTATTGCGGCTGTACTTCCACGTGAAATGCAGCGACGGCAGCCCCGCGTCTTGCACCGCCTTGGCATGGGCCAGGGCCGCGAGGTGTTGCGCCCGCGCAGCGTTGATCTTGGGGTTGAGGCGCTCGGCATCCTCCATGAAGGTGTGCAAGGTGTCGATGCTGGCCGGCGATTCACCCGTTCCGACGGGCAAGGGTTGGAGCTGCAAGGGCGTCGTGGCAGGGTCAAGTCCCATATCGATGGCCAACGTTCCGATGGCGGTCCGCCAAGTGCCCTCGGCATGCGCGGCGTCGGCCACAGCTTGCGCGTAGGCGGTCTGGGCCTGCAGCGCATCACTGATCGCGGCCACCCCGTGCTGCACACGTGTTTGCGCAATATCCAAGCTCTCTTGCGCCGTGCGCGCGTTGTCGCGTGCGGCACCCAGGCCCGCCGAGGCGGCCAGCGCTGCTTCATAGTCCTTGGCTGTCTTGAGCAGCGCGGTCTGCAGCGTGTCATCCAGGCTGTAGCGCGAGGCCAGCAGCAGTTGTTCGGCGCTGTGGGCGGCTTCCGTGCGCGCGCCAAAGTCGAACAACACCCAACTCAAGGACAGGGCCTGGCTCCGAAAGTGTGACGCCACATTGCTGTCGAACTGCGGCTGGTTGATCACGGTTGATCCTGCGCGGTCGCGGTTGTATTGCAGGGTGGCATCGAGCTTGGGCCAGTACGCCGACCGAGCCTGGCCCAACTGGGCGGCCTGCACCTGGACCGCGGCCCAGGCCTGGCGGGTTTTGGGATCGGTGCACAGCGCATAACGGATGGCATCGAAGAGGCGAATCGGATGGTCGGGGGGCTGCAACTGGCACGGTTCAGCGAGATTCTGGCCCTGGTTGGTGACGCCGGCGGCATCCACCAGCAATGGGGGCTGGGTGAGACCTGCGGTGGCGCTGGGAGGCGATAGCGGCGGTGCGGGGGTTTGGGCGCGGGCGCCAACACCCATGCCCCAGACCAGGAACGCGACAACAACGGGTTTGAAACATCCGAACGGCATGGGGGAGCGACGTGCAGTGGGAGGCGTGGCGGGGCCGATGCGTGGAGATCACGCATCGGCCCGCAAAGGGCGGGAGAAACAACGCAGAGGAGCAAGGCCTCGCAGTCTCCAGCAGCTCCGCATGCAAGACGCGGGCTGCTGGGGGAAGACCGCTGTGACCCGGTGTCACTGCCAGGTGGCGGCGATGACTGGATCGAGGTTGGTGGCCTCTGCCGTGGTGTAGGCGGTCTGGCTCGAGGTCGGGGGCGAGAATGCCGCCATGGCCTGCACCAGTTGCTCCACATTGCTGCCGGCGAGCGTTTGACCGTTGCCGGCGACGAACGTCGAGACCTGGTTGGCCAGGCCGTTGAACCAGTCCTTGACGGTGAGGTTCTCGGTGCTGCCCAACACGCTGACCACCAGATCCGTGCCGCTCTGGGTGAACCACAATTGGTCCGGGTTCACCGAGGCGCCCAGGGCGACGGTGTCGGTGGCGCCGTTGTTGCTCAGGATGACCGACCCCTGGCCGAGGGTGATGGGGTTGGTGCCTCCCGTGGTTTGAAGGGTATCGACCCCGCTGCCAAGCGCGATGGTGTTATAGCCGCTGCCGAACGTCAGCGAGACAGCGGTATTGCCCACGACCGTGTTGCTGCCTGTGCTGCCGTCGGGATTGGTCCACGTGGACTGCGATGTCAGGCCGCCGCTGTTGTAGGTGTCGGCGCCGAAGATGCCGTTCGTATCGGCCCAGGTGTCGCTGGTGAGCACGCCGGCGGCGGTGTAGTTGTCGGTCGAGGTGTTGCCGGTCGCATCGGTGGCCGCTGTGACGTAGCTGCCGTCGGCGTTGTAAGTGGTGCTGCCGAAGCTGCCGTCGGGATGGGTCCAGGCTGCGGACGTCAAGATGCCCGCGGCCGTGTAGTTGTTGGTGTAGGTGTTGCCGGAAGCATCCGTCGAGGCCGTGACGTAGCTGCCGTCCGTGTTGTAGGTGGTGCCGCCCTTGCTGCCATCTGGATTGGCCCAGGTCGATTGCACCAGCGTCCCGGTGGCGCTGTACATGTCCGTGCCCGAGGTGCCGTTGGCGTCTTTCCAGGTGTCGCTGCTGAGCACCCCGGCGGCGGTGTAGTTGTCGGTCGAGGTGTTGCCAGTGGCGTCGGTGGCGGCGGTGACGTAACTGCCATCGGCGTTGTAGGTGGTGCTGCCGAAACTGCCGTCCGTGTTCGTCCAGGTCGTCTCGGTCAGCGCGCCGGCGCTGTTGTAGAGGTTGCTGCCTGTGCTGCCGTCGGCATTGGTCCAGGTGGACTGGGTCAAAACACCCGTGCTGCTGTAGGTATCCGCGCCGGATGTTCCATTCGCATCGGTCCAGGTGTCGCCGGTGAGCACGCCAGCGGCGGTGTAGTTGCCGGTCGAGGTGTTGCCTTGGGCATCTCTGGAGATCGTCACATAGCTGCCATCAGCATTGTAGGTCGTGCTGCCATGACTGCCGTCGACATAATTGGACCATGTCGATTCGGTGAGCGTGCCTGAACTATTGTATGTATCAGTGGAGACAATCGTGCCATCCGCGTTATAGGAAACACTACCTTGCATCACACCATTTGTATAGTAATAATCCCCCCCGTAAGTT
>JAGWOZ010000348.1 GCA_028870715.1 Betaproteobacteria bacterium | reverse complement strand
TTGCACACGCGGCCCAGTGTGCGCCGGGCATTAACCCTGCCGAGCTCAGGCCCTGGCGCTTCCGAGCAGGCCGTCGAGAAACACTCTGCGGCATCGAGCCGGGACGGGTCGCTTCGGGGTGCTCGTGCTGCGGCCGGCAGCGCTACACCAGGCGAATGAACTCTCCCACCGCTAAACGCATGGCGTTGTAGCGGGGGTTTCGCGGGTCATAGACCTGGACTTGCCACGTTGCCGTGGCAGAGGTTTGGGTCTCGCCGCCACGCCCGTCCCAGGCGTGTTGTGTGTGTTGTGCGCGTCGATGAGGACCACCGATGCGCTGTTCTGGTCGCGCGGCATGACGTGCCCGCAGTGCGGGCAGACATGCATGCGCTCGGCAAGGGTCTTGGGCACGAGCGCCCCACAGGCCGAGCAGCGCTGCGACGGTTTGAGCTGGCGCGTATCGCTCAGATGCAGTCGCGTACCAGCTTCTTCCGCTTTGTACGCGAGCATCGGATGCGCCATGCCGAACGCAGCCGAGAGAATCTCCCGGTTGAGCCCGGCCTTCTGCCGCACGCGACGGCCCGGTGCTTCGACCGTGCCCTTCGCACTGCGGCTCATGGTCTTCGGAGCCAGCTGCTCTGTGGCCAGGACGGCGCATTGCCGCACCATCTTGGTCGTTTCCTTGTGCACGAAGTCCCGGCGCAAGTTGCCGATCCGATCATGCAGCCGCGCGATGCGACGCCCGATACGCTTGAAGCGCAGCGATCCCTTCTTCTTCCTGGCGCGCTGCCGCTGCAGCGCTGCAAGGCGGGGCAGTTCCTCGCGCAGCCAGCGCGGGTTATCGATGGTCCGTCCATCGTCGAACGTCGCCCAGTCGTTGATCCCGAAATCCACGCCACGGCGCTGATCATCGGCGCGCTGCCGCGCGCAGGCTGCATCGGGCACGCGCAGCGTCACCGACACGAACCAGTGTCCGTTCCTGCGCGTGAGGGTGATGTCGTTGGGCTTGGCCTCCGCGCCGAAGCGGTGCAGCCCGCGCGCCCGGATGGACAGGGCCGTGTCTCCGCTGCCCAACCGAAGCGTGGCACCACGGCCGCCATGCTGCATGAGCTTCCATCCCGCGGGATCGGGATAGGCAAAGCCCGAGAAGCGCTGTGCCGCCTTAAAGCGGGGGAATCCGGGCGTTTGACCAGCTTTGACCCGGCGAAAGAACGACTGGAATGCGAGATCCAGCCGCCGCAGCGTCTGCTGCAAGGCGTGGCTGCCGAGTGCGTTGAGCTCGGGTCGATCGGCCTTGACCTGCGGCAAGACGTTTTGCTGCTCGAAGTAGCTGATCGACTTGCCGGCCTTGCGCCAGGCGTCGATCCGCTCTTCGAGCGCCGCGTTGTACAACTCGCAGTGCAGCCGCGTCCACGCATCGAGCCGCGCAGCTTGCGCGGCATTGGGATACAGCTTGAGCGTGACTTTGCGCCATTGCATGCTGTTATTTTATCCAGCCTCGCGAGAAGCAACAAGCGAAAACCGCCCGCTTGACCCCCCCTGCCCGGACAGCTTCGCCTGAGCGACGCTGTGCGTCGGGCCGGGCGAGGAAGGGGAGTGCGCGGGCATGTGTTCAAAGGTGAGGCAAGTACGGCTGCGCGCATCTGGATCCAGCACGGCCGCGCCGACTCGCAGGCGCTTGAACTCAGGCCGGGCGCTCGCAAATAGCGCTCAACACCTTGCGTGATCATTCCGCCCGCACCGTGATGGATGGAATCTTCAGATGGTGCATGAGTTCACGCAGAATCGTCAGGGCTGCAGCGAACTGGGTATCTTGCGGCAAGTCGTGCCCAAGCTGACGAAGGGCGGTGGCAACCAGGCGCTCGAACGTGCGCTCGACAGCGTCGAGTGTGAGCGTGATGCTTGCCCCGACGCCGACACCAGCGGCAAGGGCTATGTCGCACACGGCGGCGTCGTTCGTCAAGACAGTTGATGCCGCAGCGAAGATCGGCCTCACCCGGCTGATTTCGTCTTCAACTTCAACGATGGCGGCTTCGATTTCTTCTGGCGCTGGCAGCTCACGCTTGAAATATGCGTTGGCGATTTT
>JAGWOZ010000101.1 GCA_028870715.1 Betaproteobacteria bacterium | reverse complement strand
TTGCAATCTTGGTTGCGATGCCGGGCTGCTTTTCCGGTGGGGATAAATCGCCCGCAAGTTCCATTAAATGCTGCTTGGTGCTTACAGCTTGGTAATAATTCCATTGATCAGAGGCATGGGTTTTCTTTAAAACGGCCTCATTCTTGAAAAGAAGCACTTCGTTCATCAGGTGGCTGCCCTGGTAGCTGACAACGGCGCCAAGCGCGGCCAATAGCGCGGTGAAGATGGCGACCCACTGGTTCAGGGTGTGATTGCCGCCTTCGGCTGCGTGATGCACAGCCTCCTCATGCGGGGCATGAGCATGGACTCCAGACTCACTCATGGTGGATTCTCGTAAGGGATGGGAGATGGCGCGTGTTCGGCGCCGGGCTTAGGTGCATTGGCTGATCATCGGTCAAGAGGAGTTTACGGGGTACGGGTGATGGCGCAGATCACCCGTAGCCTTCAAGGCTCATCGACGTGTGGCAACGCGCCCGCAATTTGGATCACGGGAGGAGTTTGGCTGCGCGAAACGCCGCCCTCGGCATCTTCACGCAAGCAGGCCTTCGCCGACCGGAGAAATCGTCGGTCTGGTCTGGTTTGGGAAGAATGTCCGTTGAGCGCTTCGGACCGCCCGGTAGCCACCCCGACCACAGCGTGCCGCCTTCACTCGTAGCGCAGAGCTTCCGCTGGCTGCACCCGAGAGGCGCGCCAGCTCGGATAGAGCGTTGCAAGCAGGGACAGAACCAGGGCAACCACGGTGATTGCAAGGATATCCGAGGCCTTCGGGTTGCTGGGCATCTTGTGAATGAGGTACACGCTCCGAGGCAGGAACTGCGTTCGAAACAACCATTCCAAAAAACTCACAATCGGGTCAACGTTGAAGGCGATGAGGGTGCCAAGCAGCACGCCGGACAACACGCCGATCACCCCCGTGATTGCGCCTTGCACGACAAAGATGCCCATGATCGAGCGCGGACTGGCACCCTGGGTTCGCAAAATGGCGATGTCCGACTGTTTGTCGGTCACCGTCATGACCAGCGTGGACACGAGGTTGAACGCTGCCACGGCGACGATCATGGCCAGAATGATGAACATCATGCGTTTTTCGATGACAACCGCTTCGAACCAGGTACGGTTTTGCTTGGTCCAGGGCTGGGCCACCAAGCTGGGCGGCAGCACGGTTTGCAGTTGTTGCGCCACGGCCGGCGCGTCGTCGATATTGCGGGTCTGCACCCGCAAGCCCGTGGGGCCACCCGAAAGAAAGATTTTTTCAGCATCGCCCATGTTCAAGAGCGCAAGCGTGCTGTCATATTCGTAGTGCCCCACATTGAATAGGCCCACCACGCGCAGCGTGCGCAGGCGAGGGATCATGCCTGCGGGGGTGAGACTGCCGCTGGGCACCACCATGGTGACCTGGTCGCCGACGCCAACGCCCAGACTCTGTGCCAAGTCGTTGCCGAGCACCACGTTGAAACCCCCGGGTGTCAGGGCGCTGAGAGAGCCGGCGACCATATGTGTGGCGATGGCCGATACTTTGTGCTCCTGGGCAGGCTCAATGCCCCATGCCAGCACTCCATAAAGCGCATTGCCCTGCGCCAGCAGGGCCTGGCCGGACACGAACGGCGCGACCCCAGTGACAGCAGGGTCACGCTGGACGATTCCTGCGACGTCATGCCACTGCAGCAGCGGCTCGCCATCCACACTGAATATCTGGATATGGGGAATGACGTTGAGCATGCGGTCACGCACTTCCGTCTGGAAGCCGTTCATCACCGAAATCACCACGATGAGCGCTGCAACCCCTAGCGCGATCCCAGCCACGGAAATGAAGGATATGAAGGATATGAATCCGTTGCGCCGCGTGCGCCGTCCAGCGCGCGTGTAGCGCCAGCCGATGAGCAGCTCAAAGGGCCAGGAGGAAGGGATCGGCAGAGGTTTAGGCATGGGGGCGCAGTGTACGGTCTGGGCATGCGGACGGTTCGTGCTGGGCGTGCGCGTGCAGGAAAGGGGTGGGACGGCCTATGCTTGATGAACCACCTTTTCTGGAGAGATGACCCATGACACATTCGACCCCCATGGCATATCGCCGCCTTGGCCGCAGCGGGCTTCAAGTCAGCTTGTTCTCATTTGGCTCCTGGGTCACGTTCCACAATCAGGTCGATACCGGGGGCGTGCGCGAGATGATGGCCGCGGCGCGCGACGGCGGAGTCAACTTCTTTGACAACGCCGAGGTCTACGCCAACGGCGAGAGTGAACGCCTGATGGGTCAGGCGCTGGCCCAGCTCAAATGGGATCGGCTGGATTACGTCGTGTCCAGCAAGTTCTTCTGGGGACTGGACCGCGGCGCGCCTGACAGGCCCCGCATCAACGGGTGTGACACCCTCAACCGCAAATACCTCATGCAAGCCGTGGACGGCAGCTTGCAGCGTTTGGGCTTGGATTTCATCGATCTTGTATTTTGCCATCGAGCTGATCCGCACACGCCTGTGGAAGAAACGGTCTGGGCGATGCATGACATTATCGAGAAGGGCAAGGCGCTTTACTGGGGCACGAGCGAGTGGTCGGCCGATGAGATCCGCTCAGCCTGGGACATTGCCGATCGCCATCATCTGCACAAGCCCGTGATGGAGCAGCCGCAGTACCACCTGTTCCACCGTCGTCGAGTCGAGCGCGAGTATGCGCGCCTGTACGAAGATACAGGCTTGGGCCTAACCACTTGGAGCCCTCTGGCCTCGGGCCTGCTTACGGGCAAATACCGCAAGGGCGTCCCCGCCAACAGCCGTGGAGCGCTCGAAAGCGTGTCGTTCCTGCGTGATGGCCTGCTCGACGCGCGCAAAAACGCGGCCGTGGGCGAACTCGAAGGCGTGGCGCGGGATCTGGATTGCACCGTCGCTCAACTGGCGCTGGCGTGGGTTGCGCATAATCCGCGCGTGAGCACGGTGATTCTGGGCGCCTCGCGGTTGGCGCAGCTAAAGGAAAATCTGGGTGCACTTGCCGTGCTGCCCAAACTCACGGCGGATGTCTTGCAGCGCATCGACGCCATCACCGCTGGGCTTGCCGACTAAGCATTGCCGCCCGGCTATCGCGTGCCTTGGTCAGCGCCCGCGCCGGAGCGGCGGAACACCTTGTCCGCTCGTGCCTGATCGGTGGGGCGGATCACGATCTGGTCCACGTTCACGTGCGCCGGGCGTGTGGTGGCCCACACCACCGCATCGGCAATGTCCTCCGCCAAGAGCGGTCGCGTGTCGGCATAGACCTTGGCTGCGCGCTCGACATCGCCCGCGAACCGGACAAGGGAAAAATCGGTCTCCACCAGCCCCGGATCGATCTCGGTCACGCGCAGCGGCTTTCCAAGCCATTCCAGCCGCAAGGTCTCACTGATGGCTCGCACGGCGTGCTTTGCAGCCGTATAGCCTGCGCCACCCGCGTAGGTCTCAAAGCCTGCGATGGATCCAATGTTGATGACGTGGCCGTCGCCGCTGGCGAGCAGCTGCCCGTGCAGCGCGCGGGTCATCCGAGCCAGGCCCAGCACATTGCTTTGGTACATGGCCAGCCACTGCTCTTCGTCGAACTCAGCCACCGGTGCCAAGCCCAGGGCACCACCCGCGTTGTTCACCAAAACATGCACGTGCCGTGGCAGCGCGGCAGCAAAGGCCTGCACGCTTGCGATGTCCGTTACGTCAAGCGCGAACGCATGGCCTGAAATGGCCTTCGCCACCGTGGTGAGCCGGTCCAATCGGCGCGCACCAAGGTAAAGGGTATAGCCCGCTGCGGCAAGGGCGCGGGCTGAAGCCTCACCAATGCCGGAGGAGGCCCCGGTGACGACAGCAATCTTGTTATTGTTCATGGCAGGAGGATTACGCAACAGGGATCAAGCGGAAGGTACATCGTATGCGAGGCGGCTCAAAGGCGCGACGTCTTTTTGCTCGTACCGGCCCCCGCGCGGCATATCCGAACGCCCCGTACTGCCTGCGATGGCATGATTGCGGCCTCGAGGCATTGCCGGCGCAGGCCCGTGATATCCAAGGCTGACATCAGCCGATAATGTGCCCATGCATACCGTCCTCATTGACACCGCGCCCGCGGCCGGGAGTACTTGGCAGCAGGCGCTTGCCGGCAACCCCATGCCGCAGCTCAGCCGCAGCCTGCGTCTGGCCGAAGTGATCCAGCAGGAGCCGCTGCTTGAGGACGCCGAAGCGGCCTGGCTGACGCCTGCAGAGCGGTGGGTCTGCTTGGCACTTGGCTTGGGCGCGCCGAGGATCACAGCGTCGACGACGATCGCCGGTGCAGTCCAACATCTGCCGCCCGGCGCCGAGCGGGGACCATGGGGGGCGCTCGCTGCACTCGGTGCCGGAATGGACCTGTGCGGGCTGCCCTGGGGCATGGCGCTGCCGGCGCATCTCGAGTTGGGGCGCGAGAGCCTGAGCCTTGCCGATCCGGCGGCGCTGCAACTCACCACGGACGAAGCGCAGGCGTTGCTTGGTGCAGTGCAGCCTCTCGCGAGCGAGGCGGGCTGGCTGCTGGACGCGCGCGAGCCCGGGCGCTGGTTGATTGCACACCCGAGCTTGGCCGACGTGGTGACCGCCGATCCGGCCCGGGCGATTGCGCGCAACGTGGCCTCGTGGATGCCATCGGGCACGGCTGCGCGGCCTTGGCGGCAGTTGCTCACTGAGATGCAGATGGTGTGGCAATATCACCCGGTGAACGAGGGCCGCGTGCGCGCGGGCCGACCAGAGGCCAACACATTGTGGTTGCATGGCTGTGGCGTGCTCCCCGCCGATCTGCGTAATCCCTTTGTACTGCTTGGGGAGCCACCTGCGCACGCCACCGCCTGGTGGCGTGCGGCGCATTCTGGCCTGACTGTGCTACCCACCAGCCGCCGCCCTCATCAACTTCAGGTTGTGCAGCCGCAGACGACCCGAGAGGCGGACCGTCACCTGCTCATGGGCACGATCGAGGCCCTTGACCGGCTCGCAGCAGATGCGATCGAGCGTGCCTTGCAAAATCATGCCGGGGTACGTGTTGTGTTGGCGGGTGAGCGGCGGTGGATTGCGTTCGAGCTCAGACGCTCGCGGCGCTGGCAGTTTTGGCGCCGCGCTGATGCGCATGTCTTGCTGGGTCTGGTGTAAGCGATGAGGTTCGTGCTGCGTGATGCACCACCGCGCATCGTTCACCGCCTGCAAGGCGCAGGTATACACCCGCTGCTGGCGCGCCTCCTAGCGGCGCGCGGGGTGGACGATCCCGCTGAGATGGAAGCTGAGCTTTCGGCCCTGCTGCCGCCAGCGCTGCTCAAGGGCGCCGAGCAGGCAGCCCGGATTCTGGCCGATGCCATTGCGCGTGGCGAGGCGTTGTGCATCGTTGCCGATTACGACTGCGATGGCGCCACCGCTTGCGCCGTGGGCCTGCGCGGCCTGCGAATGATGGGTGCGCGCGCCAGCTATGTGGTGCCAAACCGATTCACCACGGGCTATGGCCTTTCACCCGCAGTGGCTGATTTGGTTGCGCAGCGGCCCGAAGGAAGGCCCGAATGGATTGTCACAGTGGACAATGGCATTGCGAGTGTTGAGGGCGTGGCGCGGGCGCGCCAACTCGGCATGCGCGTGCTGGTCACGGACCATCACCTGCCAGCACCCGAATTGCCCGAAGCTGAGGCCATCGTCAACCCCAACCAGCCTGGGTGTCCCTTTCCCAGTAAAAGCCTGGCTGGCGTGGGCGTGATGTTCTACGTTCTTTTGGCGCTGCGCGCCGAATTGCGGGCGCGAGGCACCTTCACGACCGCTGCACAGCCAAGGCTTGACAGCTTGCTCGATCTGGTTGCACTGGGTACAGTCGCTGACGTCGTGCGCCTCGACGCCAACAATCGGCTGCTTGTTGCCCAAGGCTTAAAGCGCATGCGCGCAGGGCGCATGCAACCAGGCCTGCGTGCGCTGCTGAGCGTTGCGGGGCGCGACGCGAACTACGCAAGCGCTTTCGATCTGGGCTTTGCGGTGGGGCCGCGCATCAATGCGGCGGGGCGTTTGGCCGACATGACCTTGGGCATCGAATGCCTGCTGACTGACGATCCTGAGCAAGCGCTGCAGTTGGCGCAGACGCTGGACACGATCAACCGCGAGCGTCGAGGCATTGAGAGCACCATGCGCGACCAGGCGCAGGAAGCGCTTGTGCGCTTGCAGCAGCAGGGTGCCGCTACAGATCGCGCTGCAATCAGCTTGTTCTCCGCAGACTGGCACGAGGGTGTGGTCGGCATCGTGGCAGGCAGGCTTAAGGAGATTCATCACCGACCAACGTTCGTCTTTGCACCAGGCGCCGACGGTAATCTGCGCGGCTCGGGGCGATCCATTGCCGGCTTTCACCTTCGCGATGCGCTGGACTTGATCTCCAAGCGGGAGCCGGGCCTGCTTTTGCGTTTCGGCGGCCACGCGGCCGCGTCGGGATGCACGATTCCTGTCGATGGCTTCGCGCGATTTGCCGCAGCCTTCGAAGTCGTGGCACAGGAATGGCTATCGCCGGAGCTGCTGGCGTGCAAGCTGGAGGTGGACGGTGATCTTCCACCCGAGTGGTTCGTGCCTGAAGTCGCCCAACTTTTGCAGTCGCAGGTCTGGGGCCAAGGATTCACCGCACCTGTTTTTGCGAGCCGCATTGAGGTGCTGCAGCAAGGGCAACTCGGAAGCAATCACTTGAAGGCCCGGGTGCGCGTCCTCAATGGGACGCCGGGGTCAAGCATGACGCGTGATTTGGTGGCATGGAACCGCACCGATTTCTTGCCTGCGCAGGCGCATGTTGCGTGGCGCCTGGAGCCGAACACGTGGCAGGGGCGAACCCAGGTGCGCATGGTTCTTGAAGCGGTGGAAGATAGGGGCTGAAGCCAGCGTGCGGCGTTTGTCACGCGTGGCCCAAAGTCGACGACAAAATGTTGGTCAGCAAGTGGCTTGCGCGTATGCTTTGCGGCTATGCAGAAATCAGAATCTGACGACGGGCTGAGGGAGAAGCCGCAGGCGGACGTACCGCCCCGGCCGATCGTGGACGCCAACGTTGCCACCGAACTGGATCTTCTTCTGCTCAGTGCCGACGAAGAATCGGTACTTTTTCCCGAGTTGCTTCAATTTCTGCTTCAGCGGGCAGGGGTCGATGGTGTGTGGCTCGGCCACCGTGGGGATGACGGCGAGATCGTATTTGACGCGGCTGCTGGTACGGGCATGGCCGCCTATCTTGACGACGTGCATATTCGCATCGGCGAGGCGGGCGAGGCGCTCGGTCCGGCCTCCTTGGCGTGGCACACAGGTTTGCCGCAGATCGTGGTCGATTGGGCGCGCGACCCACGCACGGCGCGCTGGCGCGTCGAAGGCGAAAGAGCCGGCTGGCGCGGGTCGGTCACGCTGCCCCTGCAGGGCGGCGATGGCCGACGGGACTTGCTCACTCTCTACAGTCGTGAACCCGGATTTTTCCAGCAAATCCATCACCAGCGCTTGGTCTGGCACTTGCATACGGTCCTGGGTCTCAAGCTTGGGCGCATGCGGCTTTTGCGTGCCCTGCGTGAACAGGGCCAGACGTTGCACTTGCTCAAGGCAGCAATGGAGGCCACCGAGGTCGGTGTGAGCGTGGTCGACGCACAATCGGGGGATTACCCCTTGGTGTACGTCAATCCAGCCTTCACTCGTATTTCCGGTTACACGGAAGCCGAAGCATTGGGTCGGAACTGTCGATTCCTGCAGGGTGAGGAGCATGAGCAGGAGGCGCTTGATGAGGTGCGCGCGGCATTGCGCGAGGGGCGCAGCTGTAACGTGGAGTTGCGCAACACCCGGGCTGATGGCGGCCACTTTTGGAATGCACTCAGTGTTTCGCCAGTGCGCAACGAAGCTGGTGAGCTCACCCATTTTGTGGGGCTCATGACCGATGTGAGTGCCCGCCATGCGCTCCAAGCAGAGCATGAGAGCACCCAGGGCCTCTACCGCGCGTTGCTTGCTGAGGAAGAGCTTGTGCTGAGCACCGGTGACCTCTCGGAAATGCTGCAGCAGGCTTGCGAGCGCCTCACGGCGAGTGGTCTGTTCCACGCCGCGTTGGTCGGACGCGCAGGCGTGCAAGGACATATCGATCTCCTGGCCCAATCCGGAAGCATGCACATCAGCGAGGAGTGGTATCGCCCCAATGTGCAGGGAGAATTTGCAGATCAGAGCCTGGCCGTGCGGGTTTGGAACACCAAGCAGCTGCAGTTCAGCAACGACTATTTGAATGAGCCTGCTTACGCCATGTACCGGGAGAAGCTGCGAGCGGCCGGTGTGCGCTCTGTGGCGATTGCGCCCATTTTCCGCGGTGGGCACCGTTGGGCCATGCTGGGAGTGGTGTCAGGACAGGTTGGCATCTTCACGCCCGCGGTCCTGGAGCTTCTGGAGCGGGTTGCCCGGCTTATCGGCCACGGACTGGACGCATTTGACCTGCGTCGTCGCCTGCAGCAGGAGCACCGGCATATCTCATGGCTTGCCGAGCACGATTTGCTCACCGGCCTGCTCAACCGGCGCGGCTTGCGCCTGCGCTTGGAAGAGGCCCTGTCGCAGGTTGATGCACAGGGTGGGTTTGTTGCCGTGGGCATTCTTGACTTTGACGATTTCAAGCAATTCAACGACAGCTACGGCCATGCTGCCGGGGACACACTGCTGCGCACCGTGGCGGCGCGCCTAGTGGAGGCCGTGCGTTCAAGCGACACGGTGGCCCGGCTGGGGGGCGACGAGATCGTGCTTGTACTGCAGGGCATGACGACCCGAGATGACGTGGACCCCATGCTCGCGCGCATACGCAAGGCAGTCGATGCGCCGGTGTCCCTGCCCGGCGGCGAACGCATCGTACATACGCGAGCGAGCTTGGGTTTCACCATTTATCCCGACGATACGGCCGAACCTGACGAATTGTTGCGTCACGCGGCCCAAGCACTTTATGCCATCAAGCAGCAACCTCGCGGTACTGCGGCTCCGTTTTGGCGCGTCTACCAACCTGCAACCGACCGCGATCATTTCAATCACCTTCGTCTGGTACGCGAGCGCTTTGCCTCAGGGGGTTTGCGGGTGCACTACCAACCGGTGGTTGAGATGATCAGCGGGCGGGTGGTCGAGGTCGAGGCTCTGGCGCGACTCGACGACGGCACGGGCAATCTCATCTCCCCTTTGGATTTCATCCACCAGCTCGGACGCGATGCTGTGGTTGCCCTCACCGCAGGGGTGCTGCAGCAGGCGGTGCGCGATGCTCAGCAATGGCAACGTGAACAGGGCGTGGAGCTGAGCGTCGCCGTAAACGTCGACCCGCTGTTGCTGGCCTCCGGCGAGGCCTTGGCCGTGGTGAAGGAAATCGTGCATGAATCGAGGTTTCCAGCCAATCGCATCGTGCTGGAGATTCTTGAACACAGCGATTTTCTCTCGTTCGCCACAGCACAGGAGAGCCTCGCCGAGCTGCGTAGCTTTGGCTGCCGCATTGCGCTGGACGACATCGGCAGCGCTTACTCGTCCCTTTTGCGCATGAAAGAGTTGCCGATCGACATCATCAAGCTCGATCAAAGTTTCATACGCGGGTTGGCCGAGAGGCCGCAGGATTTGCGCTTCGTGCAAAGCCTCACGCAGTTGGCGCGCGGATTAGGCGTGGAGTTTGTGGCTGAGGGCGCCGAAACGGATGAAATCGTCGAGGCGCTTCGCGCCTTGCGCGTGCCCCAGGCGCAGGGTTGGGGTATCGCGCGGCCGATGCCGGCAACCGCATTCGGGGGCTGGCTCGCAGCTTTGCCGCTATGGCGGGAGCCGAAGCCCATCGAGCGTGGCCTGCTCACCCGTATCGCCGAGCAGTTGGTGGGGCTGGATATGGATCTGCTTATTGTGCGGCACTATCCGCAGTTGCAGCCGAGGCTACCGATGAACGGCGGGCCGGAGGACTGGCCTGTTGGCCAGTGGCTGGTGCAGGCAGGCCTGGCTATGGAGCACCCTCTGGTGCAGTCGCACAATGAACTGCACGCGATGTTTCACGACTGGCTGGCCGCCGGTCCCGGAGCAGACGATAGCATGGTCCAGTCGGCACTCGACCATCTGCTGCGCACGGCGGGAGAGTATCTGCGCGGGCAGCGGGTCTGAGCCTGGGGGATGCAGAGGGCGCTTGGCCCGTCGCGTCACCCTATCTGCTTTCGTCGGCGATTTCCGCAGGTTGTCTCATGCCTTGCAGTATCCCTTTGCTGAGGCGCAACACAGTGCCACAGCGCTTGGCGAGCTCCAGGTCGTGGGTCACCAGGACCATGGCGGTCCGATGTTCCCGTGTCACCTTCGCCAGCAGGTCAAAGATCAGCTGCGCAGTGTCGCCGTCGAGGTTCCCGGTGGGCTCATCAGCCAGCAACAATGCAGGGCGGGTTACCAGTGCTCGAGCAACCGCGACGCGTTGACGCTCACCGCCCGACAGCTCACCTGGCTTGTGGAGCATGCGTGAAGCCAAGCCCACAAGCTCCAGCATTTCGCTTGCCCTGGTTTGCGCGCTGCTTGCCGACTCGCGCCGGATTCGCAGCGGCATCATGACATTATCCAGGGCTGTGAACTCCGGCAGCAGGTGATGAAACTGGTAGACGAAGCCCACGCATCGATTGCGCCAGCTGCCCTGCTCAGCCGCAGTGAACGTCGTCCAATTGCGGCCGCACACTTCGATGCTCCCAGCATCAGCCCGCTCGAGTCCGCCCAGAAGGTGCATCAGCGTGCTCTTGCCCGAGCCGGATGCGCCGGTGATGGCTAAGGATTGTGCCGCCTGTACCGCGAGGCTTGCGCCAGCCAGAACCTCCACCGGCTGCGGTCCGCCGTTGAAGCGCTTGTAGACGTCGCGGGCGATGAGAACAGGTTGGCTCATATGGGCAATCAGGAATTAACGGGCGCGCTTACGGCCATGTCGTGGGAAGCCAATCGGCCTGGCGCGGCAACGATCTGGGGCTGATACTCAGGCACAAGCTCAGCCAGCAGCGACTTGACTTGGCGGGCGTTCGGCTCGGCCGGCGCATCAGTTGTCCCAGGTGCGGCAATTCGAGCAACTACGGCGTCGAGGTCAAAGGCCTGCGCATCAAAGTCGCTATGACGCGCCACTCTGACTTTGGGATGGGGTGTCGGCAGCGTGGTTTCGTCATCAGCCAGCAATTCTTCGAACAGCTTTTCGCCTGGGCGCAAGCCGGTGAAAACGACAGGAATTTCATCTTCGCTTTTGCCGGATAGCCGGATCATCAGGCGAGCGAGTTCAACGATCTTGACTGGTTCGCCCATGTCGAGCACATAGATTTCACCGCTGTCGCCCATCAGTCCAGCTTGCAATACAAGTTGGGCGGCCTCGGGAATCGTCATGAAGTAACGCACGATATCCGGATGCGTCACGGTTACGGGCCTGCCGGCGGCGATTTGCTGCGCGAAGCGAGGCACCACACTGCCGCTGGAACCCAGAACGTTGCCGAAGCGTACGGCAACCATGCGCGTCGCTGGGTATTGCCGCGCGAGGTTTTGCAA
>JAGWOZ010000100.1 GCA_028870715.1 Betaproteobacteria bacterium | reverse complement strand
CACCGTGCGTAACACCTACACCCAAGGCGGAGGCGTGCCCCACCTGATCGCCGTGGCGCAAGACAAGTCCGGTAAGGCCCGTGACTTGGCCCTGTCTTACGCGATGGCCAATGGCGGCGGTCGAGCAGGCATCATCGAAACGAGCTTCCGCGAAGAGACTGAGACGGATTTGTTTGGCGAGCAGGCTGTGCTGTGCGGTGGCACCGTTGAACTGATCAAGGCTGGCTTTGAGACCCTGGTAGAAGCTGGCTATGCACCGGAAATGGCCTACTTTGAGTGTCTGCACGAACTCAAACTCATCGTGGATCTGATCTACGAAGGGGGGATCGGCAATATGAATTATTCGATTTCCAATAACGCGGAATACGGGGAGTATGTGACAGGCCCGAAGGTTGTCACGGACGACACCAAAAATGCCATGCGCCAGACCCTCAAAGATATCCAGACGGGCGAATATGCAAAGAGCTTCATTCTGGAAAACCGCGCGGGCGCTCCGACGCTGATGTCACGCCGTCGCCTGACGGCCGAGCATCCAATCGAGAAGGTGGGCGAGCAACTCCGGGCGATGATGCCTTGGATCAAGGCGAACAAATTGGTCGACAAGTCGAAAAACTGACCAATTGCGCGACAAGCCTTGCCATTCAGGGCGGGAAGCGCAGCGCGGACGCCGCCGGCAGCCTTGCCGGGCTTGCGGGGCGTTCGCTTGTGCTGTCGCTTGATCCTGGAAAGACGGGCGGGGCACGCCCGGATCGCCTGTGGCGTGCGTGGTGCAGTCATGCCGCCAGCAGCAGGAACCCACCGAAGCGACGCATGCTGGCTTGATGCAGGAGTGAGCGCCGTCGGAATCTCGGCCCTTTCCGCGCAAGCGGTGGCCAAAGCCAAGGGCAGAGAGGATGTCAAGGGGAAATCCGACCTCGACGCCCCTCGTAGCAGTGGAGGGCGGACTGTGCGGTCTTGTGCGCGTTGTCGTACGAGGCCGCTTTTCTTCCCGAATGCGGTAGCGCTGGACACGCCGTCCCGGCACCTTTAGGGGCCCGCTTCATTCGCGCGACCTGCCGCCACGCAGTACCGCGCCTGTGATTATCGGCCCGCGACTACACTTCGCTTATGCACTATCCTCATCCTATTCTTGCCCGTGAAGGCTGGCCCTTCATCGCAGGCATCATTTTGGTGTCTGCTCTGGTTTGGGCCGTGGCCGGTTTCTGGTGGTCGCTGCCTCTGTGGTTGATTGCCATATTCGTCATCCAGTTTTTCCGGGATCCGCCGCGGGCCGTACCGCAGGATCCGCTGACCATCCTGTCTCCGGCTGACGGGCGGATCGTATCAATCGAACGTGCCCACGATCCGTATGCTCAGCGCGACGCGTTGAAGATCAGTGTGTTCATGAACGTCTTCAACGTGCACTCCAATCGCGCGCCGGTCAGCGGCACGGTGCGGGCGGTGAACTATTTTCCCGGCAAGTTCTTCAATGCGGATCTGGACAAAGCGTCGCTGGAGAACGAGCGCAACGCGGTCGTGATCCAAAATGACACGCGCCTCGTCACGGCAGTTCAGGTTGCCGGGTTGATTGCCCGGCGCGTGCTGTGCTACGTCAAACCGGGGGACACCCTGCAGCGTGGCCAGCGGTTCGGGTTCATTCGCTTTGGCTCGCGGGTGGACGTGTATTTGCCGTTGGATGCCACTGCACGTGTGTCCATTGGCGAGAAGGTCTACGCCACCACGACCATACTGGCGGCGTTTGCGCCATAAGTACCCGCCTGATTTCGGAGATCGCAGACCATGATTCGCAACGTCACTAGGTTTCCGGACGCCCGCGCCGAGGCGGGCGCATCCGGGGGCGGGGCGGCGGACGATGACATCTCGCTGGACGCAGGTCTTCCCGACCCTGGTGAAGACTTGCAGCGCATGCCACACCGGCAGCGGCGCGGCATCTACCTCCTGCCCAATTCCTTCACCGCCGCAGCCCTTTTTGGCGGCTTTTATGCGATTGTGATGGCCATGGGCCAGCGTTACGACTTGGCGGCTGTGGCGATTTTTGCCGCAATGGAGCTTGACAGTTTGGATGGGCGCGTTGCGCGACTGACCCACACACAAAGCGAGTTCGGCGCCCAATTCGACTCGCTTGCTGACATGGTTTCGTTTGGTGCGGCACCGGCACTCATCATGTATCAGTGGTCATTGCACGGTCTGGGCAAACTGGGTTGGTTAGCCGCATTTGTCTACTGTGCTGGAGCTGCATTGCGTCTCGCGCGCTTCAACACCAACATCGGTGCGGTCGACAAGAACTACTTTCAGGGCTTGCCCAGCCCTGCTGCTGCAGCTTTAGTCGCCGGTTTTATTTGGATTATGTCGGATGCAGACGTTCGGGGCACGCATGTGCCCTGGGTGGCGTTTGCCATCACAGTGTTTGCGGGCGTGACGATGGTCACCAACGTGCCTTTCTATAGTTTCAAGGCCGTGAGTCTTCGGCGAAGCGTGCCGTTCATCACTCTTTTCCTGATCGTGCTGCTGATCGGCCTGATTGCTTACAAGCCGCCGCTGGTGTTGTTTGGCCTGTTTGTCGTGTACGCGCTGTCGGGTTATGCTGTATATGCGTGGCGCCGCATGAACGGAAAGTCGGCCAGCGTGATATCCACGTCAACCGACGCGCCCGACGAGCGGGGCCTGCACCGGTGAGCGCGAAAGCGCCGTGTTGGACTCGATGAACCGGCTTGCCATCTCGCCGATCATCATGCTGGGAGCATTCGTGTTGCCGCCGATGAGCCTTGGCATGACTGCCGCATCAGCCACGCGAAGGCCCTCGATGCCGCGAACGCCCAAGAACCGGTCCACGACGGCATCGTCGCCTGAACCCATCTTGCAGGTCCCCACGGGGTGATAGATGGTTTCCGCGTTGCGTGCAATGTAGGCGTCGAGTTCGGTGTCATCTTGCACTGCAGGGCCTGGCGCAAGTTCGCGTGGCCCAAACCGCGCCCACGCCGTTGAGGCCAATATGCGTCGGGCAAGCTTGAGTCCGGCGCGCAATACGCCAAGATCTTTCGGGTGGCTCAGATACGCAGGGTCAATACGCGGGGCCGTGCCCGCATCGGGTGACGCGAGCGAGATGCGCCCACGGCTTTGCGGGCGCAACTGACAGACATGGAGCGTGTAGCCATACCCCCAGACGAGATCGCGCCCGTGGTTGCGCAACAGCGTGGGCAAAAAGTGAAACTGCACGTCTGGACGCTTGAGATGCCTCTCGGTTCGGGCAAAACCGCCCGCCTCAGCTGCATTGCTCGCCAGCATGCCGGTGCCGTGGCTGCGGTACTCGGCGAACGCTCGCAGCAGGCGGGGCAGGGCGGCAAATCCGACGCCCACCGCCGTTGCCGTGCTCTCGCGTGCCATGGTGGTGACGTCGAGGTGGTCCTGCAGGTTGCATCCCACTGTAGGAAGATCGACAAGGACGGGGATGGCCAAATCCTGAAGATGGCGTCCGGGGCCGACGCCGGAGAGCATGAGCAATTGCGGCGAGTTGATCGCCCCGGCACACAAAATGACCTCGCCGCGGGCGCGCAAGTCACGCTCGTGCCCGCGTTCGCGCACGCGTACGCCAGTGGCGCGGCGGTCCTTGATGTGCACTCGGGTGGTCAGGCAGTCCGTGAGAACAGTCAGATTGGAGCGGTGGCGCACTGGATCGAGAAATGCGCGTGCTGCGCTCCAGCGTTTACCCTCGTGCTGTGTGACCTGGTAAAGGCCCACGCCCTCCATGCTGTGCCCGTTGAAATCCTCGCAGGCGGGAAGGCCAGCCTGGATGCCTGCTTCGACAAATGTTCTGCTCAGCGGGTTGGGTTGCGCGAGATCGCTCACGTGCAGCGGCCCATCGGCTCCATGCAGTTCATCGGCCCCTCGCTGCTGCCGTTCATGCAGCTTGAATATGGGAAGAACGTCCTGCCACGCCCAGCCAACGTTGCCGGCTGAAGCCCAGTCGTCGTAGTCCGAGGGGTGTCCACGCATGTAGATCATCGCATTGATCGAACTGCTTCCACCGAGGGTCTTGCCTCGAGGCCAATACAACTGGCGGTTGCCGAGCGCGGCTTGCGGCGTGGTCTCGTAGTACCAGTTATAGCGTTTCCCCCGAAGTAGCCTAATGATGCCCATGGGCGTGTCGATCCAGGGCGTGTCGTCAACGGGTCCGGCCTCGATCAGGCACACGCGCACATCGGCATTTGCGCTCAACCTGTTGGCAAGCACACAACCGGCCGAGCCAGCCCCCACGATGATGTACTCGAACTCCGACGCATCCGTCATGCCGCCCCTTTGTGAGCCCCAATGTTCGTGGGCCCTTGCTGTGGCAGACATCTTACGTAAAGGCGGCGTCCGCGCGCCAACAGGGGGCGCACGAGGCACCGCCTGTGTTTGTAGGTGTCAGGAGAGATTCGGTGGGTGATCAAGCACCCCTAGCCAAACAACTTCTTCGCAATGCTGGCCACGTGCTGTCCCTGATACTTGGCAACGGAAAGCTCGTTGCTGCTTGGCATGCGGCTGCCGTCTGCCTTGCTCAGTGTGGTGGCGCCATAGGGTGTTCCACCCGTGATTTCGTCCATATTCATGATCTCGGTGCAGGCATAGGGGACCCCTACAACGATCATGCCCTGATGAAACAAGGTTGTGTGGAAGGATGTGATGGTCGTTTCCTGCCCGCCGTGTTGGGTGCCCGTGCTGGCGAACACACTGCCGACTTTGCCCACCAACTTGCCCTGTTGCCACAGCCCCCCGGTCTGGTCGAGAAAGTTACGCATCTGCCCGCACATGTTGCCAAAGCGCGTTGGCGTGCCAAAGATGATCGCGTCATAGTTAGCCAACTCCTCCGGCTTGGCCAGGGGGGCGGTTTGGTCAACCTTCGCGTGGATGGCCGCCAATGTTTCCGCTGGCATGGTCTCCGGCACGCGCTTGACCGTGACCTCCACGCCAGCGACGCTGCGCGCCCCATTGGCGATTTCCTGCGCCATGCGCTCGACATGTCCCCACGTGCTGTAATAAAGAATCAGGACTCTAGCCATGAAAAACTCCTTGCTTGCTGGTGGACGGAACGGCCATGATGCATGCGATAGTTATGAATGAAAAGTAGGTGCCCTTTAGCAACCGATTCATTTCGTAACCGAGTCCTCGGCCCAGCATTTGTCGAGCCGCTCGGGAGTGACGACACACCTGTCACGCCCCAGGGTTAATGCCCCAAACGCGAAAGTGGAGCCTGGTGATGGGCGATCCTCCATCCGCCCAATGCCCAGTGCCCAATGGACATGCCGAGGCGTTTGCTGAGTAGGCCGTGGACGACTTATGTGCTGTGGGTCCTGCGCCGGGATGGGACGCAGCGCTTTGGGGGTTCTCAAGCGCCCCTTGCCAAGTATTTGCTCGCGCCGGCTCATGGGGCGGCTGCGATTGCTCGAGCAGGCGGGGGCGGTCGTTCGCGATCATCGGTTCACGATCCCGCCTCAGGTCACCTACAGCCTGACGCCGCGGGACTGCAGCACGTTCCCGTTCTGGGTGCACTTGACGAGCTTGCCGAGGGTGGAGTCTCGAAGGCGAACGCTAAAGGGGACTGTGTCAAAGGGGCGCGTTGCCCCCGAGATTGCTCCACCTTCAGGCTAGGCCGTTGGCTTGCGCAAATGCCCCATCCGGGGCTCAGGGATGCCGCCGGTCCGTGACCAAGTCAAGCGGAACGGCCTGCGCCATGGCGGCATAGCCAGCGTCGTTTGGATGCACGTGGTCGCCGCTGTCGTAGCGTGGTTGCAATCGGGTCGGTCTGGCGGGGTCGCGCAAAGCGGCGTCAAAATCGATCACATCGTCGAATGCTTTGCTGCTGCGTATCCAAGCATTCACCTGCTGGCGGATCGCTTCACGCAGTGGCGGAAGACCCGCCGGGGTGATGGTGCACCCGTAGATGGCGATCCCATGGCGATGCGCCTTTGCGACCAAGTCGCGATAGCCGGCGATCAGTTCCGCTGCATTGACTTTCCGATGCGGGGTGTCGCAATCCAGGCCGGGGTGCGGGGGCACGTAACCGAAGTTGATGTCATTGATGCCGATGAGCACGATCACGCTCTGCACGTTCGGCACGTCCAGCGCGTCTTTGGCAAACCGGCGCACGAGTTTTTCGCCATAGCAGGGCGAGTCGTGCAGCAGGCGGCCGCCGCTGATTCCCGCGTTAAGCACAGCAACATCACGCAGGCCCGCAGCGCGCAAGCGCCGGGATAAATCGTCGGGCCAACGCCTGTTGGCATTCAGCGTGGAGCGCATACCGTCGGTGATCGAATCGCCAATGGCCACCACGGCCGATGCCCTTCGCGTGACGTGGGCATCGACACGATCAAGCCACACATAAGCGGTGAATCGCCGTGCAAAGGATGCACCCGCCGCATCCATCGTGTGGTCACCTGGAGCGGAGATGAAGTTCACTTGACTGGCGAGCTTGTGCCAGGTTGCCGGCGCAACGACTTCGGGTATGTAAATACTGACAGCGAGTGCCTCGCCTGCGTGAAGGGGTAGATTCACGCTGTCGCTCACGAGCGCACCGCCAGCCGGGACGGATACGCTCTCTTGGCCGTTGAATCGAGCCGTGTGCAGGCTGTCCTTGCGCACTTGCGCGCCGTGTAACGCAATCCCCACGGTGACTTTGCCAAGATGCACCGCTTGCGTTCCATATCGGTTGCTGATGCGCAGGCGAAGGGCTTCACCCGATAGGCTGGGTACGACGATCTGACGCAACGTTTCATTGTTGATTGCCGGAGCGCGATTGAAGGCTGGTGTGGCCGGGCCCTGTGCAACCGCCTGGGGTGCCATTGCCCAGGAGCCGACCCAATGCTGTGCCTCATTGGCACTCGCAGGTGCACTGAACGCAGGTTGCGTCGCAAGAGCGACGAGCAACAGCAGGGCAAAGCGAGGGAGAGTCATCGTGGGGAAGTCGGGCTCGAGCCGAGTATTGCGGAGCCGTATATTGCGTTGACAACGGCAGCTGATTTTAGGTTGGCGCGCAGCGAGCCGTTTGGCGATCTCGCAGCTGTGCCCAATTCTCGCCCGGAAGCGGGCGACGACTGGTGAACCTTGGGATGGCGATGGCGAGTCCTCGGTGATTGCCGGCCCTCCCGGGCGCTTTCGAAGCGCAACTCTTTTCCGGGCGTAGGCGCAGATCTGGCTGCTCGAGGCCGGTCAGCCCAATAAGGCGGACAAATGCGGTGCGAGCAGGACCATGAGAATTCCAGAAAAGACCATCGTCAGGCTTGCTACGGCGCCAATCTCACTGTCGAGCTCGTAAGCCTTCGCCGTGCCTGCAGCGTGTGCCGACGCACCCAGGGATGCGCCCCGCGATATGCTGGAGCGTAGACCCAGCCAAGCCTGCACGGCTTCGCCAACGAGCATGCCGAACAGGCCAGTGGCAAGGACACAAAGCACGGTGATGTCGGGTGACCCGCCAAAGTATCCCGAGGCAACGATGGCAAATGGCGTGGATACTGAACGCGGTAGAAGACTACGAGTAATCTCGGGGGGCAGCGCCAAGAGATGGCCGAGCGCCCAGGAGCTTAGGAGTCCCAGGGACAAGCCGGCGAGTATCCCCACCATTAACGTCACGGGGTAACGTTGCAAAAGGCCCCGACGCTGGTAGATCGGGTAGGCATAGGCAATCGTTGCTGGTCCGAGCATCCAAAGTAGCCAGTGAGTGTCGCGTGCGTAGACAGCGTAAGACGATCCGCTGACAAGGAGCAGGACAAGCAGCACAGCAGGTGCGACCAACAGTGGGGACAGCCATGCCCGCCGGTGCCGACGGTACAGCCACTTTGCGCCAGCGTAGCTCACCAGCGTAGCCAGCAGATACAGCGCACCTGATGCGGCGCTCACGACTTGCCCCCGCTTCGCGGGGCCATCGCCTGTTGGCGTGAACGTTCCCATCGAAGGGTCTGCTCCACAATTAATCCCGTGCCCACCATCACGGTCAGGCACCCTAAAACGATCGCAGCAAGAATTTGCAGCCCGTGAGTGGCTAAAAGGCTTCTGAACTGGATGATGGCCATCAGCGGCGGGATAAAAAACAAAAGCATGTCTCCCAACAACCAATTGGCCCCGGCGGCGACGTGATGCGCAGGCACCACCCGGGCCAGCAATAGTGCGACCACGAAAAATAGCCCAACCACTGCTGCGGGGATGGGCAAGTGGTAGAGCGTGACGAATCGCTGAGCGACGAGCCAGATGGCCACAAAAAACAAGGCCTGAATTAACCGCTTCACTTGGTTCAGCATGATGAAGATCTTTTTGGCAACGTTGTTCGAAAGGTTAGCCTTTGTGTGCCATGTCGTGAATGCTGATCTATGATGGAATCCATTCCAAAAGGGAATTCTTGAGACATGGATTTCCGTGCGCTGCAAGCCTTTGTCGCTGTTGTCAGGGCGGGAGGATTCACCGCCGCTGCCGATAGCCTGCGAACGACGCAGCCAACGGTCAGCAAGCTGATCCGGCAACTGGAAGATGAGATGGGACAGCAGCTGCTCCAGCGAAACAGCAGGCAGTCCCGATTGACTGACGCGGGCCAGATCGTCTTTCTGCACGCGGAAGCATTGCTGCTTTCAGCAGCCAACATCCATGCCGAACTGGCCGATCTCAAGGAGGCGCGGCGGGGTGAGCTTCGCATTGGGGTTCCACCGCTGGGCCCCCATCTTTTCGTGCCGCTGATCAGGGCGTACAAACTCCGGCACCCCGAGATCGAACTGAAATTTTTCGAGGACGGATCTAGGGCGATCGAAGCGGAATTAATTGAAGGGAAGCTGGAACTGGGGGGCTTGCTCGCGCCACTGGACGAATCACGCTTTGATCATGTCATGCTCATCGACGACACACTGGCGCTCCTGGCGCCAGCGCGCTCGCGCTGGATGCGTTTCGATACGGTGCGATTGTCCGAGCTCGCGCAGGAACCGTTGATCATGTTTCTCGAGCCCTACATGCTCAATGAACGCATTGAGGCAGCGTGTCGGCAGTGCGGGTTCACGCCGAAGATTGCGGGACGCAGTGGACAAATCAGCTTCATCCATGAACTGGTTCGCAGCGGTGTTGGCGTTGCACTGCTGCCCAAATCGGAGCTTCACAGCCTTGGACCCGGAGAGTTTTCCGTGTCGTCTCTGGTCGATCCGGAAATTCCATGGCGCATCGATCTGGCTTGGCTCAGAGGGGCCTATCTCTCCCAAGCCGCCCGCAGATGGCTTGACCTCATGCGTGATAAGCCGCCGATGATCGCGACCAAGGTGCATGGCTGAGTTGGGCTCACTGGCCTTCAATCTTCGAAGAACATTTGTCGGGCAAGAGCCACGGCGCGTGCCTCGATGGGTGTTGCGATGGACCCTGGTGCCTGGTGCCGCCCAGCACGGCGCTGACTCGGCAGACATTTTCTGAATCGACGAAAGACATCGGGGCGATGCTTGTGCCAGTTCACTGGACTGCCCTGCCTGATGCGATTGCAAGCTTGAACACATGCCCGCGCATTCCCCTTCCTCGCCCGGCCCGACGCGCAGCGTCGCAGCGCGAACGCGCCAGAAAGCGCCAAGGATCGCTGCGCTTCAAGCGCTTGGGCCGGCGCATCGCCCGGCTGCACGAGCGCATTGGCAATCTGCGCCGGGACTTCGTGCACAAGGAGACGACCAGGATGGTGCAGCAATGCGCGGTCCTGGCGACGGAGCAACTGGACCCGAAAAATATGAGCCGCAGTGCGAAAGGCACGGTGGAAGCACCGGGGCGGCGCGTGCGGCAGAAGGCCGGACTCAACCGAGAAATGCTCTCGGCGTGGTTCGGCATGGCGCATCCCATGCTCGCGTACAAAGCGGAAGAAGCTGGTACGCGACTGCATTTGAGTAACACGCGCCAACTCAAACCGTCGCAGCGCTGCGCGGCGTGTTGGGAGATCGTGCCCAAGACGTTGGCGCAGCGCGAGCATGCGTGTCCGCATTGCGGTCACGTCATGCAACGCGACCAGAACAGTGCGTCGGTGGTTCTCATCGATGCGCACACGCCTGGGACGGGCGTGGCGGCGAGGCCCAAACCTCTGCCACGGCAACGGGGCAAGTCCAAGTCTGTGACCCGCGAAACCCCCGCGACAACGCCATGCGTTTAGCGGCGGGAGAGTTCATTTGCGCCAAGGTTCATGGTTGCCAGCGCATCACTTGCAGCGCCCGAAACGCGGCCACGTCGTCTTGGCCTAGAAATCGGTTGTGAAACTGCGGCAAAGCTGAGATCATCACGTACCCTGCGAAAAGAATCCTTTCGTCGGGCTTTTGCGACAAAAAATTCCTTGAATTACAAGGACTTGCGAACGAAATGATGTTGCTGTCCCGCAGCGGCGACAGCAAAGGGCATTTTTGCAGGGCATTTGGCGATCGGTGGCGGCTGATGTGGCACAGATGTGGCCAAGGGCATTGATTCAAAGAGGAAAGCGCTGAGTGGTACAAGAGTTGCTTGGATAGCGGGCCCAAGGGCACCATGTCCATCAGCTAACGAGCATCCTGGCATGCTCTCTCTTATGCTCTTACTCTTATGTTGAGTCGTGGAACCGGTGCTGGGTCTTTTGAGACAAAGCTCACGTAGCAAGGAGGCTTGATCATGCATGCAGACCAGATGCCATTGACGGACTCACCAGCAACCGAGGATCCCAATCGTCTCGCCATCGCGAAACCCGGCGCGTTAACAGTCGATCAACATGAAGCGTTAGCCATGGGTTTGCATTGCAAGGCGATGCGCGACTATGGCCTAGCGGTTTCATGGTTCTTGAAGGCGGCACAACAGGGCAATGTCCCCGCCCAATATCACCTGGGGGCCCTCTACAAGCAAGGCAACGGTGTTGTGCAAGATTTCGTGAAGGCGGCGTCGTGGTTTGGCAGGGCAGCCGCGCAGGGTTATGCGAGGGCGCAAAGTGGCCTTGGTCTTCTGTACAAGAACGGGCAGGGGGTTACAAGGGATTGCAGACGGGCGTTTGGCCTCCTGCGCGAGGCTGCCGAGCAGGGGCTTAGCACGGCGCAGTATCACTTGGGCGATCTTTATGCACAGGGCCTGGGCGTGGCTGAAGATCTCGGGCAGGCCGCGTTCTGGTTTACCCGGGCTGCCGAGCAAGGGTGCGGATCTGCGCAATACCGCCTTGGCGTGCTGTATCAGGAAGGGCGAGGCGTGACCCAGAATTTGGCACAGGCCGCCACTTGGTTGCGCAAAGCCGCCGAGCAAGGTTGTAGCCCTGCCCAATTGCGCTTGGGAATGCTTTGCCAAATTGGAGTGACCGTAGCAGACGATGATCAAACGGCATCTTGGTTGCGTAAAGCAATGGACTATGGATACGTCGAAGCCGCGGCGCTCGACAAGCCGCAGGAACCCCCGCGGGGATCAACCCTCGAACATCGGTCCATCTAGGGCGCCCTGGCGGAGGGCGCGCTCTTTGGCTCTTTTCGCATAGCATTGCGCAATGCACGACAAGCGTCTGGGGCATTCAAAGCTCAAGTGCGCGCAAGGCAACCCGAGTTTC
>JAGWOZ010000347.1 GCA_028870715.1 Betaproteobacteria bacterium | reverse complement strand
CGCGCGCGCCGACCCCGACCGCGGCCGCGCAGATGGCAAGTCCCAATCGCGACGACCTGTGCCAGGAGATCGGCCACCTCTATCAGAGCCTGGCGCGCTTGATCGAGCGCGCGCTCGAGCGCCGCATGCAGCAGCTCGACGTGCTGACGCGGCGGCTCACTCATCCCGGCGAGCGCATCGCGAACCAGTTGCAGCAACTTGGGCATCTTGCAAGCCGGCTGCGCGGCGCATGGCGGCACGCCGCCGGCAACCACGAGTGGCGGTTGCGCGAACGGTACCGGCAGTTGCTGGTGATACGCCCTGATTTCGACGCGCTTGCCACGCGGCAGCAAACGCTCGCACAGCGGCTGGCGAGCGCCGCCGCGCATCGCGTCGAAACACTGGAGGCCGATGTCAGGAGCCTTGCCGCGCAGCTCGCCCAACTCAATCCGCGCGCGGTGCTCGAACGCGGCTACAGCATGGTCGAAACGGCGGCCGGCGTCATGGTGCGCGACAGCGCGCAGCTCAACGTTGACGACGAAGTCAGGATGACCTTTGCCAGCGGGTGGGCGAAGGCCAAGGTGCTCGACAAGGGTTGACCTGGGGATTTGCTGCACTAATCTTACAGATAAGCCGATTCCCTCCCCCTCGATGGGGGAGGGTTAGGGCTGATGTTACCCCGGCTTTTCATGTTCGTAGTCCGAGCCGTAGATTGAGTGCCCGTATTGCGATATCGGTTAACGATAGTGACTGTTGGGCACACATGAGTTTAGCCAAGGTAATGATCGACAGTTCGCGGGCAACGCGGTTGGTAGCTTTGAATCGCAGGTGCAACCCTTCGGCCTCGGCCAACTGTCCGATGTGCCAGAGCAAAAACGCCGCCAAGGTACCGATCAGGAGCAACGCATGCAACCGTGGCGCCGAGCGCGATTGACTGACCGCCAGTCCCATACCCAATTCCGTCGACTTGCTGTCGCGGAAGTTCTCCTCGATCTGCATGCGCAGTCCATACAGGGCCACAATTTCTTCTGCACGAAAGGTGCGAAGTTGCGGCGAGTGCGCCAAGAGCCACGGCTCGCGAGCGCTGGCTTTCGCTTCGCGTCGTGCCTTCGGCGTCGAGACGTGGCCGGCGCGGCCATAACGCTTGCCACCCACCGCGCGGCGCCGGTACAGCACCAGGTCGCAGGAGAAGCGGAATTGGCGCGTGAGCCAGCAGTTGCTCCACCGACAGGCTTTGCCGGTGGCTTTTGCAAACCACGCGCTGGCTTGCTCCCAATGGGTGCGATCGCGCGACACACAGACGCCAGCGCGAATGCGCCCGACCCACGACCAGCCCAGACGCTCGACCTGGGTAAACCAGGGTCGGCGAAACCCGGCATCGGTCACGATGATGACTCGGACGCCCGCAGGCATCCATCCGTGCAGCGTCTTGAGCAGCGCGCGCTCCGCGCGTGCATTGCCCAGCTTCTTCTCCGGATAGACCTGCTGATAGATCGTCAGCCCTCGTCCCATGCCGGTACGCGTGGCGACTGCGCGCAGCTCCCAGAACACCCCATCGGGAGCGACTTCCGACCAGTCCACCGCGATCACCAGGGGTTGTCCGCCTTGGCACAACGTGCGCAGCAGTGCTGCGCCGACAACTTGGGCTTCCTGACCAATGCGTTGGTTGCCCATCAGCCGATCGACTCGCTTGAGCGCCGCCCTCTGGTTGCTTTGACCTATCAACGCGCGCGCCAGCCGCGACAGACTCAACAAGTGTCCGGCCATCACAGCGCTTACCGCCGCGCACCACAATTCGCGCCGTGCCGCGTGGATCAGACTCAAGTGTTCGTGAACAAAGTTCTGTACAATCTTTCTCGCGTGCGTGTGCATGACAGATCTCCAAGTTGGTTGGTCCCAACGCAGAGAAAAAACCGTTCATGCACACGCCGTTTCTCATCATCCTACATTCAACGCCTTGATTTGTACAGTCTTTCATTTGAAAAAGCCGGGGTAACATCAGCCCCAACCCTCTCCCGCCCAGGCGGGAGAGGGAGTGTTTCCTCGCACCGCTTGCCAACCAAAAATACATACGAAGGTAACGCAAGTTGGGAAATC
>JAGWOZ010000099.1 GCA_028870715.1 Betaproteobacteria bacterium | reverse complement strand
TAGCGCACGGTGGAAGATTAAAGCAGAGGAGCCAATGGTGGGCAATCGCATCGCGAACTGGTTCTCGCCCGCGCACGTATCGGCGGGCTTCATTGCCGTGCTCGTCGGGTACACGAGTTCAGCGGCCATTGTGTTTGAGGCGGCGCGTGCCGCGGGTGCTTCGCCGGCCGAGATGGCGTCCTGGCTGTGGGCGCTTGGAATCGGCATGGGGCTGACATGCATCGGACTCTCGCTGTATTTTCGAAGCCCGGTGCTGACCGCCTGGTCAACCCCGGGTGCGGCCTTGCTGGCCACTGGGTTAGCGGGAGTTTCCATGGCCGACGCAATCGGCGCCTTTGTCTTTGCATCGGCGCTGATCGCACTTTGCGGCGTGACAGGCTGGTTTGACCAGATCATGCGACGTATTCCCAAGGCGCTGGCTTCAGCGATGCTCGCCGGCGTGCTCTTGCAGTTCGGCTTGGATGTTTTTGCCGCCCTGGCGCACCAGCGCCTGCTCGTCAGCCTCATGCTGGGGCTCTTTCTCGTCGCCCGACGTCATCTGCCGCGCTATGCCGTGCCCATGACCTTCCTGCTCGGACTCGTTGTTGCCGCAGCGCAGGGCATGATCAGGGTGGCCAGCATCAGCGTCGCATTCACGCACCCCGTATGGACCTCACCGGCGTTTTCCCTACCCGTCGTGCTGGGGGTGGGGTTGCCGCTGTTCATCGTCACGATGGCCTCGCAAAATGTCCCCGGCATGGCGGTCCTTCGCACCAACGGCTACGCCACGCCATCGTCACCGTTGATCAGCTGGACCGGTCTCACCGGCGTGCTGCTCGCACCATTTGGCGGATTTTCATTCAATCTCGCGGCCATTACCGCAGCCATCTGCATGAGCAAGGATGCGGACCCCGACCCGACGCGGCGCTATCGCGCAGCCGTCTGGGCCGGCGTGTTTTATCTGGTGACAGGCGTCATGGGCGCGACGATTGCCAGCGTTTTCGCCGCGTTTCCGCCCGCTCTGGTGGTCGCCATCGCCGGACTGGCTCTGCTGGGCACCATCGGCAACAGCCTGCTCAATGCGCTGGGCACAGAAGACGAACGCGAGCCTGCACTCGTCACCTTTCTCGTCACCGCGTCCGGCCTCACCATGTTCGGCATCGGAAGCGCCTTTTGGGGACTTGCGCTGGGCATTGCGGCGTCCTGGATCTTCGAGCGCCGGTAGCGCAGCGGCACGCCCCACAAGTCATTCGGAGCGAACCCGGCCAGAGGCGTCGAGAGCGTGCCCCCAAGACCCTCCTGGGGGCACGCTCGCCGTGCCTGCGGGACCTTCCACCGGGCCCCCAAGCGCGGCCGACGAATGTCAGACGTGCTCGGGTTGTGCACGTGCGGCGGTCAACGCCGGCGCTGCATCGCCGGTGTCCGATCCGCCTTGGCGCCACTGCAGCATCAACGCATCCCACTGTGCAAGCGCCGGCTCCAGGTGATAGGCCCTGATGTGGCCAAAGCCGCGAATATGCTCCGGCACGCTGGCGATGCGCACGGCAAGCTCAAGGTTTTGCGCATTGAGCCCGCGCAGCAGTTCGCTCACGGTGTCGCGGTAGCGCGCAATGAGCGCGCGCTCTTGCCGACGCTCCGCCGTGTAGCCAAAGGGATCGAGCGCCGTGCCGCGCAGAACCTTGAAGTGGCGGAGGGCGCCGAAGACGGTGCCGATCCAGGTCCCGAATTCGCGCTTCACCAAGTGGCCCTTCGCATCGCGCTTTGCCAGCAAAGGGGGTGCGAGGTGGTAATGCAGCTTGAAGTCACCCTCGAACTGGTCCCGGATTTGTGCGGCGAACTCCGGGGTGCGGTGCAGCCTGGCCACTTCATATTCGTCCTTGTAGCTCATGAGCTTGAAGAGGTAGCGCGCCACCGCCTCGCTCAGTCGGCTCGATTGCAGTGGGCCCTCGGCCGCACGTACCTGGGCGACGAACGCCGCATATTGCGCGGCGTAGCCAGCACTTTGGTAATCGGTGAGAAACTCCACGCGCCGCTTGACGACCTCGTCCAGCGAGGGGCGACGAACGAAGCGGATCACCTGTCCGGTCGCTGTGAGCGCGGCAAAGCCCTGGGGGTCGGCGGCAGCGCGACGACCCCATTCAAAGGCGGTCTTGTTCTTCTCGACCCCCACGGCATTGAGCTCAATGGCGCGCAGCAGTGAAGCACGCTGCAGCGGTAGCCAGCCCTTTTGCCATGCGAAACCCAGAAGCATGAGGTTGGCATACAGCGCATCGCCCAGCAACTGCACGGCAGCGTCCTCGGCATCGAACCCGGCGATTTGCCCAGCCCCTGCCGCCTGCTCGATGGCGGCTCGACAGGCGGCGGCCGGGAACTGCCAGTCCGGCTGGTGCACGAAGGTCGCCGTGGGCGTGCCGTGGGTGTTGAGCGCCACATAGGTGCGGCCTTCACGCACGCGCGAGAGGGTCTCGCGGTCGGCTGTCACGATGCTGTCACAACCGAGGATGAGCTCGGCCTCGGCCATGGCCACGCGCGTGGTGTGGATCTGCTCCGGCGTGTCGGCAATGAGCACGTGGCTCCATGTCGCGCCGCCCTTTTGGGCAAGGCCGGCCGCGTCCTGGGTGACGATGCCTTTGCCCTCGATGTGCGCAGCCATCCCCAGGAGCTGGCCAATCGTGATGACCCCGGTGCCACCCACGCCCGCCACCAGGATGCCGTAGCAGCCGCCGCCGGCGCGGTCGGCCTTCACGGGATCGGGAATGGCCGGCTCGGGCAGAGCGGGCAGTGCATCCACGCTGGGGGCCTGGGCTGGCTTGGGCTTGCGCAAGGCCCCGCCCTCCACCGTGACAAAGCTCGGGCAGAATCCCTTGAGACAGGAGTAATCCTTGTTGCAGGTGCTCTGGTTGATCGTGCGCTTGCGGCCGAACTCGGTTTCCAGCGGCTCCACGGACAGGCAGTTGCTCTGCTCGGAGCAGTCGCCACACCCTTCGCACACCAACGGGTTGATCACCACGCGCCGCGGCGGATCCTCCATCAGACCGCGCTTGCGACGCCGGCGCTTCTCGGTCGCGCAGGTCTGGTCATAGACAATGACCGTGGTGCCGGGCACGTCGCGCAGGCGCAGCTGGATCGCGTCGAGTTCGTCGCGGTGGTGCACCGCGATGTTGGGCGCGAGGTCGTGGACGCCGGCATATTTCTGCGGCTGGTCGGTGACGACGACGATCTCGCGCACACCCTCAGCTTGCAGCTCGCGGGTAATCTGCGGGACCGTGAGGCCGCCCTCCACGGGCTGGCCACCGGTCATCGCCACCGCATCGTTGAACAGAATCTTGTAGGTGATGTTGGCCTGGCTGGAAATGGCTTGGCGTATGGCCAGCAGACCGGAGTGGTAGTACGTGCCGTCGCCAAGATTGGCAAACACGTGCTTGTCCTTGCTGAACGGTGCCTGTCCGACCCACGCCACGCCCTCGCCCCCCATCTGGCTGAAGGTTGTCGTGCTGCGGTCCATCCACACGACCATGTAGTGGCAGCCGATGCCGGCCGTCGCGCGCGATCCTTCAGGCACGCGCGTGCTGGTGTTGTGCGGACAGCCCGAGCAGAACCATGGTGGACGCTTCTCGGAGATGGGCATCGCCGCAAGCGCCCGCTCCTTGGCCCCGATGATTTCCATGCGCTCGCGAATTCCGCGCTGCACGTCCACCCCGGCTTCACGCAGGATGCCCAGGCGTTCGAGCCGGCTGGCGATCGCGCGGGCGATGACGGCTGGATTCAAGTCGGCCTTGGCGGGCAGCAACCAGTTGCCGCCCGGGTTCGGTTGGCTCCACTCGCCTCCTGTGCGGTCGCCTTCGCGTTCGTCGAATTTCCCAATCACATTCGGGCGCACGTCCTCGCGCCAGTTGTAGAGTTCTTCCTTGAGCTGGTATTCAATGACCTGGCGCTTCTCCTCGACCACCAGGATTTCCTGCAAGCCGGTGGCGAATTCGCGCGTGATGGCAGCTTCCAGTGGCCACACGACGGCCACCTTGTGCAGGCGGATTCCCAGCTGCGCGCAGGCCTCGGCGTCCAAGCCCAGGTCGGCGAGCGCCTGGCGCGTGTCGTTATAGGCTTTCCCCGAGGCCATGATGCCCAGCCGCGCATGCGGGCTGTCGATCACGGTGTGGTTCAGACGGTTGGCGCGGATATAGGCCAGGGCCGCGTACCACTTCACGTCCATCAGCCGCGCTTCCTGCGACAAGGGGTCGTCCGGCCAGCGGATGTGCACGCCTGCTGCCGGCATCTCGAAATCGGTGGGCAGGATGATGCGCACGCGGTCATGCGACACGTCGACCGATGCCGAGGACTCGACCACTTCCTGGATGGTCTTCATCCCTGCCCACACCCCGCTGTAGCGGCTCATCGCCAGCGCGTGCAGGCCGAGGTCCAGGATGTCCTGCACGTTGCTCGGGAAAAACACCGGGAAACCCACGGCCTTGAAGATGTGGTCGCTCTGGTGCGCCGCAGTGGAGCTCTTGGCGACATGGTCGTCGCCGGCCACTGCGATGACCCCGCCGTGCCGTGCCGTGCCGGCCATGTTGGCATGCTTGAACACGTCGGAGCAGCGGTCCACGCCGGGGCCCTTGCCGTACCAGATGCCGAACACGCCGTCATACTGCTTGCTTTGCGGATACAGGTCGAGCTGCTGCGTGCCCCATAGCGCCGTCGCTGCCAGCTCCTCGTTCACGCCGGGCTGAAAGACGATGTTGTTGGCGGCAAGCAGCTTTTTCGCCTTCCAGAGCGCCTGGTCATAGCCACCAAGTGGGGATCCGCGATAGCCCGAGATGAATCCCGCCGTGTTCAGCCCGGCCGCGGCGTCGCGCTGGCGCTGCAACATCGGCAGGCGCACCAGGGCATGAATGCCGCTCATCAGGGCGCGGCCCGATTCAAGGGTGTATTTGTCGTCGAGCGAGACCGATGCGAGCGCTCGGCGTATCGCTTCGGGAAGGGGTGCGTCCATGGCACTTGTCTCCTTGGTGGGCAGCCTTGGGGGATGAGTGGCCGCCGCATGCAGCGCGTGCTGCGGGTTGTGCGTCTGGCCCTAAACGTGTTGCGCCCGGGCCGCCTCCGCGCCTTGTGGGCACGGGCTGATCGTCAGCAACGCGATGCTAGTGCCGGATTGTGGGAATTGCCAGCGGCGTGGGCAATCCTCGGGTGACGGCGCCAGTCAGCGATCTCCATCCGAGGCGGCCGATTGCCGGAGTTCGCCACGACCGGCTGCAGAGCACGGCTGCCGACGCCGGGCCTTCTGGGGGCTCAGACCGGCCGATGCCATCGGCCGTGCTCGCAGCGGCTGGTGCTCAGCGCTGCTCCACGCATAGCGTGCTGCCCCCGGCTTGGGTGAGGTTGGTCACGGTTGCCTGGCGGCCCTTGAACCAGACTTGCAGGTCGCCATTCTTGTAGCGGGCACCATCGGCTGCGACGGTCTGGTCGAGTCGAACGATGCCCAGGGCGGTGGAAAGCGTGACGCTGACGTCGCCGAACGTGGCGATAAATGACGTGCCGTCATTGCACACGAAGCGCACGGCGTTGGCCGGCAACGGTCCCGAGGGTTGCGGGTTGGAGGCGGGCGGCATGGGCTGCGGCGCGGGCGCCGCGGAAACGGGCGGGTATACCGAGACCACCGGGGGGGCCATGGTGCCTGAGGCCGGCGGCGCGGCTTGTGAACTGGGCGCGAGCGGAGGAGGCAGGGGCGCCGATTCGGGCGCCAGCGGCTGCACGGCGATCCCGGGCGTCGGCTGCAGCGGCTGAGCTTCGGCTGCGGGGGGCTGGGCGCTTGGCGCAGGCGGCGGGCTGTACGTGTTGCGCGCAGCGGGCGGGACGCGAGCCGGTGGCGCGTTCATCGGGATGTTGACGATCGGCGCGGGCCCGTTGAGGGATATGGGAGTCTCGCAGCCCGCCAGCAGCGCAGCAAGCGCGACGGTGCCAAGGACCGTCCCAAGGCGCCGGCACCCGGGGGGCAGCCGGTGTTGCGAATTTTGCAGACGGGTGCAACGCGTGTGCGGGCGGGGGCGCATCGTGGGCTTCTCCTACGGTCAGGCATGCACGGTTGGCATAAGGGGACTTGGAGCAATTACACCAGAAGATCCACTACGGCAGCGCGGCGAGTCACACGCGTGCCACGTGTGCATCAAGGCGCAACGCTGCGCGGCAGCAACACCCACATGCGCCCGGGCGATTGCATGCGCCCGGCCGCATCCCCGGCGGCGTCCCCGGTGCCAAAGAACAGGTCTGCGCGAAGCGAGCCCGTAATGGCGCCGCCGACATCCTGGGCAAACACCAGGTGGGTGAAGGCTTGCCCGGCAACCGTTGTGGCAAGCCACAACGGTGTGCCAAGCGTGAGCAGGCGCTTGTCCACCGCCACGCTTCGCATCGGGGTCAGCGGCACGCCCATGGCCCCGATGGGGCCGCGTCCCGGGTGCTCCAGGGGGGTGGCGTGAAAGAACACCATGCGCGGGTTGGCGTCCAGCATTTGCGGCAGGCGGTTCGGGTGCATCTGCGCCCACGCGCGGATGATCTGCATGGTCACGGTGCCTCGGAGCTCGCCTTGCTCGAGGAGCCAGCGGCCGACCGACTTATATGGCCAGCCGTTGTCGCCTGCGTAGCTCAGGCGCAGCATGTGACCGTCGGGCAACTCCACCAGACCGGAGCCCTGCACTTGAAGAAAGAGCGCGTCGACGGCGCTGTCCAGCCACGCCACGACATTGCGGTCAAGCGCGGCCGATGCCTGCGGATCTGCGCTGACTTGTGCGCGGCTCCAGTAGGGCAGGAGCTCCTTGCGCCCGTTGCTCCATGCGATGCGGCCGCGTGTGATGCCGTCGGGTGCGTCGGGCCGGGCCAGCAGGTCGCCAGGCAGTCCGTAGATCGGGACGACGTAAGGCCAGCTCCGCGTGCGCGATCCCCGGAAGACCGGTTCGTAATAACCGGTGACGAGCCCCTGATCCTGACCGTTTGCGCTGGCGGCTTGCCAGGGCTCGAACCAGTGCTCGAAAAACGCGCGCTGGGCAGCGACGTCATCGGCGGCCACGCCGCGTGCCGCGGCGCACGCCGCGGCCAGCTGAGGCACCGGGGCGCGGCAGTCCTCAAGCCAGGCCGACCAGACGTTGCCGAAATCATCAGCCTGCCAGCCCGGCAGGTCGACGAAACTGGCGGGTTGCAGGCGCAATCCGTTGCCGGTGAGCGGCGCCGTAGCCCCAGGCGGTGCGCTTGGCGCGGCGGCGGGCGCGACGGGTGCGGAGCGCAACGGCGCCTGAGATGGCGGTGACGCGCAGCTGGCGAGCAGGGCACAAGCCAGTGCCAGCGCTGCCCGTCGCGCTCCGGCACGGCAGCGCTCGAGCAGCCACGCGTCTCGTGCGCGCGACCGGGTCATGGCGCCTCCGTTGGTGGCCAGACAAAGCTCAATGGCCTGCGCCAGAATTGGCGACGCAGCGCCGCATTGAGCAGGCGGCGGTCCTGCAGGCCGATGCCGCGTGAGCGCAGCGCCAGACGAAACGCGAGATAAAAGCTCGTCACCACGTTGAGAAACCCGGTTGCCACGATGCCGGCCACCGACCACCAGAACCAGCCTTCACGCAGCACGCCGAGCCCCAGCGTGGCCACCGATGCGCCCATCAGGCCCGCAGACAGGGTGACGTGCCGCACAGCAAACGCAATGCCGAAGCCGGCGAGCAGTGCCGGCAACAGCCCCATGAGAAGGCCCAGCGACACATTGCCCGCCGTCATGCTGACATTGCTGCGCCACCATGTGGCCCAGCGCGCGGCGCGCTCAGAGCCAAGGGTGCTGCGGATGCGGGGGTTCCAGCGGATGGCACTGTCGAGCCGGTTCAGGACGAAGGCGTTCTCCGCCCAGCCTGCGACGACGCTGGAGGCAAAGAGCAAAAGCCCGGTGAGGATGGCAAACAGCGGCGTGGGACCAAGCAGCGACAGCGAGCGAATTTCGTGCTCGGCGTGCGTTGCGCTGAGCAACGGGTGCCCAGTCAGCCGGGCCATGGCCAATCCCAGGACGAGCGCAACGGGGAAGACCAGGGCGACATTGCCAAGGATGCCGGCCGCTTGCGAGCGAATGAGAGCAGCGACCTCGCCAACAAAGCTCTCCACTGCCGCGCGGTCGGAGAGGTCGGAGAGTTTGTCGGCCATGGCAGGCGCGGTCATGGCCGGCTGCTTGGTGGCGATCGTCCAATGCAGCAGCGAGACGACGACGAAGCTGATCGCATAGTTCATCCCGACCCAGAACCCTGAAGGAATGAGTGGCAACTGCAGCCCCAGAAGGCCGAGTTTGCCCCATGTGGTGAATCCCATCACGAGCCCGCCGCCCGCAGCAGCGAAGAGCATTGCGCGGTACTCGCTCGGCGTGCGGGTGATGTAGTGTTCGCCGGTTTCGGCGTGGCGCTCGGCGATCTTGCGCGCCAGCAGCGACGTGTTGCGCGCCAGCAGCGCGCGGATGCTGCGCCGCCGGCTGGCAATGCCCACGAATTCGCCAAGCATCTGCGCGTGCCCGCGCGCTGCATTGGCGTGCAGCAAGCAGCCGATTAAGGTCTCGACCCGCGCAATGCGCCGCCCCAGCTGGGTGACGTCGAAGACGATGGCAACCGAAACACCGTTGTCTTCCAGATGATCGGGTACGGTTCGCACGGCCTGCGCGCAGGCGCTGAGCAGCGCGCGGAAATAGGTGAGCGCCTGGGGCAGCGCGGCGCCGTCGGCGTCCGCTTTCGGCAAACCCGAGTCGACGGGCGATTGGAGTTGCGGTTGCAGCGCCTCCCAGGCGGCAGCCAGTTGACGAAACGGTGAGACCGCATCCTCCACGGCTTCGCTGGTGGCGCGCATGCGTCGTCGCAGATCGGGGGAAAACGCCGCAGCGCGAATTTGACTCACGCTGTACGTGATGGCCTCGTGAATTTCGCCGCGCCAATGCGCGGCGATATCGGGCACGGCGCGCTGCGTCGGGGCCTCGCCCCCTGCTGCTTCCGCGGGGGCGTTGGGCGCCTGCTCTACGGTGAGCAGCGCGGCGATGCGCGCCAGCAAAGGGTCGGGAAGAGCGAGGAGCCAGACGGCGTCATCGGCGCTGGGAAACAGCAGTCCAAACAGGGCGGCCAAGTCGCTGGTGTCCGGTGTGGCTGGCAGAACCTTGAGGCGCAGGCGCGCGGCGAACTCGGACCAGAACGCCGGGCGGGCGGTGAAGCCGAAGTCAGCCAGCAGCGCAGTGGCGTCGTTGTGCACAATGAAGCGCTGCAGCAGCGCCACCACGGCGGTGCGGGCGGCAGGGTCGGCGTCCAAGGCGTCGAGCACTGCCTGGGCTCGCCACACCGGCGCTGGAAGCGGCGCGAGCTGCTCCGTGGTCAGCTCGGGTATTAGGAGATGAGGCTGGGGGCCGGCGCGCAGCCAGTGCAGCAGGGCGATGAGCCACAAGTGGCGCTCGGGGCGCGAGGAGGCCGGATCCGCACTGCGCAGCAGGGCCTCGAGCTGCGCCAGAGCGCTGTTGCCGGGCCGGGCTTGCATGCCGGAAAGCGCGCTCAGTGCAGGGTCACGCCAGGCGGCATGAGTGCGAATTCGGAGATCGGTGCGTCGAACCGTGTGCCGTCCTCGGCCACGCAAAAATAGCTGCCGCGCATGCTGCCCGAGGGGGTGTTCAGGCGCGTCCAGCTTGTGTACTCGAAGGTCTCTCCTGGCTTGAGCAATGGCTGGTGGCCCACGACGCCCAGGCCCTTGACTTCTTCCACGCGGCCGGTTTCGTCCATGATCACCCAGTGGCGTGCGATGAGCTGCGCGGGTTTGCTCCCGGTGTTGCGGATGTTGACGGTGTAGCTGTAAGCCCACACACCCTGTTCAGTGTCGGACTGCTCGGGCAGAAATTCGGGCGTCACAGCCACGGAAAATTGATAGACGTTCATGGTGCGTCCGATTGTAGACACCCGGGGCGTTTTCGAGCATCGAGGGCTTTTACAATCGCGCCACCATGAAACCATACCGCATCGCACCCAGTATCCTCTCAGCCGACTTTGCCCGTCTGGGCGAGGAAGTGCGCACGGTCATCGACGCCGGCGCCGACTTCATTCACTTTGACGTGATGGATAACCATTACGTACCCAACCTGACCATCGGCCCGCAAGTCGCGCAGTCGATCAAGCCGTATTGCAAGCGCGCCGATGGCTCACCCGTGGCGCTGGACGTGCATCTGATGGTTGAGCCCGTGGATGCCCTGGCGCAGCTTTTCGCCAAGGCGGGTGCCGACATCATCAGCTTCCACCCCGAGGCGAGCCGCCACGTGGATCGCACCCTGCAACTCATTCGCGATGCCGGTTGCAAGGCAGGGCTCGTGTTCAACCCGGCCTCGAGCCTGGAAGTGCTGGACTACGTGCTTGACAAGGTGGATTTGGTGCTCATCATGAGTGTGAATCCAGGCTTTGGCGGCCAGAGCTTCATCGACGAGGCGCTTCACAAGACTGCGCTGGTGCGCGGCAAGATTGACGCCTATGCGGCCAAGAGCGGGCGCAGCATCCTGCTCGAGGTCGACGGCGGGATCAAGGCTGACAATATCGCCAAGGTCGCAGCCGCGGGCGCCGACACCTTTGTCGCGGGCAGTGCCATTTTCGGGCAACCCGACTACAAGACCGTGATTGACGCCATGCGTGCCAATCTGGAGTCCGTCAAATGAATGGGCAGAGCCACGCTGGCGGCGGGTGCGGCGCCATGCAAAGCAGGAGATTTCGCGAATGAATGCACAGCTACAACTGCCCGGGCTCAGTGTGCATGGACGGTCCATGCATGCCGCAATCGTCGATCTCGACGGCACCATGGTGGACACGCTTGGCGACTTTCACGCCACGCTTAACCGGATGCTTCCCGAGTTTGGCCTGCCCGAGGTCAGCCGTGACCAGGTCGAAGTGCGCATCGGCAAGGGCTCCGAATACCTGGTTGCGCAGACCCTGCGCATCCACGTGTCCGACGCCCAGGCCGACGAACTCTATCCGCGGGCCATCGACGCCTACCAGCGTCACTATGCGGACGTCAACGGCAAGCATTCGGACGTGTTTCCTGGCGTGCTGGAGGGCCTGCAGCGCTTCGCCGACACGGGCCTGGTGCTCGCCTGCATCACCAACAAGCCCACCGCCTATGCGCGCGAGCTGTTGCGCCAGAAGCGCCTCCTGGACTTTTTTCGCGCGGTCAATGGCGGCGACGCGTTTGCGCGCAAGAAGCCCGATCCCATGCCCTTGGTGGAGACCTGCCGGCAAATTGGCATCGACCCGGCCCACACCCTGATGGTGGGCGACTCGCAAAACGACGCGTTGGCGGCTGGAGGTGCCGGGTGCGCCGTGGTGCTGGCGACCTACGGCTACAACCACGGCGAGCCCATTCGCGCCACGGCTGCCGCCGCCTATTTTGACCGCCTCGATCAGCTTCCGCTGCAGCTGCCGGCCTGAGCGGCAAGCGCCACCGGCTGTCGACGAAAAGCCAGCGTTTGCTGGTCCCGCGGCGGCCTAGCTGTGAAGCTTCAATAGGTTGTATCGGTGGTTCATCCGGACTGAGTCTGGGAAACTGGAAGTCGCCAAACACCCAGACTTCCGAGGCCCAGCCGAATGAACACGCATAAGCATGCCAGATTGACCTACGCCCGTCGACACGAGATGGTTC